>JAFGQL010000182.1 GCA_016935695.1 Spirochaetales bacterium
ACAGGTGTCGGTAAGGACGTGGTTTTTGAGACCGTTGCCCCTTCCCAGATACCCCAGGCAATCGAATGGGATGAAGACGGCGACATCGGCGGCTACATCGTAGCCGAGCCCTGGGGCAGCAAAGTCATAAGCGCCGGCCTCGGAGAAGAAATCAAACTTTCCAGAGACATCTGGCCGGAACACCCCTGCTGTGTGGTGGCCGCACGCGATGAAATCATCCAGAAATACCCCGAAGCCGTCCAGGAGCTCACGACAAGCCTGGTGAAGTCGGGAAAACTTCTGGAAGAAAAAAAAGACACAGCCATAAAAATCGGCGCGAGCTTTTTAAAGCAGGACCTCGAGGTCATGAAAATGGTCCTTGACGCTCCCGTACAGAAGCTGTCCACGAAACGTCTGCTCCCGGTTCTCGACGAACTTGAAACAATGCAGAATTACCTGACAACCAAGGTAAGCGCCATGTCGGGTAAAATCGACCTGGAAAAATTCGTGGACGGACGTTTCGCAAAATCAGCAGGGGCATTGTAACGAAAGCCCTTCTTTATTTTTTTCTCCTTGACCTTTACCCTGCCTCAAAGTAATGTAGGTGATAAGTGTATCGGCCACCGGCCGAGAGACTGGTATGCACAAAAATGGCAGGGCGCTATTTTCCCCACGGAGCAGGACATGGCAGTAAAATCGAAGATCAAGGGCATAGACAACAGAAAACTCATTCTGGATACGGCAAACACGTTGTTCAAAAAACAGGGTGCCCAGAAAACAAGCCTTTCCGATATCGCGAAAAAAGCAGGCATCAGCAAGGGAACCCTGTATTATTACTACACCACCAAGAGGGAACTCATCTACGATATTGCCCGGGACCACATGGAGACAATTACCCGCGCTCTTATCCGCTGGCTTAAAGACATGAGCAGCGAGATCGAACCCATGGAAATACTCGCCCATGTCTACCGCACGGTAGTAAACGCTTCCCAACGATCAAAGCTGCACCTGTACCTGATAGAAGAAGCCATTTCCGGTGATAAGGAACTCATGAAACGGTTCCGGGCATCCTATACAAAATGGAACAACCTTCTGTCCGACGGTTTTGCGCGTATCCTTCCCAAGAACAAAAAAGATGATATTCCCGCCCTTGCCGCGCTTGCCTTGACCAGCATCACCGGAAGTCTCATACAGCATCAGCTCGGGAACAAACAGCTGCCCTACAGCGATATGGCCCGGGTGCTGCTGAAATAATCCACGAGACATTTCCCCTGTCGGCACCGGAAAAAGACCCTGCAAAGTTCTTGACATACCCCTTTCCTTAATTTATATTAAAGTGTCTTTATAAATACTTAAGAGAGGCAGCCGTTGAAAGATCAGGTAACTCATCAGTTTGGTGACAAAATACGCAAGATACGCGAGCGGAAGGGGGTCACCCTCAAGGATGTCGCATCCAGGATCGGCGTGAGTGAAAGCCTGGTCAGCCAGATTGAGCGCAACAAGGTGTCCCCCTCGGTGGATACCCTCATTGCCATTGCAGACGCCCTCAATATCGATCTGGAGTATCTGTTCCGGGACTATAAAAAACGCAAAGGCCTTTCAATCATCCGGGAGGGGTCCAGAACGGTCCATACCCAGGAGGGACTCGCTTTTGAAGAATTGTCCATCATAAGCGAGAACGACGACGAATACGCCATCGAAGCCTTTGTCCTTACCATAGACCCTGACTACAAGAAGGAAGACAAGGAATACGGCCATAAGGGACAGGAACTGGGCTTCATTCTGGAGGGAGAAGCAGACATCACCTACGGTGGAGAAACCCACATGCTGAAGGCCGGGGACTGTGTGAGTTTTCCTTCAGACGTTCCCCACTCATTAAGAAACCGCAGTAAAAAGAAGATGAAGGCCCTCTGGATCGTAACCCCGCCCCGGCTTTTTTCATCCAACGCATAGCAGGGATTAAACATATACAATAACAGGAGAGATTTGTATGGGAAAAACAATCGCGGAAAAAATTTTCGACGCCCACCGGGTAGACAACCCGTCGGGGACTATCCAGGTGATTTCCCTGGACAGGGTATTCTGCCATGAAATCACAACCCCGATCGCCATCAACGATCTGGTATCCCGGGGTAAAGACAGAGTTCACAACCCGGAAAACATCAAGGCGGTGATCGATCATGTGACCCCTGCCAAGGATTCCAAAACAGCGGAACAGGGAAAAATCCTCAGGGACTGGGCAAAGCGGAACAATATCCGCGACTTCTTCGATATCGGGAAAAACGGCGTGTGCCACGCAATATTCCCCGAAAAAGGCTTTGTGCGTCCCGGTTTTACCGTCATCATGGGGGATTCCCATACCTGTACCCACGGAGCTTTCTGCGCCTTCGCTGCAGGTGTAGGAACCACGGACCTGGAAGTCGGCATACTCAAGGGAGTCTGCGCCTTCGAATACCCTAAAACGATGAAGGTCAATCTCACAGGTGATCTTGTCCCGGGGGTTTACCCAAAGGATGTGATCCTCACCGTCATTAAAACGGTAGGCGTTAACGGTGCGACCAACATGGTCATGGAATTCACAGGCCCGGTAGTGGACGGCATGTCCATGGAGGGAAGAATGACCCTGTCGAACATGGCTGTTGAAGCAGGAGCAACCAGCGGGATATGTAAAGCGGACATGACGACTGTTGATTATCTGTGGCCTTTCATTAAAAGTGATTTCGCCTCAAAAGAAGAAGCCCTTGCGGCTTACGCACAATGGAACGCCGATTCCGATGCGGTATATGAAAAAGAAATCACCATCGACTGCGCCTCTCTAAGGCCCGTATCTACCTTCGGCTATAAACCCGACCAGGTAAAAAACATAAGCGATTTTGAAAACACAAAAATTGACCAGGTTTACATCGGGTCCTGTACCAACGGGCGCATCGAGGATCTGCGGCAGGCTGCGGCAGTGCTGAAAGGGAAATCACTCCATCCGGATGTAAGGGGCATCGTGTCCCCCGCCACACCGGAAATTTTCAGCCAGGCATTGAAAGAAGGCCTGATCGAAATATTCATGGATGCCGGATTCTGTGTGACAAACCCCACCTGCGGCGCCTGTCTGGGCATGAGCAACGGTGTTCTCGCCGCAGGAGAAGTGTGCGCGTCCACCACCAACAGGAATTTCAACGGGCGTATGGGCAAAGGCGGTATGGTTCACCTCATGAGCCCCGCATCGGCTGCCGCGTCGGGAATCGCCGGCGTCATTACTGCAGCGCAATAATCCATTAGAAAGCAAAGGAAGCATGGTATGAAAAACTTTAACGGCAACGCATTGTTTTTGGACCGGTCGGACATAAATACCGACGAGATCATCCCGGCCAAATACCTTACAGAGATAACCAAGGAGGCACTTGCCCCCTTTCTTCTTGAAGACTTAAAACTCAAGGGGTTTGATCCCTCGAAAAACCTGGAAGGCATTTCCGTGATTATCACAAGGGAAAACTTCGGTTGCGGATCATCCCGCGAGCATGCGCCCTGGGCGCTTGAGGTCAACGGAATCAACCTGGTCATTGCAGAAAACTTCGCGCGTATTTTCAAACAGAACATGTTCAACTGCGGCATGATGGCGGTGGAACTGCCGTCCGACACGATCGATGATCTCTTTGCCGGCTTTGCCGGGACAGGCGCCGTCGTGTCCACCGACTTTGAACAGGGCACCTTTACCTTTTCTCACGGAGAGCTTAAGAAAACAGTGCCTTTCATCGTGAGCGATTTCAACCGGGACCTGGTACTCGCCGGCGGCTGGGTGGAATACGCAGACAAAAAATACTAACAGACATTACATATTCTGCTGCCTTTAAACAGGCAGCGGAAATGTTTTTCCCATAAGGGCCGCCAATTTTGGTATATTACAGGGTATGGAGGCATGAAATGAAAAAGAACATGGGAACAGTCGACAAGTTAATCCGTATCACGGTGGCCATACTTCTGGCAGTCCTGGTATTTACCGGCGTGGTCGGGGGCATCGCCGCCTTCGTTCTGGGAATTATTGCCACGGTTTTCGTCCTTACCTCAGCAATCAGTTTCTGTCCGCTGTATGTACCTTTCGGTATTTCAACCTGCGGCGTACTCAAAAATACAGAAGAGGAAGAAAACAAAGAATAACTGAATATTCCCTATTCCTGATCGGGAGAGCGGGGTATCATACACGTCATGATACCTGTGCCTCCCGGTTATATTGTCCGTGATCTCCTGCAATCCGAAGCACACCTTCTTAAACAGTTCACGTATACTGCAATATTTGTACCTGAAAATGCTCAGCCTCTCCCCTGTTCCATCCTGCAGGATCCATCCATCAGGCTGTACTATGAGAATTTCGTCCAGGGAAGCCGGACAAATGGCGATTACTGCATCCTGGCGCAACACGATACAGAAAAGGCCGGAACGCCCCTCATAACCGGCGCCGCCTGGAGCCGCATACTAAGCGGCTCACCAAGAGGTTACGGCAACATAAATGACACCACACCTGAACTCTCCATCTCCGTACTGCCCGAACACCGTGGTAAGGGACTTGGTACCGCACTTATCGGAACACTCATCCAGGTGCTTGGGCGTGAAGGGTTTTCCAGCCTGTCCCTTTCGGTCCAGAAAGCCAACCCTGCCTGCAGGCTCTATACCCGGGCAGGGTTCAGAGTACAGGAAGAGCGCCCTGAAGAATTTATCATGATACGTACATTTTAATTCCGTGCGCTCCTGTCGCTTTCCGGGATAATCATGTCAAAGCGGTCTGCTATTGTTGACTTATTTAGTAATATTTATTAACAATAAATGATCGATGGCCGCAAACGGCTTTGTGTCAAGGAGAAACAGCATGTCAGGAGATCCATCACTGAGGTATACCATGTATGATCTTGAAATTACCGCAGTTACGACTGAAGGAAGCAGAACCAGTACGTATGTAATGAAGGGAGAAAACCCGGTCCCGTTCCTGCCCGGACAATATGTCCATCTTGAGGCACCGGGACCGGAATACAGCAAATCCAGGGTACGTCATATGTCTATTGCATCAAGTACCAACGATACTGACCTGGTTTTTTCCATGACCAACGATTCCGGCTCCGAGTTCAAGAGGATTTTCAATACCCTCAAACCCGGATCACAGGTTCGTATGTTCAAAATAAAGGGAGAGTTCACCCTGACAAATGTTGCCCCAGGTTCCCATATCGTGTTCATAGCCGGAGGCATCGGCATCACGCCCATGCGCGGCATCATCCGCCAGATACAGCAGGAGGCTCTGGATTACAGCTGGCGGCTCATCCACGTCGGCAGGGAATACCTCTACGAAGAAGAATTGTCCCGGTACCCCACGCCCCAGATCCGCATCGGCCGGCCGGCCCTGCCGTCGGTACTTAATGACACAGTGGCCGCTCTTATCAATAACAACAGCCTCAAGACCTGTTACATGGTGAGCGGTTCAGACGGGTTTGTCCATGACATATCCCGCAGTCTGATCCTGAACGGCGTTCACGCCGCAGACATTCTTACAGAGAATTTCACGAAAAAGGCGGAACGCGCGTTTCCGGTCATGTAAAAACCCGCCTGTTTTGACCTGTCAACACACACTCTTGTATCAGAAGGTGAGAATATTCCTGCCGTTTTTGATGTAGTCGGTGAGTTCTCCCATGTATTTGACCTCGATACCCAAAGCACTCAGCTTGGAAGAAACACCGTACTGGTCGGAACACATCTTGCACGCTTTCAAGGTCACCCCCATTTCCTTCATCTGTTTGATCGACTGCTGAAGTTCTGTGTCCTCGCTCAACAGTTTTGCGGAAGGACCCCAGACCACAAAGGTGATATCGTCCCACCAGCCGTATCGTCTGGAGTTGAGGGTGTACATGAACGCCATTTTCAAAGCCACTTCCCTGTCCCCGCTTGTCCACAGTATCACCAGTTTGTCATCTTCCGGTTTATCGTCTCCTGCATACATGGAAACACACAGACACAACACAAAAATCGCCAACACTAGCTTTTTCATACAATCTCCTTTGATGATGTCCGGGTTTGACCGCAGTCTCATCCGGCACGTATGCAGAAAGTGTATGAACATGATGGGGAATTTGTTATGAGTTTTTACAGTGGTTACGGCACTATGTGCAAATCATCCAAGGGTTGAGGAATATTTCCTGTTGTCAACCGGCTACACCTGGACCTTGTCTCCGGTCTGGCTGTACATGCTCCGGTATTCTTTCGGGGATGTGCCAAAAGTCTGACGGAACAGCTTGCAGAAATAACTCACGTCCTTGAATCCGGAATCGGTACACACCCGGGTTACGGACTCATCGGTCGTGCGCAGGTATTTAGCCGCGGCAGTCACCCGGATGTTCCGGACGAAAGCCATTGCGGAACAGCCGACAGTCCGTCTGAATTTTTCATTCAGGGTGGTCCTGTTGGTACCAAACTCCTTCGCGATCCCCCCAAGGGTGAGATCTTCACGGTAATGAGAATACAGATAGAGGATGACATCCTTGAAGTCGTATGGGTGGGTAGAAACCTCGATAACCTCGTCGATATCCTTTTCCATGTCCAGCAGGAAAATCAGCAGGGAAATGAGGACCGCGCGCATCCAGCAGGGGCAATAATCCGTTTCATCGTGGGCAACGGCATGAATGAGTTTCTTGAACAGGAATTCGCACTCGCTGTTCTTGTGACTGTTCAAGGGGAGAACCCTGACCGATTCAGGGTCGGTACCAAAGACCTCAAAAAGATAGGTATCCTGGGTGTCTGTGATATACTCCGCTTTTTTCCTTTTTCTCAGAATGTCATAATCAAGATGCGAATTGATAACCGACGGATGAAAAAACACCGAGGCACAGTCAAGGCCGGCAGTATGGGTAACGCTCATTTCCGTTTCTTCATTCTGAAGCAGCAGGACCGGTGCCTGCAGCACATATGATTTTCCGGCGCTCTCGAACACCGCTTCCCCTGTTTGTATATAGGAAATCGAAAAACGTTTCTCCGGGGTTTTCGGTTTTACGAAGCCGGATACTTCATCAATCGAGATGGGAAAAAACACATTTTCAAAATATTTCCGACCGGTCGTGTACATGGCAAAATTGTAGGGGGGATCGGCGGCGGCGTCAAGTTCTGAGTGTATGCATTAGGGGATCTATCTGGTATAGTAAAAATGCAAGTGGAAACAAAACCGGTAATCAAAAAGAAAGTCATACCCCCGGACGCCCAATTCACGGTACACTGGTCGCCGATCCTTCCGGGGGACCGTTTTACCATCAGACAGAAAGTCCCGTCCATGTCGGGTATCTACCAACTCTTTTATCAGGACCCCTATAAAAAACTCGTGCTCATCGACATGGACATAGCCTGGTACGGGGGCCTCCGTGCGAATCTCCGGGACTTTTCCGATCCGGACAAGGAGCGGGACCCGAAGATCAAGGAAATTCTGGAATCAAAAAAACTCTTCTGCCGTTACACCTTGAGTGAATCCTTCCGCGACCTGACCGACGTCCTGTCTCTCCTGGCCATGGAAGAGTTCGAAAACTGGGAAGAGTTTGAAACCACCGGACGGTATGAACACATATTTCTGATTGAAGATTCGCCAAACAAAATAGTCACTATTTGATTGACAATACCGCGGTCTATCGCGTCAAATACACATATATGAATCAAGGAAGGTCTTCATGAAAAAAAACCGTTCCACACTTTCCTGTCTGTCTGCTGCAGTATTCGCCGCCGCGGCCCTCTGTGCCCTGCTGCCCCTGTCCTGCACCAGAGCCGAGGCAGGTCAGCCAAGCCAGGAAACCCGCGACCCCGACACTCCCGAGGCCCTTTCTGTAGCTTTCCGCCCCCGGGAAGGAGTGTCGGCCTCGTCGGTTGAGTATTTTTCGCCGGACGACAAGGAGAACCCCTTTGCCCTGTATGAAGGAGACGAGCCCCTTACCGTTACCTCCTTCGGTCCCGAAGGAGAGCTGCCGGTAGAAATGAAGCGTCCGGATATTTTTGTGTCCTTTAATCACCCCATGGTTCCTTTGGGAAAACTGGGTGAACCGATGACCAGCCTCCCTTATATGAAAATTGAGCCGAAAACCGAAGGCCTGTTCAGATGGTACGGCTCCCGCCTGCTTTCTTTTGAGCCGAAAGATCCCATGGAAGGCCAGAAACTGTATACCGTCACCCTCCGTAAAGACATATCCTCCATCGGGGGAAAACAGCTTGAAGAAGATTTTACCTTTACCTTTTTCAATGAGTATCTGAAGATTGTCCAGATGTACCCCGGCTATCCCGGCGAGGGGGAATACATCGACATGGAAGACGTTCCCATGAAGGATGCCGCAGTAATCACCCTTGTGTTCAACGCGCCCGTTCAAGCGGGTGTCGTGCAGTCCCATATATCGGTGGTACACGGCCAGGACAATCTTTCCTTTCAGACAGCCCGGCCTTCAGCGGCTGATTATCCCGACATGGAAGAGATGACCCTTTCCCGGATGCTGATACTCACCCTGGACGAAAAAGCCCTTTCCGAAAACCGGAAGGTCCAGATACGCCTTGAACCCGGGGCCAGGTCCGCAGAAGGGAACATCGGCCGCCAGGACGCCCAGGTCATGGAATATCACACCATCAAGCCCTTCCTGTTCAAGGAACAATCCAGCTATTCCTGGGCTTTTCCCCGGAGTTCCCAGGGGGACTCCAACCCGCTGTTCCTGGAATTCTCCCACCCCCTGAATGAGGAAAGCGTGAAAGGCCGCATCACCACCGATCTGGATGTCCAGGATCTGGACAGCCTTGTGGAGGTGTGGGATTCCTATATAAAAATCAACAACCTGCCGGTTAGCTATGAATCCACCTATACAGTGTATATTTCGCCTGACATAGCCGACATTTACGGCAGAAGGCTCGGTAATAATCTGAGCGTACCCGTGGAAATCGGTCCTGCGACCTCCTACTACTACTTCCCCAACCGGGGCACAAAATTCCTGGAGGCTGCTTACGCCCCGAAGATCATTTACGAGTTTCAGAATGTGTGGGAAGGAGACTGGAAAATTGCCAAAATTGATAATCCCTACGCAAGCTTTCCTCCCGGGGAACTCGGACCATATTCATTTGAAGGCATTGAAAAAAACATAAAACACTTTGAAGTCCTGGACTTGAGCCCCTACCTGAACGAAGACGGAAAAGGGGCCGTGGGCATAGCCTGGAATTTCAGTCCCAAAAACAGAAGAAACCGGCATTATTCACAGAACAATCTCCAGGTCCAGGTCACCGATCTGGGGATCACCTGCCGCTACGGATACGACCGGGTCCTGGTGTGGGTCAATGCCCTGTCCACCGGCAATCCGGTTCCCGGGGCACGGGTAAACCTGCTGAATAAAACCCTGCAGCGGAATACGGCCGAAACAGACACAGACGGACTGGCGGTATTTGAACTGTCTCCGGGGGAATACCGCAGCAGCTTTGTTCAGGGCTACAAGGACCATATCCGGGTGGAAGTCATAAAAGACTCTGACCGGGCGGTGTTCGAACCAAACGGGACCCACCGCCATTACCGTTTTGGCGTCTACAACACGTCACAGCCCTCCCGGATAGAAGAAGCCAGGGCCGAAACCTTCATGTTCACCGACCGCGGGCTGTATAAACCGGGGGAAACCCTCACCTACCGCGGTATCGACCGCCACTGGAATACCGGAGCCTACAGCAACTACTACGGCAGTTTTTCCCTGTCCATACGCCCCCAGGGGTATAATACAAAACCCGTATTCACTACCAGCGGCTTCACCACCAAAGCCGGAGGGTTCTGGGGAACCTGGCAGATTGGTGAAAACCTCAATCCGGGTAATTACCTTCTGGAATATTCCCGCGGAGACCATGATACATCCATCAGTTTTCAGGTGGCGAATTTCCGCCGGGCCGAGTTCTTCGTGTCCCTCACTCCTGCTGACAGGACCTGGTTCATGACCGACGAACTGTCCGCCCGGGGGGAAGCATCCTATCTGTCCGGCGGCGGGGTGTCGGGAGGACGCTACACCGCTTCCTGGCATTACACACCCACTGTTTATCGTCCGCCGGGAAATGAGTGGAAGAGTTACCGGTTTTCACCCTACGCCTGGGACGGCACCCGGTCCCTGGAAAGGACCGAGGGTATTCTGGACGGCGACGGCAAAACCGTCATGAAAGCACCCAGCGGCAAGGATGTCATGCCGGGGATTCCCTACGCGTATACCGCCGAATTGGCGGTCCAGGACCCGGCCCGCCAGGAACTGAGCGCTTCGGCCTCGTTCATGGTCCATCCCGCCGCCTTTTACATCGGCAGTAAATTCACCTCCAACGAAAAGGGTTACTGGTCTACCTTTGTAAAGGCCGGTGTAGAGCAGACCGGGGACCTTGTGCTTGTCACCCCCGGCGGTATGCTGCTGGACGAAAAAGCCGCCGTAACCGGACTCCTGAAAAAACACAGCTGGCAGACGGCCCGGATGCGGGGCATAGGAGGAAGGATAAGCACCCGGTGGGAACGGGTTGAGGAAACAGTGGAAACCTTCGATCTGGAGACAAAAAACGGCAGAACCGGTTTTACCGTCACCCCGCCGGAAAGCGGCGAATACTCACTTGAGTTCAGCGCAACCGACGAAAACGGAAGGACCGTCATCTCGCGCATAAACTTTTACGCCACTGGTTCCCGCTATGTCCAGTGGAACCAGGGTAACCCGGAAGAAATAGAGCTCATCTGCGACAAGGACGAGTACAAGAGCGGAGAAACCGCCCGGATTCTTGTGAAATCCCCCATAGAAAAGGGCCGTTACCTTCTTACCCTTGAGCGGGAAGGCATATTCTGGGAAAAAATAATCACCCTTGAAGGAAGCGCCTCGGTAATCGAGATACCGGTCAAAGAAGAACACCTGCCTGTTGTCTACGCGGCCCTTTCATCCTATTCCCCCCGTACCGGGGTCCCCGGTTCCTATTACGAACCCGACCTGGGCAAACCCAAAGGGCTCTTCGGCCTGGCAAAGATCCATGTATCCAAGGAACCGGTCACCTTCGACGTGACCATCACCCCGTCCAAACAGATATACGCCCCCGGGGAAGAAGGCGAAGTGGAAATTACCGTCACCCAGAACGGTGTGCCGGTACCGAACGCCGAAGTCACTTTCCTGGCGGTGGACAGGGGTGTAGTTGACCTCATCAATTACCATGTGCCCGACCCGGTTGAGTTCTTCTACGCCGACTATAAATTCCCCCTCGGTACCGCCGGCGCCGATTCCCGCAGTCTGCTGATGGATCCGGTCACCTATGAAATCACCGATCTCCAGGGGGGAGATGACAAACTCAACAAGCGCAAGGACTTCAATCCCCTGGCGGTATTTGAACCCTACCTGAGTACCGACGCCCGGGGGAAAGTCGTTCACCGTTTCACCTTTCCCGATACCCTCACGACCTACCGCACCACCGCCATTGTGGTGGAAGGCCAGAAATTCGGCCGTGTCGAGACGGAAATGAACGTACGGAACCCCATCACCATGCGTTCGTCGCTGCCCATGGCCCTCAGATACCGGGATACGGCACATGCCGGTGTCCTTCTGACAAACCTGTCACCCTCTTCTCAGGATGTCCTCGTGCGCTGTGAAGCCAAGGGCATCACCATAGAAGGTCAAACCGAAAAGCGCCTGACCCTGGATGCCAACGCCACCACAGAGGTGCCCTTTACCTTGAGCGCAAGGGAAGCCGGAACGGCGGTGTTTGTGTTCACTCTTGTCTCCGATGTACTATCCGAACAGCTCGAGGCACAACTGGAAATTCAGAAACCTTTAATTGCCGAGGCCTTCACCGTTGCCGGCAGTCTCGATACCCAGGACAATATGCAGGAAGCCCTTGTCCTTCCGCAGAATATTACAAAAGGGTTCGGAGCGGTTTCCCTGTCCCTGTCGGGCAATCCATTAAGCCGCCTCAAGGACGGGATAACCTACATGATCGACCGGGACCAGGCTTTTTATGATGCCCGCATGTCCAGGGCCCTGCCCTTTGTGCTCTTCGGCAAAGAGCTTGCCTCCCTGGGCTTTCTGGAAAACCCCGGCGAAGTGAAACGTTTTTTAGACAGCGTTCCGTCCTACCAGCTTTCTTCCGGCGGTATCTGCCCTTATCCGTCGGGGGACATACCCTCGTCCTATCACTCGGTGAAAACAGCCCACTTCCTGACTCTCGCCGCGGCCCGGGGCCACAAGGTACCGCCGCCGGTCCTGCGGAACCTCCTGACCTACCTGTCGGGGCTGTACAACAACAACATGGTGTCCGACTATGTCAAACGCTACGCTCTGTATGTGCTTTCATTGAACGGCAGGGACGTAAGCCCCCAGCTGGACAGCTTTCTAAAAACGGAAGACGAAAACGGCATTACCGGGTACGGGTTCCTCGGACTGTCCTACGAGGCCCTGGGACAGAAAAGCAAGGCGAATGATTGCCTGAAACGGATAAAGAAATTCATCAAACTGGGGACACGGAGCATTGATCTGTACGAAACCTATGAAAAGCGGTTTTATTTTGACTCCGAACTCACGGCGATGTCCCTCCTTCAGGAACTCATCTACCGCCTGGACAGCGACAAAAGCCTTCTTGCCCAGGTTTCCAACTCCATCATGGACCGTCAGAAACACGGGTACTGGAACAGCATCAGCGATACATGGTGGGTCCTTGTATCCACCGCAGCACGCCTGCAGGACTACCTGGACAATCCCGTGACCACCACGGCAACGGTCAGCCTCGCCGGTACACAGATAGCCGAAATAAGCACCGATTCGGTATATCCTCTCACCAAAAACTTCGGCCTCTTCGACGATCCCCTGGCCTCCCTCCCCCGCAACGAGGTGCTTCCGTTGACCTTCCTCCGGCAGGGAAGCGCCCCGGTATACTATTCTGCCGTCATTACCTACGCCCTGCCCAACGAGGTCCTCTATCCGCGGGATGAGGGTTTCAGCATATACTCCCGCATAGAAAACCTCGAAGGACAGGAAATTGAAACACTGGTGCCGGGACAGACTTACCGGATGAAAGTGGTGGTCTCATCGGCCCGGGACCGGTCAATGGTCAATTTACGGGTACCGGTGCCGTCGGGCTGCGATATACTGGACGCGAGTTTTGTCTCCACCCCGGGCTATTATGATGAGGGCGGCGTGAACAGCCGCTCATGGTCACGGGACATGGACTGGGGAACGGAAACCGAATATGTCGGAGAAGGGTATTACGATGACGGCTATATTTCCTGGATCAAACCCTTCATGCGTATCATGAAAAACGAAGTCCGCTACGAGATAACCCATTTCTATGCGGGCAAGCAGGAATACCGTTTCCTGTTCCGGGCGGTGTATCCCGGGGTGTACCCCACACCGGGGGCTTTTGCCCAGTGTCTGTATGAAGAAGAAGTGTTTGGAAGAAGCGCCGGATGGCTCGGCATAATAGAAGACTGATTCCCGCTGCATTTTTCCTGGGTCTGGTACTGGGTGTCCTCTTGTGGGGGTTGTGGCCGGACCCCCGGCTGACAGCCTTTGTGGGCAGGAAGAATTCCCGGCGCATCCTGGACCGCAGCGGGGTCTGTGTCGCGGTCCTGCCAGTCGAAGACGGACTGCGCCGGGAATACCGTGAGCTTGAACACATTCCCGGCTGGATCGTCCGGGGTTTCCTGCGCTCGGAGGACCGTTTCTTCTACTTTCATCCGGGGATAGATCCCGTCGCGGTCTTCCGCGCTGCATGGACCAACCTGCGTTCAGGAACGATTGAATCCGGGGCCTCCACCGTTACCATGCAGCTCGCCGCCATGATCTGGCCAACCGGGGGAGGATACCCGGGGAAGATAGCCGAGGCACTGAAGGCCGTCAAACTGGAGCTGAAATTATCCAAAAAAGAGATCCTCGAGCTATGGCTGAATCATTTACCATTCGGCAATAATATCGAGGGCATATCCTCCGCCGCCCAGGGGTTTTTCGGCCGTGACCTCAGCACCCTGACACCCTCGGAAGTTCTCCTCCTTTCCATCATCCCCCGAAGACCGGCCCTCTACACACCGGTAAAGGATAATCTCTTTCTTTACGAGGCGGCCCTGAAAACCGCCCGGCGCTGGAATATAGACCCAGGCGACCTCAAGGCCGCCCTTGCCCAACCGGCTCCCCAGGCACCCTTCGAAAACAGGGCACCACATTTTGTCCGTGCCCTGTCGGGCTGTCTTGACACGACAGAAGACCGGGGCCGCGGGGAGGTGCAGACAGGGCTGGATATACGCCTTCAGGAAAACGTACTGGGCATGCTCCGCGCCGAGCTTTCCAGTGCCGGGGAATTCCGCATCACCAACGGGGCTGTCCTCATCACAGAAAACGCAACAGGTGAAATACTGTGTTACCTGGGATCAGGGGACTGGTATGACGAGGAACACAGCGGACAGATCGACGGCATCCGAATGGAGCGCCAGCCCGGCTCTACCCTCAAACCCTTTTTATACGCTGCCGCCATAGAAAAGGGCTATCACCCTGCAACCATGCTGGCTGACGTACCCCTCACCCTGGGAGAAACAGAGGTGTATATGCCCCAGAACAACGACAACCGCTACAGAGGGCCCGTACTCCTGCGCAAAGCCCTGGTTTCCAGTCTGAACATCCCGGCAGTAGACACGGTGGTGCATCTGGGGGTACAGAACTTTGCCGATGTCCTGATCCGCTGCGGTTTTTCATCCATTCAGGCCCAGCGGGACACCCTGGGCAGCGGCATTGCCGTCGGCAACGGCGAGGTATCCCTTTACGAGCTGGTCCAGGGCTTTTCCGTATTTTCCCGGGACGGCCTTTTCATACCCCTGGGGTTCACCCCCCGTCAGAGCCGGGAGCCGGTGAGGGTATTTACCCCGGTTGCCGCCGCGTTACTGCGGGACATCCTCACCCGGCACATAAAAAACCCGTTTTCCGCCCAGCCCCGTCCCTTTGAGGGTCTTTTCAAGACAGGGACGTCCAACCAGTTCAATAATATATGGGCCCTGGGGAGCAGCCGGAAATATACCATCGGTGTCTGGATGGGAAACTTTTCCGGAGAAACCGTCATGGGCAAACCAGGCTCTTCCATCCCCCTTTCCCTGGCATTGAAAATCCTCATGCAGATAGACAGCGACTCCCGGTTTACCCCTGCCTCCGAGGTACCGGGAATCAGCCGTCTGGAACTGTGCAGCCTGTCGGGCTTGCGGGCGACGGAACACTGTCCCGGCCGCATACTGGAGCTTGTACCATCAGATTCCCGGCCGGGGTTCTGCACTGTTCACGGGCCACAAGGGACCCGGCTGCCTCCCCAATTCGACACCTGGGCCCGGGCTACCGGGGGAACGGTCATTGAAGAGACCACGGACGTGGACATCTCCTATCCCCCCGACGGCGCAATCTTTTACCTGGACCCGTCCCTGCCGCCGGCTGTCCAGTCCATCACGGTAAAAATAAACGGCAGGGCTGCCGTCACCCTGTATATAAACGGAGAGGAACACGGTACTGTCCGCCTCCCCGCGTCCCTGGCCCTGCCCCTCGAAAGCGGCTCCCACACCCTGGAACTCATGGGCAGTCATAATAATGTTCTGGCCACTTCCAGTTTTCATGTTTTTGAGTAAAATGGAACCGGTAAAGTATGCGGGATTCTGCCACGATACCATAAACCGGCGGCGGACACACGGAAAAAGGAGTAACTATGCCTGTTCTTGATATGAGCCTGAAGGAACTGAAAAAATACAAGGGAATAAACCCCAAACCGGCGGATTTTGACCGGTACTGGGATGAATCACTCGCCGAAGTAACGGCCCTGGGAACAAAATGCACTATGGAAAAGGCGGATTTCAGCGCCCCGGGGGTGGAAGCCTTCGATCTGTATTTTACCGGTACAAAAAGCGCGCGGATCTACGCAAAATACCTTAAGCCTTCCGCCGTTACAGGACGCGCACCGGCGGTCATCCAGTTCCACGGGTACTCGGCGAATTCCGGCGACTGGCTGGACAAATACGCCTGGGCCCGGGCCGGTTTTCATGTGTTCGCCATGGACTGCCGCGGACAGGGGGGGCTTTCCACCGATCCCGGCGGCGTTGAAGGCAACACCCTCAACGGCCATATCATCCGGGGCCTCGACGGCGCTCCGGGCGACCTTCTGTACCGCCACATTTTCATGGATACCGCCCAGCTTGCCCGCATTGCCATGTCCTTCGATGACATAGACGAAGGCAGGGTCGGCGTATTCGGCGGCAGCCAGGGCGGGGCCCTTACGGTAGCGTGCGCGGCCCTGGTTCCGGACATCGCCAAGGCCGCTCCGGTGTATCCCTTCCTTTCGGATTACCGTCGGGTATGGGAAATGGACATGGCAGAACGGGCTTATCACGAGCTGAAAGATTATTTCCGGCACTTCGACCCCACTCACCAGAGAGAAGACGCGGTGTTTGAACGCCTGGGATATATCGACATACAGCACCTGGCGCGGCGCATAAAGGGTGATGTTCTGTGGGCCTGCTCTCTCCTGGACAATGTCTGCCCCCCCTCCACCCAGTTCGCCGCATACAACAAGATTAAAAGCAGAAAGGACATGGTGCTGTTCCCCGATTACGGCCACGAATGGCTTCCCGGATTCGGCGACACCACCTTCCGTTTCATGAAGGATCTATTGTAAGCAGTATTCCCGTTTGTCAGACAAGCCCGTCTACCTGCTGCCAGAACTCCTCAAGGGACATGTTTCCTTCCACGAGGTATTTGATCAGGCTGCGTACCGGGTCTGAGAAACGGGCAAAGAATTTCTCTTTCCAGCCGGGGATCTCCCGTTCAAGACGTTCAAGCTCCGTCATGGACATGGTGCCGGTTGAGTAACTGATGAACTGCTTGATCATCTGCAGGGAGACATCCCTGGGCAGGGGCTCCATCTGTATGGGTTTGGGGTCTTCGGGGACCCAGGCGTCCAGAAGGGTCTGGACGTCGTCCTCGCCCAGCTCCGGGGCCTCATTGTGTATGACCTTAACCACCATGTCCCGGACCATTGAGCGGATATTCTCCAGACTGAAACCCATATCCCCCTGAATTTCCCGTGCCATCTGTCTGGCAAGGGCATCGGGATTCACACCGGCGAAATTCACCCGCCGCTCCCCCCGTTTTTTCAGGGCGGAAATAATCACTTCCACGGCGGCGTCATCGGCACTGTTCAGGATGTAGTCGACTACTTTATATAATTGCGGATCCATAGTGCTTTCAAAGGTATCACACTAGACATTAAAACGGAAGAACATGATGTCGCCGTCGCGGACAACGTATTCCTTGCCCTCTATGCGGAGCTTCCCAGCCTCTTTCACCTTCTGCTCGGATCCGTAGGCAAACAGGTCATCGCAATGATACACATCTGCCTTTATGAAGCCTTTTTCGAAATCGGTGTGAATGACTCCCGCGGCCTGGGGCGCCCTGGCCCCCTCGTGAAAGGTCCAGGCCCGGTTCTCGTCGGCTCCCGCGGTAAAAAAGGTCCTCATGCCCAGAAGCTTGTACGCGGCGCGGATAAGGCGGCTTAAACCCGATTCCTCTATCCCCGCTTCCGCCAGGAATTCTTCCCGTTCTTCTTTTGTGTCCAGAGCGGAAATATCGGCTTCCAGTTTACCGGAAATAACCACAACCTCGGAATCTTCGGCGGCAGCGATCTCCCTCACCTTGCTGACATACCCATTGTCGGTGTTCACCGCAGCCTCATCCACATTGCACACGTACAACACCTTTTTCATGGTGATGAGGTGGAGGTCGCGGACGAGTTTCTGCTGTTCATCGCCGAGGTCTATGCTGCGGGCAGGACGGCCTTCTCCCAGGACTTCGGAAAGGGTTTCCAACAGGGACTGCATGGATTCCGCCTGTTTTTTGGTATCCTTGTCGGGGGAGCGGAGGAGTTTCTGATTACGCTCAAGGCGTTTGTCCACCGTGTCCAGGTCCGCCAGGGCAAGCTCGGTGTTGATCGTTTCAATATCAGAGACGGGATCGAGGGCTCCCGACACGTGGGTGACATCGGGATCTTCAAAACAGCGGACCACATGGGCGATTATCCCCACCTCACGGATGTTGGCCAGGAATTTGTTTCCCAGACCCTCGCCCTTGCTCGCTCCCTTCACAAGACCGGCTATGTCGACAAACTCGATAACCGCGGGAATCACTTTTTTTGTGGGAATGAGGGACGTAATGCGGTCCAGCCGCGGTTCGGGTACCGCGACCATGCCGATATTGGGATCGATGGTACAAAAGGGATAATTCGCCGCTTCCGCGGGGGCGGAAGTGAGGGCAGAAAAAATTGTTGACTTGCCCACATTGGGAAGTCCGACAATACCGCAGTTCAGAGCCATATATTCTCATCCTTATTTTTGCCAGGAGGTTTTACAAGTACATCCGTTTATATACCACAGGGCCGTCCTGTTGCAAGGCCGAAGGCTAAAGGACCCCTTTTTTGCGCCGGAAAGACGGGCAGTGGCGCCCTGTCGATGCATACACCGACGCCGAGGGCAGCTGTTTTGACTTGACGCCGAACAGGGAGCAGCCCCGGGGAAAGTCCGGGTCCCAGGTAACCTTGAAATGAACACAGGCAAGACAGTTCGGCGGCCTCAACGGTCCCTTGTGTCCGTCGTTATCCATTCTGTCACGTACCTAGCGCCTGGCGAGGTCCGCCATGGCATCGGAAAGTTTCTGAAAGTTGCCGATATTTTCATCGCCTATGGAGGTAAGCCTGGTTGAATCGCTCAGGATTGAATTGGCAACCTGAAGGAGGACCTCGAGTTCCCGGTCCAGGTTCTCCACTGCTTCCCTCATGTCCACAAGACTTCCCGCTCCCTCTTCCAGTTCCTTTTCCACACAGCCCAGGGAGCCTTCCACATCTTTCGTGCTCTTTATCAGGTCCTCCGACGATCGGGTGATGGACTCTGATTCGCTGGTAAGTTCCTGTATCTGGGAAGATATTTCAATAATGGCCAGACGTATGAGGTTGATCTTGACCGTGACCTCGTTGTACACCTTGCCCAGTTCACCGCTCATACCCACCGATTCGTTTATCTGTTCAATGGTCTTCTCCAGAGTCTGGCGTATGGTGTTGGAGTTCCGGTTGGTTTCTTCCGACAGTTTGCGGATTTCTCCGGCGACCACCGCAAAGCCCCGTCCCGACACCCCCGCGTGGGCCGCTTCTATGGCAGCGTTCATGGCCAGAAGACTGGTACGGCTGGCGATATCGTCTATCACCCCGATGACCTCGAGGATACTGGACGCCGAAGCGCTGATAAGCTGGATGTGGGCCGAGGTATCGTTGATCTGCTTGACGCTTTCCTGTGACACGGTAATCAGATCGTCAATGATTTCCTGTTTTTCATTCACCTCGTGGTCAATTTCCCTGATGCTGGCCAGAATATTCTGGGTTGAGTCAACGGTAGACCCTATAGATGCAGACTGGACACGCATACGGTCCTTGACCTGGTCCTTGGCCTCGGCAATCCTTCCGCTGGCAGCCTGGGTTTTGGCCATATCGTCATGAAGGAGTTCGATGCTCTTTTTCATAGCGTCCAGTTCCTTGAACATATTCTCGGCGCTGGACAGGTTTTTCTGGGCAGACTGGGACAAGTGCTCTCCCACGTTAAAGGCCTTGGATGTGGTTTCAAAAATGGACGTAATCTTCCTGAGCTGGGCGTCGGATTGAACCGCCTGGGTCTGAATGGAGTCCAGGCTCCGCCGCTGCTGCTCGAAAATGTGATAACAGAAAAATACGGAAAACAGGGTGAGCAGGATGACCACTGCAGCTTCGGATACGAAGGGCCTCCCTTCGAGCATGGGTGCCACCTTGGTAAAATACAGGACAACTTCGGTTACCAGTAATATGGAACTCAAACTTATCACCTGCACCCGTGAATAGGCCAGAAGGGCCACGGTGAACAACACAGGAATGAAATAGGTGGACATGGCATAGACCTCAAAGGGAGTTTCCATGTCCCTCATCATGAAGAGGACCGACGCGGCCAGGTAAAAGAGAATAAGGGAAATATAACTGGTTACCTTGTACTTGCCCTTGAGGATCAGGAGCATACACAGCCCGCAAACCATGGAAACGACCAGTTCACCCAGACCGATGGCAAGATGGCGGTCAAAAATACGTATCAAACCAAGGACAGCGAACCCGACGGCTAAAAGACCGCTCACATTGTAAAGGGCCACAGCCTTCTCTGTGATCGTTATATTCGAAGCCGCATAGACTGCCCGCACTTTCTGTATCGCTTTCATAGAAATCTCCGGAATGTTAGCTGTTACGTACTTACATTTTTATACGCCGCGCATTGATTGTAAAGCAAAAAAACCGCGAAACAGAAAAACTGCTCCGCGGTTATATGTTTACATCATTTATTACCCTAATGAGGTATATTCGCGGCGATAACCAGAGACACAACACTCATGAGCTTAATGATGATATCCATGGCCGGGCCGGCGGTATCCTTGAACGGGTCGCCTACGGTGTCACCGATTACCGCCGCCTTGTGGGCATCGGAACCTTTTCCGCCGTATGCGCCGCCTTCTATGAATTTCTTGGCGTTATCCCAGGCCCCGCCTGCGTTCGCCATGAAAAGGGCGAGCATGATGGCGGACACGGTAACACCGACTAAAAGACCGCCGAGCATTTCGGCACCGCCGAGGTACCCGACGATAATGGGAATCACCACTGCGGAAACTCCGGGGATTATCATTTCCTTAAGAGCGGCCTGGGTTGCGATATCTACACAGGCTACATGATCCGGTTTCACGGTCCCTTCCAGGACACCCTTTATTTCGCGGAACTGCCGTCTTACTTCTTCAATCATTTTAAAGGCGGCACGTCCAACGGCGCCCATGATAAACGATGAAAACACGTAAGGAAGCATACCGCCGACCAAAAGACCTACGACGACCGTCGCGTCGGTCACGTCGATAACCTCAATCCCGGCTTTTTCCTTGAATGCGACAAAGAGGGCAAGGGCTGTGAACGCGGCGGAACCGATGGCAAAGCCTTTTCCGATGGCCGCGGTAGTGTTACCGACCGCATCCAGTTTGTCGGTGCGCTCCCGGACCTGGGCAGGCAATTTCGCCATTTCTGCCAAACCGCCGGCGTTGTCGGCAATGGGCCCGTAAGCATCGACAGCAAGCTGTATACCGGTAGTTGCAAGCATTCCCAGGGCAGCGATACCGATGCCGTAGAGTCCGGCGAAATAGTGGGCCACAAAAATGGCGGCCACCAGAAGCAGGACAGGAATGCCTGTAGCAAGCATACCCACCTCAATGCCGGCGATGATGTTCGTCGCCGGACCGGTAGACGACTGCCGTGCAATCCCCGCGACAGGTTTTTTCCCGTCCGCAGTATAATACTCGGTTGCCATTCCTATCAGAACTCCCGAAGCAAGTCCGGCAAAAATGGCTATGATGATTCCGTAACTGGAATACATACCGTCATTGAACAGTTTCGGCGCGTACCACAGAACAAGGGGAACCGTCGCAATCAGGGTCAGAAGCGCGGCACCCATGGTACCCAGGTTCAGGGCCTTCTGTGGATCACCGCCCTCTTTTGTACGCACGAAAAAAGTACTGATTATAGAGGCAACCACTCCTACACCGGCAATCAGCAGGGGCAGATACACCAGTTTGAGCTCATGCATTTCTCCGGCCAGGACCATGGCGCCGATAATGGAACCGATATAGCTTTCGCACAGGTCCGACCCGAGTCCGGCAACATCCCCGACGTTATCGCCCACATTATCGGCAATGGTCGCGGGGTTCCGCGGGTCATCCTCAGGTATACCCGCCTCAACTTTCCCGACAAGGTCGGCACCAACGTCCGCCGCCTTGGTAAAGATACCCCCGCCCACACGGGCGAACAGGGCCACCGAGCTTGCTCCGAGGGAGTAGCCGGAAATAATGGTCAGAACGATCTTGTTCATAGCCTCGGGATCTTCACCGAAAATACGGGTAAAAATAATAGTCAGACCGGTAAGTCCGATAATGGCCAGGCCGACAACCGAAAGGCCCATGACACTCCCGCCGGTAAAAGCGATGTTCAGGGCGGTCACCAGGCCTTTCTCGGCGCCGTGGGCGGTCCGGGAATTGGCTTTTGTTGCTGCGTTCATGCCGATGAACCCGGCAAGACCGGAAAACAGGGCGCCGACCACAAACGCGACCGAGACCAGCTGTCCCGCGCCTTTTTCGGTAAAGGCCAGAATGACGGCGATACACGCCCCGATAAGGGCGAGAATTTTGTACTCCCGCTTCAGAAAAGCCATTGCGCCTTCGCGTATAGCCGCGCTGATTTCCTGTAATGTGTCCCCTCCCGGATCCTGTTTGGTGATCCAGGCAGTTTTTCCGAAGGCATACACCAGGGAAACAACCCCGGCAGCCAGCGGAAGATATAGTAACCAGTCCATGTACTGTCCTCCGATTGGTAATGGTGAAATCAATGATAGCTTTATACTTTTTTTATCCGGTTATTTCAAGGCAAGCTGTATATTTATTCATATATTCCCGGCTGTATTCATTTTTTCTAAAAACCGCCCGTCAGATGGAGACCTGTCATTGACTTCCCGTTCCCGGTGGGCTATCGTTTATTACGGAAGCCATAGAAAAGGAGGACATCATGGCAGTACATTATTACCTTACGGTTTTCCCCATGGAAGCGTTGATCGCATCGGAACTCTCACCTGTGCAGTTCGGGTCATATATGGCAACCGGTTCAAAAAGAGGAAATTCCGAAATATCCATGTTCATAGAAGTAGACGGTAAATTCGGGTCGGATTTTGACTGGCAGTACGCCGAACAACAATGCGTTCCCCACTCCAACGGCGATCCAAAACACTCGGTATATCTTTCTGTCTACCGCACCCTGGAGAAAATACCCCCGGCAAAGATGAAAAGCCTGTATCTCACAACCCGGGACGGCAGGGCGTATGAAATCAACCCGACGGATTACACCCCCGAAAAAACAGAGAAAGACTATTATATTTACCAGGAATTATGCCCGATCACACCGCTGATTGTCAGCAAACTCCCGCCCGATGCCTTTGCCGGCAACATCACCGATCCTGAACAGAAGGTATCGGTGCCAGCTATTTTCTTTGCCGACATCCGCCAGCCGAAACTGGATGATCCGGAACACACCGGCAATACCGGCGGCTTGTTCTTCCGTCAGAAAGCCCATTTCCTTAACTGTGTATCCTCCATCTCCTCGGGCAGCAAAAAAATGAATAAAACCTTCAACAGGACCCACGCCGAATCCTTTTCCTACCAGCTGGTGGGACGAGGTTTTTATACCGGCAACGGAAAAGACCTTGTGTTCTTCCCTATGCCGACGATCGAGGAAATAAAAGAAAAGAATTACGACTGGGGCCGCTCGGCGCTCATTATCTGATCCTTTTTCAGGGTATCAATTCCTGCCCGGCCGCTTCTGTATGAAGCGGTCTTTTTTTTGCGTTTTTTTCTACATAAATGTATAAATATACAGTTCCCGTTCCGCTTACTGGAAGGAAGGAGCAATCTGTCCCTCTTTTACCGCCCGGGAAAGATCAGAAAACATGATGGTTACGGCATCAACAACCGTACACCGCCGACCCACCGCTTCAGGGTAGTGGGCATCAGAAGATGCGGTGACAGGATACCGTCGCGGAAGAGATGGTACTAGGTCCATGCCTTTTATACCGGCAATCTCTACCGCGTCAAAGGGCAGGTCAGGCAGAAAGCCAAGCTGGGATATGACACTGAATACGGGTCTGTCG
>JAFGQL010000046.1 GCA_016935695.1 Spirochaetales bacterium
CGATACATCGAAGCCGCAAATGCGCGCCGATCCGCCTGTTGGCGTAAGCATGGTGGACAGCATGCGCATCAGGGTGGATTTGCCCGCTCCGTTTTCCCCTATGAGGCCTATGATTTCTCCTTTTTCCGCGGTAAAAGAGACATCGGAAACCGCAAAGGCATTTGAACCTTTGAATTGTTTACAGAGGCCGGAAACCTCAATGAGTGGCTGGTTTGACGTGTGGTGGCCTTCACGAAAAATGCGCATGGGCCTTATGATACCTTGTCCCCGCCGGATGGAAAAGACCGGCGGAATACATCCTGGAGGAGCCCGACGTTATCAAGAAGGGCGGCCCGTCTTTGTGGGTCTATTTTGTCAACCCACTCTTTGTTCCACGCGGAAATGACAGCCTGACATTGGGCGACCACCTTGCTGCCCTTATCTGTGACCGACAGAAGTACAGAACGGCGGTCGTCGGGAGAGACAGCGGTTTCGATCAACTTCATGGCCTTTAGTTTCTTTATAACCTTTGATACATGGGCCTTTTCAAGGAGCAGCCGGTTTACCATGGTTGACTGGTTTACACTGCCGGCCTTCCGGATCTCAAAAAGGATGGAAAACTGCTGCTGATTCAAACCAAAAGGCAATAAAAGCTGGTTAGCTTTTCGGTTAAGCATACCGCCGATATTCAGTAGTTTTCCAATGAGTACAGGTCCGAAATCCTTGTCCGACATTCAACTCTCCAAGTTTTGAAAATGAGTGACTCCCGCCCTATTGTAGCATGAGCGCCGCTTTATTTGCAATTTAGTTGACACGGAAACCATAATACATTATATTGGTTTCCAAGGAAACCTTATTGCATCGCAATGGTTTCCACATCAACACAAGGAAGTCATTATGCCCATCATTTCTTATGAATGCGTCCGCGCCACAGCGGAGCAGAAACAGGCCCTTATCGAGGAACTGACCAAAACCGCGGCCCATATCACCGCCATACCTCAATCGTCATTTACCGTGCTCATCAAGGAGAACCCCGTGGAGAACTGGGGCATCGGAGGCCGCCCGCTGGACCAGGTCCTCAAAGACAGGGAAAACCAGAAACGGGTGTAAAAAACTACATGAAATACATTGCCTATATTACTAATTAGTATTATATTGTAGTCATGAAACAGGGCCGCTACGGCACAGAACATGATGAAAACTTAAAACTGGTGATTGCCCTTACCAGGTCCATACAACGGATCCGAAGGAGTGAGACCGCGCACTTACACAAGCACGGTCTTACTCCCGCTCAGTTCGGCGTGTTGGAAGCCCTGTTCCACAAGGGAGATTTAAAGGTTTCAGAAATTATTGACAAAACCTTGTCCACCGGCGGAAACATCACCGTTGTTATTCGAAACCTGGAACGGGAGGGAATGATACACAGGTATCAGGATGCGGCTGATAAACGCTCGTCGATCATCCGGATTACCAATAAAGGCACAAAACTGATTGCGGACCTGTGGCCGATGCATCTTAAAGATCTGGACAGTTTGTTCGCGAACCTGGACCTTGGGGAAAAACAAACCCTCAGGTCTTTATTAAAAAAGATGAACGGGATTACATGATTTTTTTAAGCAAATATTACTACATAGTAATATTTTCAGCGCCCTAGAGGCACTAAAAAACTGAAAGAACACAACAAAAGGAGGACTTGTATGTCAACCAGCATTTTTGAACGGCGTTCGGTAAACTATTTCGATCCGGAAAAACCTTTGAGGGATGAACTTTTAAGGGAGATTATAGAGCTTGCCTCCACCGCTCCCTCCGCTTTTAATCTCCAACCCTGGGAAGTCATAGCCGTAAAAAGCCGGGAAGCGAAGGAGAGACTCCACGCCCTGGCAAACAACCAGGACAAGGTTCTTGAAGCGCCGGTGACCCTTCTGATCATCGGCGACAGAGACGGTTACAAAGAATCAAACCCGGTATGGAAAGAACTGGAAAAAGCCATGGGAGAAGGGGTACACGGCGCAAAGCAGGCCGCGGAGTTTTTATACGGATCAACAGACGAGCGCAGGATTAAATTCGCCGAAAGCAACGCAGGACTGCTTGCCATGTCCATCATGTACGCAGCAACACATTTCGGTGTGGATTCACACCCAATGTCAGGTATTGACTTTGAAGGTATCAAAAAATCCTTTAACCTGGGCGGCAGCAAGGAAGTGGTAATGGCCATAGCTCTGGGATATTTCGACACGCGAAAGCAATTATGGCCAAAAGGCTACCGAAAACCCTACGAGGAACTGGTGCAGCAAGCGTAGCGTATATATAAAAGCGTAGCGCATATAAAACCGTAGCGCTTTACAGGAAATGCGGGACATATCCTGAACCCCATTGCCAGACAGTGACTGATCAATTACCATAGGGCAGTATCCGAAACACTCCCCGCCTGTACAGGGCGGGGAGCAATGGGAGGGCGTTCATGGAATCACCGGTCACGGGTCATTGTGCTGATAAAAAAGAAGAAAGAAAGGATAAACTCCGGCGTATAGTTCTTTCATTGGGAAGTTTCGGAGCGTTTATCTGGTTTCTGGTACGGGTCATACCAAAGCCCAGCAGGGCTCAGTACCCGTGCATGAAAGCCTCCGCGCCTTTGGCCGCATACTTCGTGACCAGCTTCCTCCTCCCGCTTTCATCCATGCCCCTGTTCTCAAACGGCAAAAACCCCAGGACAAAGATGCTCATTACGATACTCAGCCTCATACTGGGTATGGGTGTCATGTCAGGCATCAGCACAATGTTCGTCCAGACGCTCCAGCGGTACGGCGGCCTGACCGAACTGAAAGACCTGGAAGGACCCAACACGCCTATGGGAACCGGCGTCGGCATTTACCCGGGACGGGTGGTCTGGGTCCATGACGCTGACGCAACAGACGAGACCTACGACAACGGCGGCGACTGGTACACTGCAGAGCGTACAAACCTCAGTGCAGTCAGAGTCATGTTTTCAAAGGGGCTTCAGGAATTGACCGGTACCGGTCAGGATGAGGAAGCCTGGAATGCGCTATTCATGAATTTCAACAGGACGCGGAACCGGGGAGACCGCCCTTACACGGCGGGCGAAAAAATCGCCGTAAAAATAAATTTGAACGGCACTTATATGGGTGACCACTGTATCAACACCTCCCAGCAGCTGTGTTATGTGCTCCTTGAGCATCTCATACATGTCGTCGGGGTAAAGCCCGCTGATATCTCTATCGGGGACACCAATGTACCCCCGAATCCTGACATGTACGCCATGATCCTGAATGATTTTCCCGGTGTTCACTTCTGGGACCGCAGGGGACGCTACACCCAGCCTTCCGGTACAAAAGAAGACGCCATTTTTGCAAGCGACGGCGGGAAATCCGATCCCCTCCCCCAGTCCTACATTGATGCCTCGTATCTCATAAACGTGCCGGTGCTCAAGAAACACCACCGAGCGGGGATATCTCTTGGGGCAAAAAACCATTTCGGTTCGGTGGCACTGTTCAACGACAACGGTGCCTTCGACTGGCACTACGGACTGCCCGTACCTGAAGGCGGAGCCCGGATGACCAACGGTAAAAACGGAGTGTACCGCTGCCTTGTGGATTTCATGGGCCACAAGGACCTCGGCGGAAAAACCCTCCTCTATCTGGTAGACGGTCTGTGGGGTTCCATCAACTGGGGCCACCCGGCGGTCAAATGGCGGATGAGCCCTTTCAATAACGACTGGCCGTCTTCACTTTTTCTGTCCCAGGACCCTGTGGCCGTAGAATCGGTCGGCTTCGACTTCCTTTTCCATGAATTCGACAGGACTCATCCCAGTGAAGGAAAGCTGGATCCCCGGGACGACCACGGACCCTTCCCGCGGTATCCGGGGGTAGACGACTACCTGCACCAGGCCGCGGACCCTGTGTACTGGCCCAAAGGTCTTGTGTATGATCCGGAAAAAGACGGAACCCCTATCGGAAGCCTCGGAGTCCATGAACACTGGAACAATGCCCGGGACAAACAGTATTCCCGTAACCTGGGTAAAAACGAAGGGATCGAACTGGTACTGGTGGAGGACCCGTGGAAAGGATGAGGAACCTTAGACTGAAAACTCAACCGGTACTCCTGGCCGGCTTACTCATTTCGGTACTTTTTACAGGCGCGGCCTGCGGCCTCTTCAGACCGGTGACTGTCTACGGAGAATTCCATGACGCCGGCCTTTTCGCCCAATCACTAAAGGCCAAGCCTGAAATGGCGGAGTGGAACGATGAGAAGCTGTGGGAAGGCGGCACTGGCGCCACCATCCAGGCTAAAACCTTCGGCCGTCCCGTGGGAAAAGCCGCAGTCCTTCTTGACAGAAAGGTTATAGCCGTCGCCGACGGATTTGGCCAGTTTTCCGCCGAACTTCCCGGGGGTAATTATGTGCTGACAGGCACCTGCGAGGGGTATGAAAGTCAGGAGCTGCAATTATCACTGAAGGCCGGTGAAAAAATATACGTGAATTTCATTCTTGAACCGATTACCCAGGAGACACTGTCTGAATAAACGACCCCTGTGACATGAACGGAAATATCTCCGTATCTGCCGCAACCTGCAACACGGGTATGTCCTTTCTTTTATTAAAGTTCCCTATCCAGGCATCATGACTCTGCGTGTTCAAGACTCCGAGAGAAGTACCTGTTAATTATACTTGAAAACCACCTTGACCAGCCGGCGCAAAAAGAAGATCCTTTGCTTCATGCGTACCACTGCTTAAAGCCTGACATCAAGGAGCTATGATGAAACATTTTCAAAAACCACTGTGGATTATCGCGTTTCCCCTTCTGCTGAACATGCTCATCAGCCAGATACAGATGATCATTGACAGGGCCTTCCTGGGGCAAATTCAGGTTGAATACATGAGCGCCCTCGGAAACGTGAGCGCCCCTCTGTGGACCACCATCTCTGTCCTTTTTGCCCTCACCACAGGGGCCACCATCCTGATGAGCCAGGCCCTTGGCGGCGGTAAAAAGGAGGAAGCTGCCGAGCTTGCCCACGCTACCCTGAAGTACAGCAGCGCCGCCGCCCTGGGTATCTTCCTGTTCTGGTTTTTCTTCTCCCGCCAGGTATTCAGCCTCATGGGCGTAACCGGCGACGTTCTTGACTACTGCCTTGCGTATATCCGGTTCATGATTCCTATCATCCTTATAACCGGTGTCAACGCCGCCGCGTCCAGCATCCTTCAGGCCAACGGCTACACCCGGCCCATACTTATTGCCGGAGTCTTGCGTTCCGTTTTAAACGTCGTTCTGGACTGGCTGTTGATCTTCGGAAACCTGGGCTTTCCAGAAATGGGCATAACGGGCGCGGCGATCGCCACCAGCATTGCCGAACTTATCGGGACTCTATTGCTGATATACCTCGTGGTCACCTCCAGAAAACTTACCTTCCGACTATCTTTCAAGAAGACCCTCGCCGCGCGTTTTTCCGCTTACAAGCGCATTGCCGGTAAAGGGCTGCCTTCCGCTACCGAAGAACTGCTGTGGAACCTGGGTAACCTGGGAATCATCCGGATACTGAATTTCGTCGGGCCCCTGGCGACGGGAATTTACACCATTGTGTTTTCCGTCGATATCATACCGGCTTTGGTATTCATTGCTATCGGCCAGGGAGTCATGACCCTCTCCGGACAGAAAACCGGTGCAGGCGACAGAAAAGGGGCACAACAGGTAGGTATACTCGGGCTTATAAACGCATGGATAATCGCCGTCGTCTGTCTGGCTGTTTTTCTTGCCGTACCGGAAATGATATTACGGATTTTCACCTCCGACACAGGCATTATAAGCTCATCGGTCATATTCCTCGTCGTCGCTACCATCAACTTTTTTCCACGTTCCGCGAACATCGTCCTCGGTTCGGGTATCCGCGGTTTCGGGGATACCAAATGGATGATGAAAACCCAGGTATTCGGCACCGTTTTCGTGATTGTTCTTTCTCTTGTCTTCGTACTGGTACTCAAGATGGGCATACTGGGCGTCTTTTTGGCAACCCTGTCCGACGAAACCGCCAGGGCGCTTATAAATTATGTCCGTTTCCGAAAAGGCCCGGACATTGCCGGTCCTGATTCCATCATCACTGGCGGCCGGAGTTTGGAAAGTGAACCGGTAAAAGCCTGATCTGCCGTCCAGAGAGGATTATCAAGGATGGATTCTTTTAGTATAATGGAGCATATCTTACTGATACGGAACGTAAACATATGGCGCAGTTTAACAAAGAAACAGAAGAAGAGAATTTTGCCGAACTTTTTGAAAAGAGTCTGATCAGCACCGAAAAATTCGAAACCGGACAGGCTGTCGAAACGGAGATCGTCTCCATATCTGACAGTTTCATCTTTTTGAAGCTAAGCGGAAAAAGCGAAGGCGTCCTCGACAGGACCGAACTTGAAGATGCTGACGGTGGACTGCCGGTAAAAGAAGGGGACACCATCAGGGTTTTCTTTCTTCATGAGAAAAACGGTGAAAAGACCTTTACTACCAAAATCAACAGTGAAAAAGCGGATCCCGAAATGCTCGGCAACGCGTTTAAAAACGGCATTCCTGTAGAAGGAAGCGTCGAAAAAGAGATCAAGGGCGGTTACCAGGTCAGAATCGGCGGATCCCGGGCGTTCTGTCCCTATTCACAAATGGGTGACAGGCGGTCGGAAAACCCGGAACCGTATGTCGGTAAAACCCTCTCATTCAAGATAACAGAATACAGTGAAAACGGCCGGAATATCCTTGTTTCCAACAGGATCATCCACGAGGAAGAACGTGAAAAACAGCTGGAGGCGGTCAGAAAGACCCTCGCCGAACACATGGTCGTCAAGGGCACTGTCGCCTCCATTCAGGATTTCGGCGCTTTTGTAGACTTAGGCGGCGTCCAGGCTCTTCTGCCAATTTCAGAAATTTCCAGAGACCGGATTGAGGACGTTCACACGGTCCTGTCGGTGGGCCAGGAAATAGAAGGAGAAATCCTTTCCATCAACTGGAAGGCAAACCGGATTTCACTTTCCATGAAAAGCCTCCTGCCCGACCCCTGGACACACGCAAAAGACGCCTATCCGGTGGACTCGGTCCACACGGGAAAGGTGGTACGCATCACCAAATTCGGGGTCTTTGTGTGTCTTGAAAGCGGCCTCGACGGGCTTGTACACATAAGCGAACTGAAGGGCGACGATCAGTACGGAAATCCGAAAGTTCCCTACAAACCCGGCGATTCCGTCAAGGTGCAGATCCTCGCTGTCGACACAAAGAACAGGCGTTTGTCCTTGAAGCCTGCATCATCAATTGTCCAGGACGAAACGGCCCAGAAATATATGGACGACGAAGAAGACACAGCAGGCTACAACCCCTTCGCGGCTTTGCTCAACAAAAAGAAATAGACCTAAGCCTTAGAAATAAACCGGGACACAAGGTCCCGGTTTGTGTATACATCATGTACTTACAGGCGTTTTAAAACAGCCCGTTGAAAAACTCGAGCATCTGATCCCACGCCATTTCCGCTTCTTTTTCGTAATAGGTGCTGCCCTCGGGATTGGTGAAGTTATGGGCGTTCACATTCTCATACACCACGTATTCATAGTCGGCGCCGCTGGCTTCCATTTCGGCTACAAAGGCATCCCGCCGTTCCGCCGGTGCCGCGGGGTCGCCCTCGCCCTGGAACGCCAGTACTTTAGTGCGAATGTCCCCTGCTCCGGCCGTCAACCCGGTATTTAGACTTCCGTGGAAGCTCACAACCCCGTCGATATCCGTCCCCATCCTGGCCATGTTCAGTACGATACCGCCGCCGAAGCAATAACCGATGGCTGCAATTTTATCTGCATCTACCAGTTCCTGGTTTTTCAGCAGCTCGAGGGCTGTGTTGAACCGTGCCTGTATGAGGGGAAAATCAGAACCCACAGTCCCGGACATGGCCCGCGCTTCCGACATGGGAATTGTTTTACCATCGCCGTACATGTCCAGGGCGAAGGCCACGTATCCTTCCTTCGCAAGATCATCTGCCCGTTTTTTTGCATACTCATTTATGCCCAGCCATTCATGGACCACGATGATACCGGGACGCGCCTGGGAAATTCCTGCATCCCAGGCCAGATAGCCTATGAAGTTCTTGCCGTCTACGGTATAACTGATTTCACGGCTTTGAATACCTGTAGCTGCTTCAAGTGTCACAGTTTCCTCTTCTTGTTGGGAGGCGGCTTCCGGCTGGCCGCCGGCAAAGGCGAAGGCGGCCCCTATAAGTACAATAAGAAGCATGTAAATTACCTTATTCATGACTTCCTCCTTCAAAAATTTATGCAAATTTACTTCTAGTCAGATATGAAAACAAGTTAATTATGATTTTTTTTGTAAGGTATATATGACGCTGCTGCCCACAATCGCCAGCGATTCATTGTGTCGGTATCCATCCAGGGCGAAATACGGATATGAATGCAAGAAACCTTTGCAAACAATTTCCTGGAGAAACCCATGTATATAAGAATTGGCAAAAAACTCATTGATTATCACTCAAGAAGTGAATGCTTTCTCTGCGATAATTCTGAAATCCTCAATCCATTTTTTTCCAGTTATACTTTTTCTGAGAGTTGTTTCCTGCTTTTATCCTAAAGCCCGCTTTCGCGCGGATATGTCCCTGCAAAAACAGACAAATTGGCCGTTTTTTTCGGGGGAATACGTGACCGAAATTTCAGCATCAAAAAGGCTTCCGTCCTTCCTGCGGTGACGGGTCTCAAATAAATCCGATCCGTTTGCGATCACGTACCGCATGTGTTCTTGGGTTTGTAATGGATCCTCCATGCTGTCAATATCGCTAATGCTCAGTGTCAGGAGCTCTTCCTTTTCATATCCGGACAATCGGCAATAGGTATCATTGGCATCCGTTATACGGCCGGATTGCGCATCAATGGTCCAAAACCCGTCCTTTGAAGTCTGGATAATCGTTCGGTAAAAATTTTCGTTTTCCCGTTTGGAAGTCTCTGCCTGTTTACGATCGCTTATATCAAGAGATAGTCCGGCTACAGCCATTATGCTTCCATTTTCATCATAAACAGGCGATAAACTTGTACCGAAGGTTAAATGATCATAGCTTTGTTCATACTGGACTGTGTTTCCATTCAACGCGTTTAAGTGGCTGCTGATGACAATATGATTGTCATCTTTTGTATCGAAAAATTCGTACAGGCTCATTCCCACCACCTGGTCGGGTTTCAGGCCGATTTTTTCAAGACCTGCTCCCAGGGATAATGTAAATTTCAGTTCCTTATCAACTATCCATGCTGTTCCAGGCAAATGCTTCATTAAGTGACGCAATCGATTTTCACTGGCTTTGAGGGCTTCTTCTGCCTTTTTTTGTTCAGTTATATCTATAAAAAACGAGGCAAAATAATTTTCCTGGGGACAGAACGCAAAGGTATTAAACCATTGGTCAAGTTCGCTGCTGTAATTCTGAAATGTGGCCGATTTTCCGGTTTTGGCTACCTCGCCGAATGTATCAATCCAGTATTGCTCGGTTTTGGGAAAAAGCTCTTTGGCGGTATGACCGCAGATGGCCGATGCACTGGAGCCAAGGTTATCCAGGAATTTTGGATTCATATCGACGTAACGGAAGTCCACAGGATTACCGCTGTCATCATAAATGGCTTCATGCAGGCCAAAGGAGACATTCATGTTTTCAAACAGCATCCGGTATTTATATTCACTTTTTTGTAATTCTTCTTCCCGCTGCTTTTGCAATATTTTGGCTTCATAGAGTTTGAAGGCCATTTTGATGGAAGCATCAAGAACAACAATGCCGGAGTTTTTGACGACATAACCGTATGATGTTATTTTTTCCGTTTTCTCAACAATCGCGGGCTCGGTATGAGAGGATAAAAAGACAACAGGTATGTCCTTTATTCGCAATATTTC
>JAFGQL010000047.1 GCA_016935695.1 Spirochaetales bacterium
AGTCCGGCGAACAACACATAAAAACCGCTCTTTATCATAATCATCATCTCCTTTTTGCTGCCATATACAGTATAAGGCAGTCTGAATTAGCAAAGCATACACAGGAAAAATAAACCCATGCAAGCGGTCAGGAAAATGAAAAAACATATTGACCCTTAACGGATTCCCTTTATGATGGAAGTAACAGGCATGCGGAAGAAACCGGGACCGCTCCCCCTGACAGAGGAACAGGATCGGCAGCACCGGGTTTATCCCAGAGCCTTAAAAAGGAGAAGAAAATGTCAGAAACCACCAACAATCCGTTCGAAAGTCCCAAAACCAATATGAACGCGGTTCCGGACTCCCCGGCCACAGGAGAGCTTACGTCTCTCATGAAAACTTATCTGAAGGAAGCATCGCCGTGGATACGGTTTGTCGGGATCATGGGGTATATAGGCTGCGGCCTGATTGCCGTCATCGGACTGCTCATGGCCGTCGGTTTTTCCGCTTTCGGACAGACTTTTGCATCCCTTGGGGCCATGTCCGGATTCATGGGCGCGGGTGTAGGAGCGCTGTACATCATCATGGCCGTCATCGGATTCTTTCCCTCCCATTTCACCTTTAAACTGGGCTCTGGAATAAAAAGCTACAACCTGACCGGCATGAATGAAAAACTTGAATCCGCCTTCAAATTCAACAAATCCTTCTGGAAATTCGTGGGGATCATATACATCATCTACCTGGCCTTTCTCCCGCTGGCGTTAATTTTTTCCGCCGTCGTTGGAGTCATTGCGGCCCAGTAACCGCACGTACCCCTGTTCCCATGAGTCCCCAGACAGGCCTGGACACACTGCATCCTGCCCAAACACCAGAAGGCATCGCTTTCTCACTCAGGCCCGCCGGACCATGGGTCAGGATGTGCGCCTTTTTCATCGACAGTCTTATCGGGGGCTTTGTGTTTGTCCTGGCCAGCGCGCTGTTAGTATATGCCGCAAACATAACCGGGAGCTGGCTGTATCTCTTGCTGTCCTTTGTGTACACCTGGTTTTACCACACCCTCTTTGAGGTGTTCAGCGAAGGCATGAGCCCCGGAAAACGGCTTTTGGGGCTCCGGGTGGTTATGTCAGACGGATCACCCGTGGAACCCGGATCCTCGTTTTTGCGGAACCTCCTGCGGTTCGGCGACACATTCATGTATCTTCATCATATAGCCCTCCTGGCAATGAGCCTCTCGCCGGGGTTCAGACGGCTGGGCGACTGGGTTGCCGGCACCATGGTCGTGTATACAGAGATCGGAGCCACCCCGCTGACAAGGACATCCATGCCCTGGCTTGTACCTTTTACTCAAAGGATGCCCATTCCCCCGCTGTCGCAGGAAGAACGGCAGACCCTCCTCAACTTTGCCCGACGCTTTCCCGTTCTGGGTATGGACCGAGCCCGGGAGCTGGCATCGCTGTATGCCCCCTCCCTCAGGTCCAGGCTGAACGACAACGCGTCTTCCTGTCCCGACGACGCGCAGCTGCTCCTGGCCGCCGCTGCGGCAATCCTGGGGATGTCCACATGACTCAGGATGTTTTCGTGCGGCTTCGCAAGGACGCGTGGGACAGGGTAGAAGCCTGTCTGAGCAGCAACAGAAAGGAATTCAGGGAGCATGCCGCCTGGATGCCGAAGGCCTTCCGGGAACTGACCCAGGACCTGAACACCGCGAAGTCCAACGCCTTTGAGCCGGATATCATCGCACGTTTGAACAGGCTGGTTACGGAATGCAGCCACCTGCTGTACCGCCGACGGCGCTGGTCGTTTTCTTCTTTCCTGCAGTTTCTGTCACAGGGATTTCCCCGGGCCGTCCGCGCCCATTGGCGGCTGGTCGCAGCAGCACATCTGTTATTCTACGGTATTTCCGTGTTCACCGGTGTTCTTGTACTCCGGTATCCGGACACGGTTTTTGAACTGATGCCCGAATCTACGGTGCATAACTTGCGGGAAATGTACAACCCTGACGGAGACCACTTTCTCATGGAACGCAAGGTGGATACCAGCGCGGACATGTTCGGGTTCTATATTCACCACAATATATCCATAGCGTTCCAGACATTCGCGGGGGGAATTTTGTTCGGCATCGGGAGCCTCTTTGTCCTGTGCCTGAACGGAATGTTTCTCGGCGCGGTGTCCGGCCATATTATTGAACAGGGATTTGCACACACTTTTTTCCCTTTCGTGATCGGTCACAGCAGTTTTGAACTTACTGCTATCATTCTCTCGGCATGCGCCGGCCTTCATATGGGTTTCTCTATTTTCGTCACCCGGGGAATGAGCAGGTCCTTGTCATTGCGTAATGCCGGAAAAAGTGCCCTGCCACTCATCGCCGGCGCCTCTATCATGCTCGTCATTGCCGCCATGATAGAAGCGTTCTGGTCATCCCGCCACACCCTGCCGTTGAACATCCGATACGGCGCAGGCGCGTTCGGCTGGCTGTGTGTCCTGATGTTTCTGGGCTTCTCGGGAAGGACCCCGTCGAAATGAGTAGTACACCTGCAAAAACCCTCATAACTTTGCGGCAGCGGATGTCCTGGGAAGCCCTCGATGCAGGCGTTCTGTTGTGGCGCAGAAACCTTGTATCATTGCTTCTCCTTTTCATCCTGCCGACTGCGGCCCTCGCCGTGATGCTTCGCCTGTTCCTGCCCGGTCAGGTGTGGATTTCCTGGCTTGCATTGTGGTGGCTCAAGCCCTGGTACGACAGAATGATACTGTATCCACTGGCAAACAGTTTCTTCCTGGACACCGCCGGCACAAAAAAGGCCGTCCCTTTCGTGCATTTTTTCCGCGGAATCACAGGGGACATGACCTGGAGACGGTTCTCTTTTTCCCGCAGCGTACGCCTGCCGGTCCGCACTCTGGAGGGGCTTCCCGGACAGGGCGCAAGGAAACGGTACCGTGCCCTGTCCCGGGGCGGCCTGGAATTCGGGATACCTCTGACGCTTGTCTCTGCAGGGATTGAGGCTCTTCTGCTTATAAGCCTCATCCTGTTCTGCCTGGTACTCATTTCGTCCTTCAACCCTGATTACCTGCAAACCGTGATGACGGATCTTTCGGCGATCGAAGCGCTCATGTTCACCGGTTTCTGCATCAATACGATCATCATCGAGGGACTGTACGTGGCCATGGGTTTCGCCGTGTACATCAACGCACGGGTCGAGGTCGAAGGATGGGACCTTCAGTTCCTGTTTCAGAAACTCGCATCCGCCTCTCCATCCAGG
>JAFGQL010000048.1 GCA_016935695.1 Spirochaetales bacterium
AAAGAATGAGGAATAGACACGCCATTACCCTTATTCCCTTGAGATTTTCCTGAAAAACATACTACTATTCGCTTATCATTCACATTTTGTTAGTTTTACATGAATTACAGGGGATTGTATGGTAGCAGGATTATTGGAAATCGTCGGGAGTCTAGGTCTGTTTCTCTTTGGCATGAAAACCATGAGCGACGGCATCCAGAAATCCGCAGGAGAACGCCTTCAGGGCATACTCAATTTCATGACCAGGAACAGGTTCGTCGCCGTCCTGACCGGCTTTTTTCTTACCGCGGTCATCCAGTCATCGTCTGCATCTACGGTCATGATCGTCAGTTTTGTCAACGCGGGCCTTCTCTCTCTGTCCCAGGCAATCGGCGCCATCATGGGGGCGAATATCGGTACGACCGTCACCGCCTGGATTGTCTCCTTCTTCGGATTCAAGTTTAAAATAATTGCCCTGGCCCTTCCGGCCATCGGTATCGGCATGCCCCTGATCATCGCAAAAAAATGGGGGAAACAGGACCTGGGAGAAGTTCTCGTAGGCTTCGGCCTTTTGTTCATCGGCCTCGACTTTCTTAAAGACTCGGTTCCCGACATAAAGAACAATCCGGAAGTACTGCAGTTCCTGGCCGATTACACCAACCTGGGCTTTCTTTCATTCCTTATTTTTGTCATAGTCGGTGCAGCCCTGACAGTAGTTGTCCAGTCGTCTTCCGCGGCGATGACCATCACCATTACCATGGCCTATTCCGGCTGGATCGATTTTCCTACTGCAGCGGCAATAGTGCTGGGAGAAAATATCGGTACCACTGTCACCGCTTTTCTGGCCTCCATCGGCACCGATATAAACGCAAGAAGGGCCGCACGGGCCCACACCCTGTTCAATGTGATCGGAGTGATCTGGATGGCTTTTCTGTTCCGGTTCTTCCTGAACTTCATAGATGCCATTGTACCGGGCAGCCCCTACGGCCCTGAAGGCGCCCATAACATTCCCCTTCATCTGTCACTTTTTCATACCATGTTCAATATCACCAACACCTTTGTGTTTATCTGGTTCATTCCCCAGATCGCGAAACTGGTGGAAATACTCGTTCCCCGGAAGGAAGAAGACAGCATGAAAGGGCGCTACACCCTTAAATACTTAAGTTCCTCCATCCAGGACACACCGGAGCTCAACCTGATCAAGGCAAAGGTGGAAATTTCCAAAATGGCCAAGGTTGCCGAGGAAATGTATAACAAGTTTCTGGAAATATTCTGCGAAAAACCGAAACACATGAACCAGATGGTTTTGACCGCCCACGAAATGGAGGACATGACCGACCAGATGCAGGAGGAAATATCCGCATACCTGTCGAAATGCTCCCAGGAAAACCTTACCGTCAGAAGCCAGCAGAACATTCCGCCCATGATCCGGATTGTCCATGAACTGGAAAGCATCGCCGACAGTATTTACAATCTCATGCGCATCTCCGATGTCCGCGTCCGCAAGGGACTTGAGTTCCATCCCGAAGGGACCGAAGACCTCAAACCCTATCTGGAAAAAGTACGGAAGTTTCTCACTTTCATTCAGGCACACCTGAATGAACATCTTTCCAGCAACGAAATGATTGAAGCCCTTCAGCTTGAAGATGAAATAAACAAAACACTGAAAGACCTTATAAAATCATCCAGGAAACGGCTGCGGAACGGAGAAGACGTGCGGACAGAACTGTTATATCTGGATATGGTCAAAGAGCTTGAACAGATAGGAGATTTCAGCCTGAACGTCGCCGAGGCGCTGCGCACCATACACTGAAACCGGCAGAGGAAGACATGACCCCGCATAAGAAACGGCAGGGCCGCTGCCTGTAAATCGTCTGCCAACGAATAGGGGCTTCTGCGCTGTACCGGTCCAGCTGATTGGCGGTGAAGTGTGGGTATTCAACAGATTCACACGTTTGCTTTTTGATAGAAAGAATTAACGCATCCAGAAACACTCTGCACGTCCGGCACCTGCACACCCGCTATACCGTCCTGTTGTTTCCTAATCAGGTAAAAAGGGAGACACTCCGTCCGGTGAGGTCCAGTACACAACCTTCAACAACCGCCTCCGCATCTTTGCGCCTTTTTACCAGCTCGTCGAGCTTTACCGTTCCTGCGGCCAGATTCAGGTTTCCAGTGGTACCCTGGTAGGTGCGTGTCTTCAGGGCTTCAGCCGGATCACGCTCAGAAAGCTGATCCAGGGACAAGCCCACCTTTCTGTAGGCATCACGGAAACTCATACCGCCGGCAACCAGTTCAATGGCCGCGTCGGTGGCAAAAATGTCCGGCGTGAACGAGGCTGTCAGCTTTTCTGGATGAACCTGTAAATTCCGGACCGTAAGCTCGGCGACCTGAACACACTGGAGGGCCAGCTTCAGGCCCCTCATGAACGGTTCCTTTGTTTCCTGAAAATCCCGGTTATATCCCGAAGGGAGTGATCGTATGATGTTTTTTACCTGCATGGCATAGGCAGACATGGTCGCCGATTTCGCCCTCATAAGTTCAAGGCCGTCGGGATTTTTTTTCTGGGGCATGATGGAAGAACCTGAACACAGCTGCGCAGGAAGGGAAAAATACCCGAACTCAGGAAGAGAAAACAGAATAAGATCCTGTGCCATTTTGGAGAGCCCCAGAACCAGCATGTCCAGGGCGTCGAGAACTATGGCCTCGAACTTGCCCCGGCTGTTGTTCACGTACAGCACATTGTTCTGCACCCGGGAAAATCCCAAAAGCCGTGCCGTTCTGTCCCTGTCCAGAGGCAGCGGCACACCGTAAGAAGCCGCAGACCCCAGGCTGGACTGGTCCAGCATGGAATATGCCTGATGCACAAGCTCAAGGTTGTCCAGTACATCCTCAGCCCAGGCCCCGGCCCATAAACCCACCGACGACGGCATGGCAGTCTGCATGTGCGTGCGCCCAGGCATGGGAACAGCGCTGTGTTCCGCGGCAAAATCCAAAAGGGCCGCAGTGAGGGCCTCTCCCGCCCTTAAAACGGCAAGGATCCCGGCGCGGCCGTACACCCGGAGGGCGGTAATCACCTGATCGTTACGTGACCTGCCGGTATGGATTTTTTTGCCGGCCTCGCCGCAGGTTTCTATAAGGGCGTTTTCTATGGCAGTGTGACAGTCCTCTTCATGCACCTGAACGGCAAACTCGCGGCGCTCTATGCGGGACAAAATTCCGTCGAACCCTGCTTTGATGGCGTCCAGGTCTTCCGGCGGTAAAATACCTGCTTCTTTGAGCATGATCCCGTGGGCGAGGCTCGCCACACAGTCGGCAGCGGCCAGATCGTTGTCCAGAATATAATCCTGTCCGACGGTAAACGCCTCTAAAAGCTTGTCCAGATCATAGTCTTTCTGCCATATTTTCGCCATGTCGCCACCCCGCTTTGCAATGTGGCCTGATTATAACCAAAAAGGCTGTATAGAGAAAGACACAGAACACAAGAATACTCGGCCTCAGCGGCGGCGGATCAGAGTCGCCCGGAATGTAGACGGCACACTAAAATCGAGGGGTAGTATTCCGGATATATTGTCGCCCACATGATAATAGATGTGCCCGTAGTCTCCGACAATCTCGGGAAAATCATACTTATTCGAATACACACGCAGTCCGGTCAGCAATGATTGGGTATTGGTACTCGCCCGGTAATATTTGGACAAGTCAATGGAACCGAGACGATACCCCAGGGAGTCGGTAAACCAACCGTCGTCTGTCGTTCCCTTATTCAGGGCAAGACCGGGGGAAAGCTGAACGGTATCAGAAACAAGGTTCGCCACTCCCCATCGTACGACAATGTCGTTAAAACTCAAACTGCCTATGCCCGCGTACACGCTATCAGGAGCATGAAAAGCCTCCACTGCCTGAAGACCGTCTTCGACGGCCCGGTAGTCGCCATAAGGTGAGTTTTGAATGGCCCGGAACAACCGCGCGCCGTCATAATTCCTGCCTAAAAAGGCTCCGAAGGAATATGCTGTGGAATAGCTCTGATACTGATCGTAGGGAAGCTCTCCCCAGTCCACCAATGAATCATCTGGATAGGCATTATAAAAAGGAAGCCTGCCAAGGAAATTACCTTCCTCACCGGAGGTCCCGTCAAGAGGATTCACACCCCGGGGCCCCGGCACCCCAAGCCTGTCGGAAAGGAGGTCCTCTGTCATCAGTGAAAGCATTTCGTTCAGCCAGATAGCCGTATCAATATTAAACGTGACATTTTTGCGGTAGAAAAAGACAAGGTGCTGAAATTCATGGGCAAGGGTGGAAATAATCTCGGATGGGTAATAATCAGAGACATTCCATTGAGCTGAATCCGAGTCTTTTTGCGCAAAGATGGGCGCATCAAGGGAAATCATAACCCGTTCTGCCGAGTAATCCTGGAGAGAATAGGAATTCTCCAACCGGATTAAATTGTGCAGCCCATGAAAATACCCGTAAATTCTGCCCTCATTCGGTTTCGGAAAACCGTCGCCTGAAATATCATAAAGAAGTACCGTGACCCATCCGGGACCGGTCGACTCGTCGACCAAAGTTCCGTCTATATCGGTATCATAGGCAGATAATAATTCCTGAGGGAAATCATGACTCCCCCACTCCTCCCCGTATATATCGGTAACCCATTCATAAATACGGTCTTCACTCGGGTCCAGGAATGACGCGGCAAGAGCATCTACCATGGTCTGGTTAATTTTCCCGGTCTCGTCATCTTCGGTAAAACTCTCGTTAGCCACCCAGACACTCAAGCCCTGGCTTCCGTCGTTTTTGACCACGACCTTTCTGCACGTGGCAGGTATCTCCCTTGGCGTTTCCTCAGTTATCGCCTCCCAGAACCGGATATCATCTCCGGTGATCGAAGGTTCCCCTCCGGAACTTTCGTCGAGGTCTCCGCTTGCACGGGAGTATACTTTTTCGGCAGAACCGCTTCCCACTACAATACCCCTGTTTTTAGCCGAATCAGATACAGCCTGGGCATTATAACGGGCGATTCGTTCCTTAACCGACACTGCTTCTGTCCCGTTTTTCGGCGACGCCTCAAAAACACTGTTGTCCTCAAGGTTGGAAAAAAGAATATACGTATCGCGGGGGGTATCACCAAGAGCTAAGGTTTTCAAAGACCCCGAAGATCCGCTAAGAGGAATCTCATCGTACTGAATATCTTCACTGCCTGGAGAAAGTGACACGACCTCCTGGGCAGAGTACAGTTTCTCGTCCCCCGAGCCAAATCCGCCGAACAGACTACAGCCACCGAATAACATCAACAATACCAGGGATACAATCAAAAACAATATGGTTCTTTTCACGGGCTTAATGAACATCCTTTTTAAAATTTTCCTCCCCAAAAATATAACCCGGAATACCAGCCCTGCACAATTGTCCATGCAAATAATGCAGAGAAATAGACCGCAAATTTGCTTTACAACGGAAAATCACCATACTTGTACTCATATGATGTACCGCATCCTGAACGTGCGTCAGGAAAAAAACAGGGACTTTAAAATCTGGTACACCGATGATTACTGGGACCTGTTTCTCTGGATAGACGCCAAAAAACAAGTTTCTGCTTTCCAATTGTGTTTCGGCAAACCGGATAATGAACATATTATCATGTGGAACCGCAAAGGAAACACCATAAAAACAGCCCGCGTCGAATCAGGAGAAGACGACCCGTCCCAAAACCGATCCCCTCTCCTTTATGAAGCAGGAAACGTAAACATACATCAGACAGTACTCCGTTTCGAAAAAGACAGCAAAAAAATGGACCCCGCCCTTGCAAAACTTGTCATATCCCGCCTGAAAGCCTCCGGATGACACATCCGGATCAGGAATGACCCCTTTACATCCGCCGAATGCATTGACCTGCAAGACATCATCGCCCTATGATACAAAAAAGCAGAGCAGAACACCTGCTTACGAACACGGTTTCGCAA
>JAFGQL010000049.1 GCA_016935695.1 Spirochaetales bacterium
AGAATATGGTTCAGTACCCAGTCCTGAAGGAAATCAAGCACCTCGCTGCTCAGGACTGATGCCCCGCCGTCCAGATCAGCATACAGCTGACCGGCCTTCTTGAGTAAAAAGAGGTGCTGCGCCTTGTGGGCATCTGCATCCGGATATGCGTATGCGTCAAAATTCATTTCTTCTGTGGCAAAGTGATACTGGGTGTAATCGATAAGTTTCTTCAAGGTGTCCTTTAATATCTGATCACCTCTCCCCTCTTCCATATGAGTATATAATTCCTGAATCAGACCGATCAGGACCTTATGCTGGTCATCGAATTCATCTACGCCCACGCTGTAATTCCGGTTCCAGCTGACAACCTGATCATACCCTATGGTCATGAGTATCTGAATAACCGCCTTTGTCTGTTCCTCTATTTCAGAAAAACGGGCCTCGGCTTCACCGCGCCCGCCTGCCGTGGCAAGCTGGACAATTTCCGCGGCAGTTTCATGGAGTTCCTGATGGTAACGTGAAAGTTCCGTGTACTTTGCCGGAGCAAGCATATTCCTGGCCTCGTCGGCGGCAAGCCACAGGCCAAGTTCACAGCTTGTTGCATTTGCAAAATCCGCCTCCCGGAGATCGTCTGCTCCGTCAACAGCGGCCCGCACTCCGGCCACCCAGTTTATATGCCCCAGGATAAGATTGGAAAAGAACATACGGCTGGTGATATCAGACACCTGGTCTTTAGTGATGCCTGCATAACGGAACTGCTGGATACTGCCGATCATCGAGCTGAAAAGTCTGTAAAAAACAAGAAAAGCATCAGAGATTTTTGTCATGACAAGGTTTATGTTTCTGGCGTTGGCGCTCATGGATTTCATGCGTTCGTCCAGATCAATTGCCACGTGCTTTGATTTCTCAAGTATTGCAGTGATCTCACCGGAAGCGGTGGACATCTCTGCCATGCTTTCCGTTGTGTGGGTGCTGATATCTTTCAACTCATTCGCCGAATCAACAACATCCTTTGTCAGCGAAAACGCGTCGGCTGTCTGGCCGCTTATCCGGGAAAAGGAATCACTCAAACCGGCAACCCCCGACTCGATATCCATGAACGCAGTCCCGCTTTCCTCTGAATACCGGGAAGCTTTCTCGATCTGATTCACCAGCGCCTTCAAGGTCTGCCCGATCATCCCCGCATTCTGCGCGGTAGATTCAGCGAGTTTTCGTATCTCCGCGGCGACCACCGCAAAACCCCGGCCCGCATCCCCTGCATGGGCAGCCTCAATAGCCGCATTCATGGATAAGAGGTTTGTCGTTGACGCGATATCATTTATAACAGTAAGCAGGTTCATTACTTCCCGGACCTTTCCTTTGATGGAGGTGATCTCGGTATCTGTATCCTTGATTTTAGCTTTCCCTGTGGCAGTGATCAGGACCAATTCCTGAATTGACTGCTTCCGGTCGTTGGCGATACCCGCGGTTTTTTCCAGACTCTCATTTATTGTAGCAACGGAATTCGCGACTTTTTGTATATTGGTATCCTGCAGGAGAATCTGTGACCTCAGGTTTTCTATGGTGGAATGAATTTCTTCAACCGCTGCCGAGCCGTCACTTACCCCGGCCGAAAGTACCGCGGCCACATCGCTTGTCCGGGACGCATTGGAAGCGATCGAGGTGCTGAAAGACAGCGCTTTCTGAATATTGCGGGACAACCGGGCTCCTGAACGCTCGCTCTGGCGGATCTTGACCAGCAGGTCTGCAAAAAACCCGGTGAGCTGAAAAAGCAGCTCGTAAATCTTCGTCACCAGATGTTCGGGCAGTCCCCGGTACTTTGCACGCGCATCTATCTCTGGCTTGTTATGAACGTAATCATCAAGAAGATTCTCTACAATGAAAGGATTGGTCCGCCCGTTCCGCACTGTAATAAGAAGGGCAATAAAAAGCCCACTACTCACAAGGGCCAGAATAACGGTAATAATTGGCATATACTCTCCATTCCATCAGTGTACCCTTTATCTTAAAACATCGGGCGCCTGTCTACAAATCCGGCTGTCCACATTTTTCTTTTCTTTACCACAAAACAAGGGAGGATCCTGTAAATTTATCATCCATTACCATTTTACTTTTTTTTTCACAGGGCGCATAATGGGATAAACATGCCGCCACATTTAAGGCGCGAATGAATAACCGCTTAATACAAGGAGGTGTCACCATGAATGCCCACCCCTGGACGTTTCTTGAGGACTACAAAGACACTTATTTTAAAGGCGAATGGCCGACACTGCCCGAGCTTTTAGAAATCACAGCGGCACGGTATCCCGAACGCCGCGCATTTACCTCCTTCTCTCCGACACTTCAGGAATACACCTGGAACCAGGTACTGGAAACCTCCCGCATGCTTGGCCAGTATCTACATTCCCTGGGGGTAAACAAAGGCGACAGAATCGGAGTGACAGGCAAAAACTCTCCCGAATGGGCCTTCGCCTATTTGGGCATACTGTTCGCGGGGGGAACTGTGGTACCCTTGGATTACGGCCTCAAGGATGAGGAAATAGCCGGGCTCATGAACATCGCCGAGGTAAAGATCCTGTTCTGCGACGAGGAGAAATTCGGGTTCTTCACGGGCAAAAACCTGACAAAACTGATCAGTCTGTCGCCGGCGAAACCGGATTACATACTGGACCTTCAGCATACGGGGACATTCTCGATAGCCCTTCCGGAAGAACATGACCTTGCGGCAATTCTGTTCACCTCGGGGACCACCGGCGTGGCGAAAGGGGTTATGTTAAGTCATAGTAATTTTGTCAGCGACTGCTTCCTGGCCCAGGCCAACATGAACCTGTATCCCACCGACGTATTCTACGCGCTGCTGCCTCTCCATCATTCCTATTCAATGCTCGCGGTATTCATAGAATCCCTTTCTGTAGGAGCGGAGATCGTATTCGCCAAGGCCCTGGCCATCAAACAAATTCTTAAAGACCTGAAAGCCGGAAAAGTAACCATGTTTTTGGGCATTCCCATGCTGTTCAACAAGCTGATAAAGGGTCTTTTGAAAGGAATACGGGAAAAAGGCATTCTGGTGTACGGCCTCATCCGCTTTCTTATGTGGGTAAGCGGCACCATAAAGAAATACTTCCACGTGAATCCCGGTAAACGGATGTTCAAGGGAATACTGGCAAAGCTGTCGCTGGATACCAACCGCATCTGCATCTGCGGCGGCGGACCCCTGCCGTCTTCCACCTTTAAAATGTTCAACCAGCTTGGAATAGACTTTGTCCAGGGCTACGGGCTAACGGAAACGAGCCCCATCGTGGCGCTCAACCCCAAAGAGGCGTACAAGGAAGACTCGGTCGGCAAGATGATTCCCCGGACACAGACAAAAATTCTCAATCCCGATGAAAACGGCTGCGGAGAGATCGCCATAAAAGGGCCGATGGTTATGCAGGGATACTACCTGAATGAAGAAGCTACCGCCCAGGTATTTACCGATGACGGCTTTTTAAAAACAGGGGACATCGGCTACCTGGACCGGGACAACTATCTGTATCTTACGGGAAGGGAAAAATCCCTGATCGTCACAGAAGGCGGCAAAAATGTGTTCCCCGAAGAAATAGAGGACAAATTCCAGCTGTACGATGAAATCGAGCAGATCCTTGTTCGCGGTTATGTCCTTGATGAAAAAATGAAGACAGAAGGCATAGAAGCGCTGATATACCCAGGGGAAGAGGCAAAGGATACTCCGCGGGAACGCTACAGCCAGATTATCGACGAGGTCAACAGGGAACTCAAGCCTTACCAGCGTATCAGCCGGTTTACGGTTCTGGAAGAAGCAATGGAAATGACCACGACAAAGAAAATCAAACGGTTTAAGGTGGATTGAGCAATATTTTACAGTAAAGCCGTGAGGAGCCTGGCCTCCAGTTCCTGAAAATTTATTTTCAGGGTTGATGACTGGCCTTCCGGCTTTGCGACTACATCAAATGCACCAAGCATTTTTGCCTTCCGCACATTCGGCTCATTCTGATGCATCGTACCGCTTAACACAATCACCCGCGGCTTCTGGCCTAAAGAACCCGCCTTTCGGAGTTTATTCAGCTCAGTGAGAACCTGAATTCCGTCCATTTCAGGCATTTCTATGTCCAGGCATACAACATCCGGTTTCTTCGCCAGAATTATTTCAAGCCCTTCTTTACCGTTTGAAGCAGAAAACACCTCACTCCATTTACCACTCTGTTTTAGCAAAGATTCCAGGCCGCTACGCACCAGTAATGAATCATCACAAACCAAAACTGTGTTTCCCATTTCTTTACCCCGCTTCAACTAACTCGTCCAACACATCAATCTCGTTCTTATATATTACCGGAAAATCCTTAACGTGAGGAGTAATAATATCAAGGGCTTTCCATGCGATGCTTTTGGGAGGGAGGTATACCGCGATAATGCCATCGAACCCTCTTTTGTCCTTTGATAAAAACTGCAACCCGTCTATCTCGTGAATCAGCTTCATATATGGAAGACTTAGCTCAACAACGACAAATCGCATGCCTGTCTTTGCATACCGGAAATCCGCCACATCATCTTCTGAAGCAATTTCAAAATGGAGAAAATCCCGCGATTTCCTGAGAACATTATAAAACTCAAACCGAATGTCATGCAGCATCCGGTCAACCACTTCGAAACTGACAGGCTCATAATCAATAGCATTCCTGAGTATAAGCGCAAAAGTTTTCTCCAGATAGAAGCAGAGGTCTTGAATCCGGGGAAAATAATTCGGAATTGCATCGGTAAGCCCGATAGATAAGAGACCCGCGTCGATCAGTAATTCGTTCTGCTTCTGCTTGTCTTCCCCGGTTTTTATCATATAAAAAAGGCCATACACCTTCATAAAGTCCCGAAATGCCGGAAGCCAGTCAGCAATACACCATCTACCCTCTTCTACATTCAGTTCAAAGCTGGATTCTGTACTGACGGAATCATTTCTGTCGCGACTATCATTCCCTTCTGCAAAATCCGGCAGATTATCGGGATTAATGTTTCCCTTTTCAAGGGCCAACTTCAGATGGTCTGTAAATCGCAACATATAGGCAATCATGTCATCAGTGATTGGCTGGTGATTTTTTCGGCAGGTATCAAGGCGATTTTCTATCTCATGGCAAAAGTCGTGAATGCTCTCTGCACCAACCATCCCAGCATTGCCTTTAATTGTATGAAATGACCGAAACAGCAGATCAATACCATCTTGCCTGGCGCCTCGTTGCTCTATATCCAGAAGAACCGATTCAATATCATCAAGCATTTCGAGAGTTTCTGATATAAACTGCCCAGTGAAGTCCTCAAAAACCATATTCACTGGCCGGCGGCACTTGCCTTCAAAACTTTCACCCAGCGTTCCCATCTGTGGATGGACGAGTTGACAACTTCCAAAAGTTCATCTGGTCCCTTAAATGGCTTAAGAACAAAATCAAGAGCCCCTTCGCCAAGAAACAGAATCACCCTGCTAAGGGTTGAATATGCAGTCATCATAATGACATGAACAAGCGGGTCGCGCTTCTTCAATTCTCTCAGAAATGAATAGCCCTCGATAGCCGGCATGACAATATCTGATAATACAATATGGTATTTGTTGCGTTGTATCGAATCAAGAGCCTGCTCTTCATTGGTGAAAGTCCTGACATCGAGATCAGGGACAGCTTTGAGGTACTCTTCTATCATTCTGCAGGTAGCTGCGTCATCGTCCACTACAAGCATTTTCCACATAATATTCTTTACACCCCTTCTCTGCTAAAGTATATACAGCGGCAACCAAAATGCAAATCACTCTATGCCTTCTATGATCGAGCAGGCACAGGTGTAAAGCTTTTGTAATGACTGCCTGCTGAACACACCTTGCTCAATGACTGCCTCGATATCCCGCGCGATGAGTGCCAGATGACTGAACTCCATGTTACCGGCTGAGCCGGAAATCTTGTGGACCGCTGCACGAATGGCAGGGATGTCCTCCTCTTCCTCCGCGGCCTTTAGCGTCTGAAGACTCTCCCGGAGACCTTCAACAAACAACTCAACAAGTTCATTCGCAAATTGCACATTCCCGTCTACTTTTGCAGTTAAACGGGAAAAAGCATCTTCAATCGCGGGATCGGATGCTTGAATTTTTCCGTATTTCTTCATGCGAAGATCAAGGAGGATCTTCTCCAGAATTTTTGTTTGAATCGGCTTTGTAAGATAATCGTTCATCCCTACCGCGAGAGCACGCTCAACTTCTTCTTTAAATGCATAAGCAGTCAGCGCAATGATCGGTGTTCGCGCATTCAACGACTCAGGGCTGCACCGAATGATCTTTGTCGCCTCCCTGCCATCCATTTCAGGCATTTGCAAGTCCATGAAAATAACATCAAAGGGTTCTTCGGTATATGTGACAGCCTTCCTTCCATCTTCCGCAAGAGTAACAATGCACCCGAAAGACTCAAGGATGTCCGCCTCGACTTTTCTGTTTATGAGCTGGTCCTCCACCAGTAAAACGGACAAAGGATACTTGCGGTAGTTATATTGCAAATACTCAATCTCATCAGAATCGGCTCCGCCGCATTCAATAAACTCAACAATATCATTCATTGTCGATGGCAGGACAGGCTTTCTGATAAGCCTGTGAATACCCATGATTGTGAGGGCATTTTGTTCGGGCATCTCGATTCCCACAGATGACAATAAAAACACGTATGGAGTGTATCCGTTTATCATGGCAAATTTCCCTGCGATACTGGTCCATTCACTCCCTTCCCAGGGGAATTCGTCAAGGAGCACTCCCTGAATGTAGGAATGGTTGCGTATCTGCTCTTCAATAATGGCGTGAAGTTCTCCCATATTTGTAGCAAAACACACATTGACACCGCGTTCAGCAAGACTAAGCGCAAGGAATTTCCGGAGCTCGGCATTACCGCAGAGAACAAGCAGGGTTCCCCTGTAGCTGCGGATAACACCGCCGCCCCTTTGATCACAAGTCTCAACCGGCACACTGACCCGGAATCGGGAACCCTTTCCCGGTTCCGAGCTCACCCATATCCTTCCGCCCATGGCATCGGATATGCTTTTTACAATTGCCAATCCCAGCCCTGTCCCGCCGTAAACACTTTTTATATGGATTGCTCCTTGAGAGAATGGTTCAAAGATATGGGCAAGTTTGTCCTTCGGTATTCCTGTTCCTGTATCAGTCACTTCAATGATCACCGTGCCCGGATCTACTTCGTCCATAGTGACACTGCATATTATTTCACCATTATTGGTGAACTTAACCGCATTGCTTAATAAACTTGTGAATATCTGACGGAACCGTACCGCGTCTCCATGTATTCGATCGGGTACCAGTGTCGAGAAATATCCGATGAGTTCAATATTCCTCTCAGCAGCCTTATACGATGTTGCATTCATAACCGACTCAAATACTTCCAGAAGTGAGAACTCTATATTCTCTAAAAGCATACCGTGAGAATCTATTCCGGAGAAATCAAGAATTTCATTGATAATTTCAAGAAGGCTTATCCCAGACCGTTGAATATCTGCCAGTTTTTCTCTCTGGCTTTCCCTTAAATGTTGCCGCAGTAAAAGCTCTGACATTCCAAGAATTCCGTTGAGAGGAGTCCTTATCTCATGACTCATCCGGGCCAGAAACTGAACCCGTATGTCATCTTGGGAACCGTTTTCTTTGGTACAGCAATGCATCGGTGAGACAGCCTGTACACATAATAACCGGTACCCGGAAAAAACTTCATTCTGCACAAGCAGAATACGGTTACCACAAATAATAGTTCCATGACTCTGACTTGGATACGCTGCCGAATATCCAGGAAGTGGTATATCAGTACACGTATCCCCAACCCCGAAAGATATTTTATCCACAGCGGTCAAAGAATAAAAGGAATCCGATACATACATAATCCTGCCATCAGGATCAATGACACATATGCCGATATCAAACATCATCAATGCATGTTTTACTGCTTCGAATAGGATATCATTTTCAGTTCCCATGTACTTAAAGTCTATGAACTTTACATTGCATCGCAATAGGTTACCGCTGCGTGGAAACCGTACTAAATATGTATAGCTATCCCCTCAAAAACCTTCTACAATTAATACCGCAGGGAGCAATCTATGAAGAAACTACCTTCCATACCGGTATGTGCAGTCATGGCTCTTGTCATGCTGACACCGGCTGTCGGGTGCAGGCAAAAACAGGATGCATATACCATCGGTATCATTAACGGTCATGCGCCTTTTTCCCGGCTGGTTGACGGACTGAAGGCCGGTCTTGCGGAAGCCGGCTACCAGGAGGGAACCACAGTCAGCTATCTGGAATTCCCGGTTATCTCGGGTTCAGAAGAAGAAACGAAGGCAATCAATGACCTGATAGACAGGAAGGTAGACTGTATATACGCCTTTCCCACCGGGACGGCCCTTCATGTGAAAAAACTCGTGAACGGTACGATCCCTGCGGTATACGGTCTGACCGCAGTGGAAAACACCGGCCTGGTAGAAACAGTGCAAAAACCGGGATACAACAGCACCGGCGTCCGGGCTCCTTCAACAGGAGCGGTCCTTAAGCGGCTGGAGTTCCTTGCCATGCTTCTGAAAGAAAACGATAAAGTCTATATCACCTATAACAAAGCGTATCCGGCCAATCTGGCAGTACTGCCGGAAGTCCGTACCAAGGCCCGTGACCTCGGTATCGAACTCATTGAAGAACCGGTGGGCACCGTTAAAGAGATAGCATCAAACCTGTACTCCCATGGAAAGGAGCCGCCGTTTGGGGGTATCATGATCCTGGCGGACAACTTTACCCAGTCATTGGAAGGCTGGCAGATGATCAGCAGTTTCGCCGCTGTCCACAAGATTCCAGTTGCAGGAGCTTCCCTTGCCCACACCCAATCCGGCGGCGTGTTGAGCTATGCGTCGGACTTTTATGAGACGGGAAGACTCGGCGCAGTATTGGTGGACAGCGTTCTAAAAGCAGGTAACGCAGGCAGTATTCCAATGCCCACGGCAAGAATGGCGTTGTACATCAATTACGCCCTTGCTGAAGAATTCGGTCTCACCGTGCCTGACGAGCTTTTACATCTCGCGAAAGAAATCCCCCGGTGAACCAAAGGAGCACGGATCAGTCGTAATGAAGAAACCGCGAAACCTGACAAGCATTTTATCCACCGCATTTTTCTTACTGACGGTTCTTGCCCTGACGGTGCCCTCCATCATGAACACCTTTACCAGTTACACCACCCATCAGAGCATTGTCGAAGCAAACTTACAGCTCACCGCAGAAAAGGCAGCGGTTGAGCTCGGGTCCTATGTTCAGCAAATGATCCGCACGGTAGAAAATGCCGCATGGTTCGGCGACATCACCAGCGCATCAGGATCAGAACAGAAAATATTCCTGTCACGGGTTATCGGTAAATACCCCGAAATAAGGAAAGCCGCCCTCTACAACCAGAAAGGTGACAGAATCAGCTACCTGTCACACCTTGGCTCAACAGAGGAACTTCCCCTCCCGGAAAACCTCGCTGCCATACATACTCCGGCAGAGTCACCGGCGACCGGCACGGCACGGATATCCTCCCTCCGTCTGGATAAGGAGAGTAACGAGCCAAGAGTCATTATTACGGTGCCCCTGTTTGACCGCCTGCGCCAGGCATCCGGTCTCGTCAGCGCTGAACTTTCTTTACGGTTCATGTGGAACCTTGTTGACGCCATGAAACTCGAAAACGACGGCATTGCCTTCATTGCAGACCACAGGGGAGCCGTCATCGCCCACCCGAACATTATCAAGGTAATTGCCGGTACCAGTGTTTCCCAAAGCAGGATCATGAAGCATATAACAGAGTCCCGGAATACAAACAGCGGGTTCTTAAAACGGTACACAGGCATACAGGGAATCCCTGTCGCGGGCCTGTTTGTGTTCGTCGAGAACACCGACTGGGTTATCATTACCGAAATACCCTGGAACAGCACCTATCGGAAAGTGATTAATCAGGCCCTTCTTGCCTTATTCATTACCTTTGTTACCGCGCTGCTTGCCGGCACCGTGGGTATATTCCTTTCAAAAAGAATCGCAGACCCGATTTCCGCCCTCACAAGAACCATAACCCAGACCACCAGGGAGACATCCTTTTTCCATACGGACGTCACAGGACCTGAGGAAGTACAGGTCCTGTCAAAAGCCTTCAACAATATGACGGCCCGCCTGCACGACGCCATTACAGAACTTGAACACCAGATAGAGGAAAACCAGCAGACGCACCGGGAACTGAAAGAAGCCAACCAGGAGTTGAAAAAATCTCTGAAAGAAAAAACAGTCTTTCTGAAAGAGATCCATCACCGGGTAAAAAACAACCTTCAGATTATTTCAAGCCTTCTGGAGCTCCAGTCGTCGGATATAGAAAACACAGAATTCAAACAGATATTCACGGTAAGCCAGCGGCGGATCGCATCCATGACCAGCATCCATGAACAACTGTACATGAGCGAGGATTTCACCCGTATCAATTTCGGTGAATACACAAAATTACTGACGGAAAGCCTGCTTCATACCTACCTCGGAGACAATGCAGCCGTCGTTATCAAGGTCTTTGGGGAAGATTTCTATCTGAGTCTTGATTCAGCGGTTCCCTGCGGTCTCATTCTGAACGAGCTTGTCACCAACTCACTAAAATACGCTTTTCCTGGCCGGACGGGGACCATATCCATAGAGTTAACCAAAGAATCCCTGCGCAGGACCATCACCATCCGTGACGACGGAACAGGTTATAGTACAGAGGACCGTGACAAGAAAAGCCGCTCATTAGGCCTTACCCTGGTTCACGAACTTGTCCGCCAGCTTCACGGTACTGTCAGCATACACTCAACCCGGGGCACCGAAACAGTAATCACTTTCAGTGAACCAACAGAGAGCTGACAGTCCCCGCTACTCCGCGCTGATTTCCGCTCCCGCGGTCTCGATAGTCCGCATCAGGGAATTAATGATTTCATGCTGCTGATAGGGTTTAAATATGATGTCGTTCGCCCCCGCGCTTAAGATGCGCATTTTATCTTCTGTATTTGAATGGGCGGTAACCGCTATTACCGGAATATCCTTAAGGCCTTCACTGCCCCTCATGAACTGAAGAACCTCGATACCGTTCACCTTCGGAAGGCCTATATCCAAAAGCACCACATCGAAATGTCCGACCAGAAGCCGCTCGATGGCCGTCTCGCCGTCAGTTGCTTCCTGAATAGACAGGCCTTTCTCGCTCAGTATTTTCTTCAGATAGAACCGGTTTATTGCTTCGTCTTCCACTATCAGCACCGAATGGACCGGCAGTACAGACACTTCCTGAAAATTGCCTGTGCCTACACTTCCGTTATCCGGCTCTACCGCGATACAGGACTCAGGAACAACAACAGTAAATACAGAACCCTTGCCTATCTCGGATTCCACACGCAGCTCAAACCCCAAAAGTTTGCACAGGTGGGATGTAATGGCAAGACCGACGCCAAGCCCGCCGTGGACTTTCGTGTAAGGATTCTCAAGCTGCTGAAACGGATCGAATATCTTTTTCATATTTTCTTCGGATATACCGCAGCCTTCATCTGCAATGACAATATGCAGGCCGTCCCTGTGCTCTACTGTGACGGTAACCTTTCCGTAGTCCGTGAACTTCACCGCGTTGGATATGAGGTTCAACAGTACCTGGGAAAGATACAGCCTGTCGGTTTTCACACAGACATCCTGGCCACCGGGCCGGTATTCAATGACAAGATCCTTGTTTTTATATGTTTTTGATCTCTGCACCGAATCTATGAGGGTTCGCACTATGAACCCCATGCAGAAGACTGTTTCATCGATTGCCTGATAGCTGGTGATCTCAGAGAGCATAAGGATGTCTTTTATTTTATCGTGAAGGTCATCGGCGCTTTCTCTGGCCAGTTTCAGAACATCACGGTCGGCTTCGGTAAGTTCGCTCGAGTCCAACAGGCCCAGCATCCCGATAATGCCGTTGAGAGGAGTCCTGAGTTCATGGCTTATGTTAGCAAGAAAATCTGTTTTAATTTTCTCGCTTTCCTGGGCCAACTCCTTGGCCTTTACCAGCTCATCGCCGACGTGGCGGTTTTCCACAAGCAGCAATGTATCGTTCATCAGCATGCGCAACTGGTCGATATCGCTGTCCGTATAATAATAATCTTTGTTGGCGACGCCGATCACCGCAGTTATCCGCCCATCGGTTTCCATGGGCACTGAACAGAATCGGGTTATGGGAACATGGCCTTCCGGTAAACCTTTCGCCAAGGCACGATCGGGAGAATATGCATTCTCTATAATGGGTTTCCGCTGCCGGATCACCTCTCCCCAATACCCTGTCTTCTCCAGGGCGTAGGTCGTTTGCGGATCCGATACGCTGCAGTCCGCCATTACACCGTCGGACCAGGTGTTAAGGGTGAACTCTCTGGCATCCTCGTCATAAAAATACAAATACCCGTATGCTGACTCGGTGACCTTTAACGCGATCCCCAGCACACGGTCATACAGATCCTTTGCGCTGATATTCTTGGGAATTTTCATGAGAAGGGTCAGCCGCTCCTTTACTTTCAACAACTCTGTTTTATCCTGCCGGTTATGATAAATCAGAATGCCAAGGGCCGAGGTAAAAGCGCAAAACACCCCAAGAAGATAGCCGGGAACCGCGAACATGGGGGTGTCGTAGAGAAAAGGATAATCCCATTTATGCACCCCCCACAGGATAAATATGCCGCCGAGTATTTTGGACAGAGCCGTCCGCTTGTATTTCCTGGATAAAAATGCCAGACCCGTATAGATGAACACAGCCCCGGAAAAAAGAAACACACCCATCTGCCGGACATCAAAAAAACGGCGGCCAGGCAGGGCGGGAATGATCACCGCGAGGACAAGCAACCCAAGGAAAACATAAGGCCGGTTTATCTTGACTTCCAGAAGAATACTCACTGCAAGATACAAAAATACAGCGCTCGCCGCGTTACAGATCAGAATGATATTATCAAGGTAGATAAGTTCCGGATGATACAGTTTGAGCATATTCGCTACAAACCGCAGAATATACAGCGCCCAGCCGGCCAACATGAACTTCATGTAGCGCTGCCGTTCGGTTATGTAGATGTAAACATAGCTCAACAGCAGAAACACCGAGGAAAATAAAGTTGCGGACACTGCAGATACGAGCCATGTATTCATAGGTAACCGTTTTAAAGTATAAAGGAAGGGTACCGGCAAACGCAAACTTTTTTCACACAGTGAAACATGTTACTGACTTGCGCCTTTCCAGGTCTCCACGGGAACCTCCCCCGGGAAGATTGCATTTGGTTTTTGCGGGCTGCTGTTCACGTTTCAGCTATGAAATTGTGTGTTTCTTTATTATATTCGTAATCCGGCCGAAGGGCGTGATTGATCCCGCTGCCAGTAAGGAACACGTATATGCACAACATTCTGATCATTGTTGGAAAAATTATGGAGCTGGCCGTACTTGTTGCGTGCGGCCTCATTGCCCGGCGCTTCCGGCTTCTTGGGGATGAGGGAGAGAAGGATTTAAGCAAGTTACTGGTGGACTTTTTCTGGCCCGCCTCCATATTTTATTCCATCGTGACAGGACTGACCCCAAAAGACATCACCGCCAACTGGCTTCTGCCGGTAAGCGCGGTCCTGACGGCAGGCACAGGGCTTCTGATAGCCCGTGTTTTCCTGAAAGTGTCGGCCTTTGAGGGAGACAGGAAAAAGATTTTCCTGTACCACTCGGCGGTAAACAACTTCGTGTTTATGGTCATCCCCTTTGCAGTATTGTTCCTTGGGGAGCGGGGAAAGGGGCTGTTGTTTCTTCATAACCTGGGATACATACTTTTTATGTGGACAATAGGCGTGTCATTGCTGAAAGACGGCGGCGATTCCATCCCCCTTTCAAAACGCCTTCTCACACCGGGCCTGATTGCGACGGTGGCAGGGATTACTGCCGTGCTGACCGGTATAAGCACCCGTATTCCCGCCTTTGCCATGACAATGATCGGCACCATAGAAAAACCCATCCTGGTGGTTGCCATGCTTATCGCGGGAAGCCGCATTTACATACTTGGCCTGAAAGCCCTCAAGTTTGATTGGTGGAACATTCAGATCGGGCTCGTCCGCCTGGTCCTGGTACCGGCGGTACTCCTCGCCGTAACAGTACTGCTGAAGCCTTATGTAAAACCAGACATTCTGATCATTTTCATGCTGGTAAACACCATGCCTGCAAGTCTGTTCTCCATCAGCCTTGCACATAAGTACCATTCGTCACCCGAGCTCGCTGCCGAAGGCGTTGTTTTTACCCATGTCTTCGGCCTCATCACCATGCCGGTGTTCATCTTCCTTATCCAAAAGCTGTTTGAGCTGTAAGCAGCCGGGGTTTATCGAGACTCACTGCGGAATTATTTCCCGGGCTGCATTTTCAGGAAATACGATGGTCACCCGTAAACCCTCATTACTGTGAAACTCAATTACTCCATTCAACTGCTGGGTGAGTGCCTGTATGAGGGTATGCCCAAGACCACCGGTATGACCGGTGTCTTCTTGCCTGCCGAGGCCGGGTCCGTTGTCGGCAAACACAAAACGGATGTTTCCTTCCTCCCGCCCTACATCAATTCCGATATGGAGGTCCCGGGTAAACGCCCCCGCGTATTTCAAGGAATTCATGATAAGCTCATTGGCAATGAGGGCCAGGGGAATGGCGGATTTCAGGTCCAGGGCGATCCCTCCCGCGTTGATATGATATCCGGCACAGCTCCCGAACTCCGACGACATACTGATGAGCCGCGGGAAATACTCGTCAAGTGCTATGAACGAAGAGCCTTTTTCCTCGTATAAAAGTTCATGAACCGTGGCTATGGCGTTTATTTTTAAGGCAATTTTCCGGGCAAAGTCGGCAGTAGAGACCTCCGTATCACAGTGAAGGTGTACCATACTCAAAATAAGCTGCAGGTTGTTCTTTACCCGGTGATGTATCTCCTTCAAGAGCACGCTTTTCTGATCGAGTGATTCCTTCAGCAGCGTTTCCTCTTTCTCACGCCGGACATTGTTCAGTTCCAGCTGCCGGGCCATGTTATCCAGGGCCGCCGCTACTTTCGCGATATCAGAATTATCATTGGGAATAGCGGTACGCGCGGACAGATCACCGCCGCGTATCATATCCGCTGTCTGTATAAGGGTGGAAAACCGTTTTCCGAAAAATGCGTTCCCGAAACTCACTGCTATAAAAGCCGCCACAAACAGGAGCACGCCGATCATGATGAGATTTCTAGTAAGTGAATTGCGTATTTCCATGTACGCCAGATTTTCCGGGTACCCGACAACGACGTACATGTACGGTTCCACACTGTCGGGAAGTGTGAGCCTCCTGAAGGCGTAAAACCTGTTAATACCGTCGGAACCCATTTTGGTAACAGTACCGGACTCGCCGCCGGACACAATGCCCTCCCAGACGTCCTCCTTCACTTTTTCTCCCACAGGGTTTGTGGATTTGGCGGGACGGAAAAACAGCCTCACACCCTTCGCGTCAACAAGGCCAAGAATGGTTTCATCTGGGAATTTTATCGCCTCGAAGAGTTTCTCGAACTCGCTCAAGCGGTACACCAGGGAAAACACACCGGCAATCTCTCCATCCTTGGTGTAGGCGGGATGGGCAAAAGGAAGGGAGGGAACCCCGCTGCCCCTGGCAAGAACATATTCACCGGCACTGCAGCTCCCGCTTGCGAGGGCAGCCTGAATATGCAGACGGTCGGAAAGATCAGTCCCGGAAGACAAACCCGGAGAAGCCAGAACAAAGCCTTTGGTGTCAGAAAAGGCAATATTCTCTATGTCGGGGTTATAATCAAGGAGGGTTTCCAGCAACCCTGTCTGTGCTTCTGGCGTTCCGCCTGCAAACTCCCCGTAGAGGGAAACCCGGTTCAACAAACTGATAATCCGTTCCGTTGTGGCAGTCTGAATATAGGAAATTGCCTCTACCTGACGGAGGGCCTCCGCCTGAATAATGCCCCGTTGATACATGGAACTTTCCACACTGGTGTATACCATCATGAACACCGACGGGATGACCGACAACAGCACAGTAAGAATGAGAGCTTTCCGTATGGACGGCGCAGTAAATGATTTTGGCTCCATATGCAATAGTATAAAGAATGAAGCAGGGGATTTCGAGAGATACAGAGAGAGATTATTCCAAAGATCCGTTATTTAAAGGCTATATTTACGGCTGCTGTGTAATCAGGTATCCCTTGGCTTCCAACTCCCGGCCGTCGGGTAGAACTGCCCTTTCAAGGGAGAAATTCACCCACACCTCGGTACCGTCGGAAAACCGGCTGTATTGCAGGGTATGGTCGGTATTGAGAAAACGGTGATCAACGAGTTCCTCATACCCGCAGGCCCGGGCAGTCATGGTGGCGACACGGTAGCTTTCCATAATCCCGTCTTTTGTACGTTCCCAGCGCGCCGGATCCAGGATATACAACGGTCCCGTACCATACAGCAGATTGAATAAATCCCGGTCTCTCATAAGCTCAGGATTTCTGTTGCTTGCATCACCCCAGTACCAGTAGTTCACCACGCAATCGTGGTATACCAGCTCAAACAGCGGAATGCGGTAATAAGGCCCGGTCTGGAACCTGAGCATGTCCTGTGTGGGTTCCTTGTAAGTGGTGAGGTCATACCCCGCGTCGTCAAAACGGTAAGGGCCCAGACTCATCATTCCCTCAAAGTAATGGACAAAGGGCACAGCCCAGTCGATACCGGTTTCACTGCCGGTTATGAGGCCCGACTCGCTTTTGAGAAATGACAGCATCCGGGATTTGTATTCCCTGTCGCCGGTCCTGGTAAGGGGATGATCGGGATGATGACACTCATACAGAGGTGCAGCCGTCGTTGTGTCCACAAAGCGGGCCAGGTAGGGGTGCGTAGCAAGCTCTTGGGGAACTTCCCGCTTCATCCGCTCGAATCCGCGGCTTGAGCAGATTACACCCCCGGGATACTCTTTTCCGTTCGCCTTTGCAATCCACCCGGTACGCATGGTTCCGTCCGGGAGCAGTACCAGATCCTCCGGCCAGCCTTTGCGGTTGCCGTAACCGATGGGGGCATCCGGCGCCCAGACATCCTGATACATGTCATATTTTCCGGAAACAAATCCAAGTTCGTTTATACTGACGATTGTTTCGGGAGACGCTTCGTGGGACCACAGCACCCTGTCCATACCAGCCTCTGCCAAACTCGCTGCCGCGCTGGCGGAATTCATGTCGTGAGTCCACCACTCTGCTTTTTCCCACCACCAGATGTTTGCAGAACCGATCAGGCGGTCCAGCTCCGGCACCTTTTCCCGTTTTTCCCTGAGGGTAACCAGCTTCCCCTGTTCTTTGGCAATGTCACGGTAGGCTTTCGCGATACCCACATACCCGCCGGTCTCCACAAAGCGGAATTCAAGCACCCTCCGGTATCCCCACTGCCCCCTTTGGCTTTTCCACATAAAAGAAAAGCCGGAGGGCTCGTTATCCTTTCCGCCGGGCCTGGAATAAGAGGCATAGACGTCATCCGGCGTAAGGGACAACACCATCAATGCCCCGCTGCCGCCGGCAAGGCCGATAAAGGGCATGGAAAGGCCCCCATGTCCCTCGCCCGCATCGAGATTCCAGGGACGGTACCATGGGTCGTCGGCAGGTATCAGAAGCCCTTCGTTCTGGGGAACCACCCAGGACTGGCCGGGGAGGCCGCGGAGTACGCCGGGGACGGGAACATCATCGGACATTCGGCCGCGGCTTTCGACAGTGCAGCGTATGATGTCCTTATCTGTTATTTCAAACACAACAGAAACCGGTTCTTCATCCGCGCCGTCGACCCGGGCGCGCAGGACGGTGTCATCCGCTGTGACGGCAGTCAGGATACCGCTTGCGGAAAACCCCTCAAGGGTATACACCGCCGCGTTGTCCCGGAAGGACAGCAATACCCGGTCTTTTTGTGCGTCATAGGTTATTTCAGTATCTTCCTGCCGAGCACGGAAGTACCGTGCATCGGAAACAAAGGGTTTTACCGCATTTCTGGCACGGACAAGATACATCCTGTCGACATGCCCGCCGGATGCCCCCAAGCCGGTAATCCTGAACTGAAGTGACGCCACTCCTTTGGGCACCATGAACCTGCGGGAAAGCTGTTTCCAGCTCCCCGGCTGTGATGCCGAGACATCTGCGAACAGCCAGTCCAGGACCTCTCCTCCTGTGTCCCTCGTTACGACAGAGAGCTCTATTCGCCCGGGTCCTTCCTGCAGAAGAACACTTCCGCCCAGTTCGTATACTTCGCCGGGAATGACTGAAACCCGGGCAGTTCCGCTTACCGACCAATCCTTCTCACCCTTATGGAGAATTTTCAATGATGCCGCACCATCATGCACTGTACCGCTGTCAACCCTTGTGTGTACCGTTCCCGGAGTTCTGCTCCACACATCCTCCCAGAAGCGGAGCCCCTCTTCAAACGAAGGGTTATCCAACAGGTTCCCGGGTATGGGGACCGCTGGAAGAGGAGAACCGGACCGGGCCTGAATTTCAGTAGAGCAGGAGGCGGCAATACCTGCCACACAGAGACACAGGCAGGTCTTCAACAACAATCTGCTGAAAGGCTCACCTTGCATTGTCTTTCGGACAGAGTGCATCCTTGCTGTGTCGTCAGACGCCATGTTCAACTGTACGGATTCATTCATTTTGCCGCGCTCCTTGCATTATCCAGAAAGGATGAACCCTCTTGCCCGCAGAGGCAGAAAAATCCGATCCTTATGTAGTATTCTTGTATAAACGCTGGAAAAAAGAAATACACGCTGACAGAAGAATTGCCGGTTTATTCGATGGCATAGGTGGACGCCATCTCGAAGAGGAAGCACCGTAAATACTCGGCGGAGAAATACCTTCGGTTATCGGCAATAAAAGCCCTGTCTTCTGCAGACAGCTTTTCCAGCCTGTTCTTTATGACGACGAGAAGCACGTCGCTGATAAGGGACTTTACCCTGGATATTTCATAAGCTTCGGAGATGGCTTCGTACATACTTCCTTTCCTGAGATACATCAAAAGTTTGGGCATGTGCCAGAAAAACGAAAGATTGCTGTGGGAATGCAGCATTGCCTCGAGCTCTTTCATCATACCCGGCTCCGGATCTACAAGGCAGTTCGACATACAGGCAATGCTTTTGTAAAACGGCATGTCGGTAATCTGGTATAGGGTTTCGGAATAGTCTTTGAGCCCCTCGTAATTTCCTTTCAGGATGCACAAAAGGATGGCCGGCACATAGGAATGCTCCTCTGCCGTGTTGTCCGCCAGCAATTTCTGCACCTCACGTTCAAGGGTGTCCACTGTTGGCCCCGCATCATCCATGAATATGATACGGCGGTACAGCCGCAGTTCGTATGAAACCGCAATTGCGTAGGCCGTTTTCCTGTCTTCCGGCAGGGACGCGTAATATTCACATGCCAGATCCAGATCACTTTCCGCCAGAGTAAGCATGAAAAGAGTCCGAAGGTTATGCAACACCCTGTCTTCCAGAGAGCTGTCCTTTGAACCAAAGGGTGATCCTGAAACGGGTAAAAGCCCTGTATTCCTTCGGCGAAAAAAAGGTACATAGGCTCCCTTTGGAATGTACAGCTCAATGGTGTCATTCACGCCCTGATCAAGATAATATTCGGTAAGGTTGTTGCGGAACCGGTAAAAAACCACCCTTATGAAGGAATCGACAGTCGGATCATACTGCAGGTCTTTCTTGAATACCTCAAAAGCAATGATTTTTTCCGATATGTAATCATAACTTTTTTCTTTGAGCTTCTTTCTGTAAAACTTGAGTATTTTTTGGGAGTTTTTCGACCGTCGAAACACCCTGGCATCAATAAGGGCATCAAGACACCGCAGATATTCATCCAGGGGGCCGTTATTCTCTGAAGACCTTCTCGGTCGATCAATCATAGACACCTGTTGGCCAGATCATGAGAAGATGCGTGAACGAAGAAGAAGACGGGGAATGAAACAAACAATATACAGCCGGGAGCGCCTTCTACACATCGGAAAAACCATCACGCATCTGCAAAAACATACCGGCCAGAAACCTCCGTTACAATAATTACGGTACAGCCTTCGTTTTTGACATTGCGTTTATGAACAATCCCATCTTATATTTGTTTCCATTAATAAACAACAAAAATTGCTGTGTAACAGTTACATAAAAGAGGAGTGCTTGTGCATCGTGTCTTTATGAGGGAACCTATGAATTATTTCACCGAAGGTATTAACTTTCCGGTTCTGCCGAATGGGGTTTCTCGTTCATGAGTTCCTCGAAGGTCATGTTCTGTTTCCGTACTTTACAGGGAATACATTCTTCCTCACCCGCAGGGACAAGTGTCGGCGGGCTCAACCTGACGAAGCTTTCACCCGCATCCCTGTCTGTGGCGGAAGGCTTTCCCGGGTCCGGCACAAAAGAGCGCACAAGCCAGCCGTCACCGGCTGTTTCAGCCAGATGGGTAGTGCCTTCTTCATTGAACGCCGGACGGTATAAGCGGCCGTAACCGGAACCTTCCCGTCCGTTTACAACCAAATGCCACTCGTCGCCCCTCTTTCCCGCATAATAATACCTGGTCCCGTCAGAACTGAAACCCGGTCCTATACTCATGCTGATTTCTTCAAACGGCAGGGCCTGGGTCATGCGGCCGTCCACTTCCAGATGCCATTCCCCTGCAGACTGCAGGGCGTAGATGAAACGGCTTCCGTCATTGGAAAAGGGATGTGCCCCCAAGGCTATGCTGTCTGCTCTTGGACCAGAAATACCCCCGCCCATGACATACCAGCCGTCACCGTCTGTCGCCACATAGGCTAATCCCCTGCCGTCAGGACTCAGCACCATGCTGTCGCCAAGGACTATCTGGTGAATTGCCTTCTCCGCCCCGTCGACCACCGCGGCCCAGCCCCTTCCCGTATCGACGGCGTAACACAGCCGCCTATCAGAAGGCGAAAACCGTAAGGGCTCAATGAGCATACCCATGGGATACCCTTGTCCGAGAACCCGGCCGTCTTTGACGACAAATGCCTGTTCATCCTGTAACGCACTGTAGGCTATGGAGCTGCCGTCATGACTGAAAAGCGGCATACCGGTTTCATCCCATCCGCTTCCCCGGACGCCGTCGACTACCACAAACCGCTGTCCGTTTTCCTCCGCCTTGTAAGCAAGGCGTGAACCATCCGGGCTGAACACAAGGCCGCTCACCCTGTCAAAAAGAGGGCCGATGCTCCCGTCCTGGACAACTGCCCGTTTTTCTCCCTTCACTGTTACAAAACATAAGCGGGTTCCGTCGGGGGATAAGAGCACCTGTTCCACAGGTCCGTACTTCTCCCGGACAGGCTCCCGGTTCCGGAGGACCATCCACTCATCGCCTGTCCGGGCTGCATAGGCAAGTACAGTGCCATCGTCGCTTATAGAAACGGCACCAGGAGGGATTTCATCAAACCCGAAAGGTGATTCGACACCGTCATGCACCATTTTCCATGAGCCGCCGGAAAAAGCAGGATAGGCTATGTGTTTTCCGTCCCTGCTCATGATAATGGCAGTAATGGCGTCGTATTTACCGCCAACAAGTCCGCCGTTGAAGGCGGCAATGAGCTTCCGGTCTTCCTCCTGAAGGGCCATAACCCTGGTATCGGGAACACGTTGTATCCAGGCCACCTGCTGATCATCCTGACTCCGGACCTGTAACGGAGGATTGGTTAAAAGTATGTGCTCAGGGCCGGAACAACCGGC
>JAFGQL010000050.1 GCA_016935695.1 Spirochaetales bacterium
GTCATGTGTTTATTGATACGTTTTCTCATTTACAGTACCATGATGCCGCACAACATACCCCATGGTGCCGCAGTATCTGCGGCATACTGATACTGAGAGATATAGGAACCTTCATGAACACCTACCTTGAGTGTATTCCCTGTTTTTTTAACCAGGCCCTGTCCGCCGCCAGACTCAACGGCCTGTCTGAATCCGATACCTGGTCGCTGCTTTCGGGTATCGCGGCGGAGATTCCCAAACTGCGCAAGGAAGACAATCCGCCCACAATGTCCCGGCTGATCTACGCAAAAATCCGGGAGTTCGCCAAAGAAGACGATCCGTATAAACAGGTGAAAGAATCAAGCAACAAACACGCCCTTGCGGTTTATCCTGCCCTTAAGAGCAAGGTCAAAAACGCACAAGACCCGTTGTGCACGGCCCTGGAGCTCTCGGCAGCCGGCAATATCATCGATTTTGGCGCCAACGCCCGGATAGATGTCCAAAAAGAAATCAGTACAATTATCGATACCACCATTGAAACCATACGCCATGAACAGTCCCGGCATTTCAACTGCGCCGCGTTTGCCTCCGCCCTTGCGAAAAGCAGGACCATCCTGTTTCTGGCGGACAATGCCGGTGAAATTGTATTTGACCGCGTGCTGATTGAATTATTGAAGGAACTGAACCCCGGCCTGCGCGTTACGGTAGCCGTAAGGGGCGCACCGGTACTCAACGACTGTACCCTCGAAGACGCTGAACAATCGGGTATCGGCGCCTCTTCCGACATTATTTCTAACGGAGCAGACGCGCCGGGAACAATTCTGGACATCTGCTCCCCGGAATTCCTTCATCATTTTGAAACAAGCGATATGATAATCAGCAAGGGGCAGGGTAATTACGAAACCCTCTCATCTTCTGACAGGAACATATTTTTCATCCTGAAGGCAAAATGCGGGGTTGTCGCCCGGCACGCAGGATGCACAAAGGGCGAGATCCTTCTGTTACTGGGCCGTATGACCGACATAGCATAAAGAAAAATTTGAACAGGACAGCCGGTTTTCCTACAATGGAGACAGGGCGGTGCGGACATATCCGCCGCCATCCTGTTTTCTTTAACACCGGAGGTTTCCACCCATGAACAAATACACGGGAGCGCGTGTGTATGCAACATTCTGGTCAGTGGTATTGACAGGGCTGTTTCTGGCAACCCTGTACCAGATAACGGGATTGCAGAGGGATCCTTCCGCCTTCCTTCGGGCAGTCCGGGCAAAGGTTCCAAGCGTGCTGCTCATAGGGGGGATCTCCCAGATATTCCTGCTGCGCATCATGGTAAAGCTAAAGGCGACATTGCTCGCCACCAGGGCAGCAGAAGGCAGCGCCCCGGATACATCGCGGGTGGTGGAAATATACCGTCATATCCGTAATCTGGAACGGGTCTGCATCGTGGTGAACTCCGCCGGCTTTTTCCTTGGCCCTGCGGTAACCCTCACCGTGTACCATTTCATCGGCAGGCGGTATGCAGGACTGGAGACGGTCTTTCTGGTCGGTTCACACATTCTTTTAGGTACCATCATCAGTCTTTTACAGATAAGCATTATCCGCATCATTTTCCAGGACACACTTAAATCACTGAACATTACCCGCCGGATAGAGGAAATACGCATGCTGCCGGTACACCGAAAGCGGATCCTCACCTTTTCCGCCTTCATTCTGCTGGTGGTCTTTCTGACAGGAGGACAACTCTACGGAATTCTTTCGGAAATTGCAGAAACAGGGATTTCCGCCATGGACACAAGCGCGTATGTCCTTGATTTCCTCATTCACGGCCTGATCTACCTGATAGTATTCGGAGCGGTTTTCACGGTATTCACCAGAGAAGAGCAGAATAAACTGTCCCAGCTTGAGAACAGTATCGAAAACAACCTTGAAACCGGCTTATGGAACGAGCTGAGCATCATTGACCATGACGAATACGGCCGTATTGCCTCGTCGATCAACACCTATTCCCGGAGGATGAAAACCATGGTCCGGCATATGACCGACGCGGGAGAAACGGTAGGAAAAACCTCCAGAAACCTTCTGGAAACCATTGATATTTCCGAACAATCCCTGGAACAGCTCCAGGGCACCAACCGGATCATTTACGAAGAGGTTCTCCGTCAGAAAGAGGAGGTGGAATCAGCCGCCAAGGCCATCATGAATATGTCTGCCTCAATCCGGAACATCGGCGACACGGTTTCCACCCAGTCCGCCTATGTAGAGGAAAGCTCGGCCGCGATTAACGAGATGAGCGCGAATATCGAGTCGGTGACACGCATAGCAAAAAAGGCCTTTGAAGTTACCGAATCCCTGAATACCCTCATAAATGAGGGCTCAGCCAGAGTGGCCGAATCCGCCGAAGCCATACAACGGCTGGAAGATGCGTCAAAAAAGGTGAACAGCATCATCAAGGTCATCCAGGCAATTTCAGCCCAGACCAATCTCCTGGCCATGAACGCAGCCATAGAGGCAGCCCATGCCGGGGACGCGGGTTCCGGATTCGCTGTCGTCGCCGCCGAAGTTAGGAAGCTTGCGGAAAACAGCGCCCAAAGCGCCCAGGAAATCCGGGATATAGTAAAGACCATGACCGCGGCGATCAACACCAGTGTTCAGTCCAGCGAAGAGACAGGGACTGCTTTTACCCGGATTACCTCCTCGGTAAATGAAACAACCCGGATCATTGAGACGGTAACCGCATCAATGGAGGAACAGCAGGTTGCGGCAACGGAAATCACAAAGGCGATGGGCCTTCTTGTTGATGTGGCCGAAACCATCCGCCACGAGGTGGAAAGCGAGCTGGCGGGAAGCACCCAGATGAACGCGACCTTCTCACAGCTCAAGACTTCCATGGAACGCCTCGAAGAAACCACCCACAAACAGCAGGAAGAAGACGCCCATTTACGGAAGGCTGTCGCCAGCCTGAATGAAGTGAGCAAGTTGAACGGCGACGCAGTTCTGCGCCTTGAACAGGCGCGGTAGGGAATATACAGCTCTACTCAGGGCTTGACCGGTTTTGCAGATTATTGGTGCGCCGGAGGATTGCCCGCTCTTTAAGCATCTTCGCAGTGTAGTAAACAGCTTTATCTCCTCTTCTATTGTTCACACCCAAAAGTGTGGGCACACATCCGGACAGCCATTCTCCGTCAATGAATGGCCTTTATTGTTGATTATAACAGTAATATTTAGCACCTTAAAGGTGTAGAGGTTTGGAAAAAATGGATACGAATACAAGAGAATACGTGATCAGCGGCATGACCTGTTCATCCTGCGCGCGGAACGTGGAAAAAGCCCTGAAAGATATACCACTGATAGAGACTGTACAGGTGAGTTTCGCCGATAAAAAAGCGCGTGTACAGTTTAAAGACGCCGGACCGGATCTGAACATTCTCAAAAAGAAAGTGAAGGACGCGGGATACGAGCTCGTCGAAATGAGCCAGAAAAAGCAGAGTGAGGAAAAACACCTTGAGGGTGAAAAAAGAAGGCTTGTCCTTGCATGGGCTATCACTGTACCCCTCACCGTGAAAATGCTTGTGAAAATGTTCGCGGGTATGACCTTCGTGAACATGGAGATCTCGCTGTATGCCGATCTTGTCCTTTCGTTTATTGTCATATTTGTCATTGGTTTCCCGGTCATCCGGTCCACTTTCTACGCGGTGAAAAGTCTTTCGTTCAACATGGACTCCCTGATCGGGATAGGCACCGTCGCCGCTTTTGCAACGGGAATCTTGAAGCTCACAGGGGTTCAGATTGAGAATTTCGCCGTCGTCGGCGCGATGATCATGTCCATCAATTTCATCGGCACCTATTTGAAAGAGAGAGCCACAGGGAGGGCCTCCCAGGCAATCAAGGCACTCCTTGAACTGGGGGCAAAGAACGCCCATGTTGTCGGTGATGACGGCATCATAACCGATCTGCCGGTGGAAAAACTGAAGGTGAACGACATTGTGCTGGTAAAGCCGGGTGAAAAAATTCCCGTGGACGGTGTGATAATCGAAGGGGAAAGCTCCATAGATGAATCCATCGCGACAGGAGAACCGATTCCCGTTGACAAAATCCCCGGGGACAGGGTCATCGGAGCTACGGTAAATACTCAAGGAGCCATAAAGGTCAGGATAGAAAAAATCGGAAAAGACACGTTTCTGTCCCGGATAATTCAAATGGTAGAAGAGGCCCAGGGTTCAAAAATCCCCATTCAGGCATTCGCGGATAAAGTCACGTCAATATTCGTTCCTGTCATATTGGGAATTACCGGGCTTACTTTTCTGTTCTGGCTTCTGTTTCCAGAGGCAGGGAAAGCCCTGTTGACGGTTTTTGCTGAGGCTGTCCCGTGGGTCCGCACCGACCGGGGTACGGTATCTATGGCCCTGTTCGCCTCTATTGCCACCTTGGTCATCGCCTGCCCCTGCGCTCTCGGCCTTGCGACACCTACGGCCCTCATGGTGGGCATGGGAAAAGGCGCCGTGAGCGGTATTCTTATCAGAAACGGCGAGGCCATTCAGACTGCCCAGAAAATCGACATTGTCGTCTTTGATAAAACAGGCACCATCACCAGAGGGAAACCGTCTCTTGCGGAGTACCGGACACAGATGGATGAAAAGGAGTTCCTCCAAATTACCGCGTCTGTAGAATCATTAAGCGAGCATCCTCTGGCAAAAGCAATAACAGATGCCATAAAAAAGCAGGGAATAAACCCGAAACAGCCTTCCGGATTCAGGGCAGTAGCAGGAAAGGGAATTACCGCAACGATTCATGACAGCAGCATCGTCATCGGCAGTGTCAGCTTTCTTGATGAGAAGGGAATTTCGTGGAGCGAGTTTTCCCATGACATAGAAAGGTATCAGAAAAACGGATATACCGTCATTCTGGCGGCAAAAGACGGGCAGGCCGTCGGGGTCCTGGGGGTATCCGACGAAATAAAGGACGATTCCCCCCATGCTGTAAAAAAACTCCATGAGCTGGGCATCAAAACGGCCATGTTGACCGGGGATAATGAGGCATCAGCCCAGGCGATGGCAGAGAAGGTTCATATAGATGAGGTATTCGCCCAGTTGTTGCCAGAAGACAAAATCCGGATTGTCAGGGAATTACAGGAACAGGGGCATACTGTCGCGATGGTCGGCGACGGGATCAATGATGCCCCGGCCCTGAAACAGGCTGATGTGGGTATCGCCATAGGTACCGGTACGGATATCGCCATCGAATCCGCGGATATAACCCTCATTTCAGGCAGCCTTACCGGGGTAGTGAATGCAATTCTGCTGTCCCGGGCGACATTCAGAAAGATACTGCAGAATCTGTTCTGGGCTTTTTTCTACAACGTGATCGCGATACCCCTGGCTGTAACCGGTCTTCTGCATCCGGTTATCGCGGAAATCGCGATGGCACTTAGTTCCATAAATGTTGTGGGTAATTCACTGCGATTGAAAAACACAAAGCTCGCATGAGCACACATACAGGAGGTATTTTATGAAGAAAACGATCACCATAGACGGGATGTCCTGCGAACACTGCGTAATGCACGTGAAAAAAGCCCTGGAGCAGCTCGACGGTGTATCGAAGGTCACGGTAAAAATTGGTGAAGCATCACTTGAAACCCCGGAAGACTACGACCTGAGTACCCTTAAAGATGCAGTCAGGGAAGCCGGATATACGGTCGTACAGATCAGCTGAAAAACCTTTGAAGACAAGGATGTGTCTGCAACACACATTTTTTCAATGAACATCAAGCGTAAGCCGATCCTGGGAACACCATGACCGGCTTACGCCCATAGGAGCACTACAATATCCTCATGGGCAGCACCAGCGGCTTTTAAAAGCTCAACTACTTCGACATTCTTGAGGTACTTTGCTTCATGCAATGCTGTTTCTCCCAGGTTATCGGAATAAGTGCAATCCGCTCCCCTTTCCAGCAGGAGTTTAACTACATCTACATGCCCAGAATAGCGGCTTCCTTAAGAAATTGTTTCATACATGCTCCTTATCTTATTCACGAAATTGAGTATGCTGTATTCTGACCCCAGGGCTTTCCGGAATCCATCAAGAAAAAGGGTGGTTTTATATCTTTCATGCTTTTTTGCCTTCGGTAGAATACGCAGCGGCACTGTGCGGCTCGGCACTGTTTTTTCACCTGATTTCTGAACCCGGATATCTGACATTCTTTGATTGCCTGGTTTTTTTTGCAGTTTATGCATCTGCTGATACGCAAATAAACATCTGTGTCACTCGGGATGAACTTCCGCGTGCAGGTTCCTCAGGGCATCGGCACAGGCAGGGTACAGCCCCTTGTACACGTTAAGGTACAGTTCGTTGTAGCGTTCTTTGCATTCTGCCCGGGGTTCAAAAACCGTTTCTCCCCGCCGTGACATGGCACGGACTGCCGCCGGCACATCTGGGTGTATCCCTGCCGCGGCTGCTGCAAGGATTCCTGCCCCCAGGGCCCCGGCCTCTCTTACCGCCGATGGCTGCACTCTTCTGCCGGTCACATCGGCGATGATCTGCAGCCAGACCTGGTTGTCCGCGCCGCCCCCCGACACGACATACTGTTGTATCCCCGGATATCCGTTTTGAAGCAGCAGGTCCTGGACACCTTCTGTATGAAGGCGCTGTTCGAAGGCGATACCTTCCAGCACAGCGCGGTAAAAGTGGGCCGGACCGTGGGCAGGCGACCATCCGACAGTGATGCCTCTGGCCTGGGAATCCCAGTAGGGATTCATGGCGCTGTTGAAGTAGGGAACCAGGATGAGCCCTTCTGATCCGCAGGGAAGCAAAGCCGCCTGTTCCCGCATACCGGCCTCGCCTCCCCTGGGCCGGAAACGGTCAAGGAACCAGTCCACAGTGAAGGCCCCGCCCAGAATGACGGTCTCCAGGTACCAGCTGTCCGGAACCCCGCCGAAGGAAGTGCGGCATTCTTTCCCGGTGATGTACCGGTCGCAACAGGTTCCCGATACCACAGAGGTCCCGAGACTCAGGTATGATTCTCCGGGGCCGGTAATTCCGGCGCCGAGTCCCGCAGACTGGCCGTCTCCGAGCCCAATGACAACCGGAATTCCCCGGGAAAGACCGAGGGCTCCGGCAGCTTTCGGTGTCAGGGTACCGCAGACAGTTCCTGGCGCCTCTGTTTCCGGGAGCTGGTCTGGCCCAATACCGAGGGCATTGAGGATTTCCTGACTCCAGTCCCGGGCAGCCATGTCAAAAAGGCCAGTGGGATCGGCGCTCCCGAATCCTGTTACCGCCCGGCCGGTGAGGGCTTTCATGACGTAGGCATGGACATCCAGATACATGCGGGTGCGCGCAAAAATGCCGGGTTCATGCCGCTTGAGCCATTCAATTTTGACAAGGCTCAGGTTACCGGATAGGGTTTTACCGGTTATGTCCCGGAAGCGGTCTGCACAGATAAGAGCGGTGATGTCGGAACACAGACCGGCCGCCCGTTCATCCATCCAGAGTATCGCGTTTCTTAAGGGAGCCGCCGGGCCGACAGGAACAAAGGTTTCCCGTTGATGACAGACACAAACCGCTTTTATGCTTTCCGGAAGGACAGTATGGCGGCTGCGGGCATCTTCGAGGGCGCGCCTCACCGCGGCGGCAATTCCCCCTACCCAGGATCCGGCATCCTGTTCATAGAACACACCCCCCGGATGAAGGATACGCAAAGGGGCGCGGCCGAATCCGATCAGCTCGCCGCACGGGCTCCATACCGCCGCTTTTACGGCGCTGGTACCGCAGTCAACCCCCAGGACATACCCCGACCCCACGTTCAAAGCCCGGCTTTATCAAGGATTTCTTCCGCAGCGTTCGGCAATACACCCAGATCGAGGGCAAGGTCCAGGATAGTATACCGGGAACGGTACCGTGATCCGTATACCATTGCGTCCAGAACCTGTTTACGGGTACGCCCTATCATTGACAGGGACATTTTATATCCCGCCTTTTCCAGGGCGCTTCGTACCTGGGCGGCATCACCAACATAAGGAAGCAGTGACCGCCACATTGTCGGCCATCCGTCAAGAATCGAAGCGAGATACTCCGGCAGGAACTCATCATCAATCCACTTTTCCTCTACAGCCTTGTTGAACAGTACCGCCTTGTCGCCAAACAGGTCATCGTTCTCCCACCGTATGGCTTCGAGGCTGGGCCGGGCACGGCAGACCGACGGAATGTCTATTGCGGATATGTCAAGGTCCCTCATGTGTTCCCACAGCGTAAAGGAAAGAACGGTACCGATTCCCACCTGAATGCCGTGGAGATTCTTCGTCGCGAGTCCCATCTCGGCCTGCAGGTCCCAGAAATGGGAAAACACATGTTCCGCTCCGGATGAGGGAGATGTCTCGCCGGCCATCATGGTCATGGAAACCGCGGAAACCAGGCTTGCTTCCGCAAGTATTTCGGCTGCCGCGGGAGCCCCTTCGTTCAGGCCTTCGGCAGCACCGAGATAACGGCCTTCCCCTAAGGCGGTCAACAAGTAAGGCACCGGGCAGAAATCCTTACCCCGCACGATATGTGCCAGAAGCCAGTCTGCATTGCAGATACTTCGGGCAACGAGGTCACCCAGGCCTGCGAGCCCCATGGGTTTCGGCGCTTTTTGGATGATGGCGGTATCCATCAGAACGGCGGCTGCCGGATCGAGCCATTCGCTTGTTTTGACACCGCCGCGGGTTATTGTCGCCGTGATGGATGCATGAGCATTCATGGAGGCTGCAGTACCGTATAAAATAAAGGGGACAAAGGCTTTGGTCGCAGCCCATTTCGTAAGATCGGCGATCACCCCGGAACCGGCTCCGATGACGATGTCGGCTTTCATTGCGTCAATCTTGCCCGCTGTTTCATCTCCAAGCTCGTCGTTCGGATCCAGCCAGAAACCGGAATGCCCGAGAGGCAGATACTCCAGGTTGAGGGCTTTTTTGACCGGACCAAAGGTTTTTACGACCAGTTCTTCTATGGCGCGGTCATAGATAAGGGCGGTTTTTCCAGGGGGGCGCCCCAGTATCCGAGCAGCGAGCTCAGGTATTTCCCCGGCAAGGCCGGGACCCACTTTCATTTTTCCGATTGGTATTTTGTGATCCTTCCCGCATTCCGGACAATGAAGCACAGCATCGGCCAACCCTTGTGCATCAAGAAGAAGAAAATCATCCAGATTGGAATACTCTTTTGCCATACGACCTCCACACAGCTATGTAGTAGTATATACCAACCGGCCTGTGTGGCCCCATACATTTATGTAAAAAGTTGAAAAAGGAAAATAATTGCATGATCAGGTGCAATTGATGCTGCAAACGGTATGATGTTTTCCATACAACAGTGTGTGTACTTTTTCCGCTGCCCCAGGGACAGGGATCATTTATTCCGGTCTTTATAACAAAAAGCATACCCTTTAAAAAAAAGAAAGACACAAACCTGAAGGCCGGCTTTACGATTCTTTTCTTCCATGGGATACTGAAACCGGATAAATAACCAGGGCGGCCGTCGGAAAAGGCCGGCGCGGGTTCCGCCGTAATTAAGGAGACAGGTTGTGGGTCAAAAACTGATTATGCCTTTAGTATTGTTGACTGCGTTTTCATTGCTTTCCATCCGGTGCGCCACTGACAATGACATTCCCTCTTCAGGGCCTGCCGGTTTTGACGGCAGCATACAGGGCGACGGTTACTATGTTGAATCGGGTACCGGAAGGCATCACGTCAGCATCTGGCAGGCGGGATACTGGTCCGGAAGCAATGCCCTCTCCTGGAAAGGCGACGTAGAGAAGATACTGTTCACCTTTGACGGAAGCGGCGGCGCAATCGGGCGCGTAGGCAAATGGTATGACGGCACCAAGGTGCGGGACGTAGACGCAAGCCCGGTGAATGTAAGCGCAAAGGTGGACAATCCTACCGGTGGCTCCTACTTCTTTGCCATATACGGCTGGGTGTTCGACCAGCCATCATGGGGCCCTAGTACAAGAAGAGACGAGTATTACGTAATAGAGGATGCCACCATGGATGAATCGGATCCCCTCATAGGTTCCCTTACGGTAGACGGGGTTGAATACGCCATGCATAAATTTACCTTTGCGCCGCCGGAGCAGGACATGCCGGGATACCGGTTCAAGGCCATCCGTAAAACCGGAAAACGCCAGAGCGGGCCCATTAATCTGAAACCCTTCTTTGAATACTGGCTGGCCAACGGGATGTACGACGGGTACTTAGGCGAGGTGACCTGGGCGATCGAATTGCTGGGCGGCAGCCACAAGGGCAGCTTTACCTGCACGGATATAGTCATTCCGGAATATAACTGACGGGAACCTTCATTCAGGAACGTCAATTCTCGCCCTGAATCACCCTTTCATAGGAATATCCGCGGTCGCTTTTCCGTACGACTTCTGAGAGTTCGAAATACACGACGGCGTTGGGCTTGAGAACCAGGTCAAACGACAATTCTCCGTCTTCTGACATGAGTGTTTTCGACGTGACCAGCGGCCGGGCATGCTCCTTGAGGAGGGCAAGCTGGCCGGGCATCAGGTGGGACGGTTCCCCCATGTCATGCCAGAGCTTCAAGGGATTGCAGGTTTCCTCGTCTACTGTCCTGGTTACCAGAAAATACTCGCCTTCGGCCCCGGGCAGCTCGACCGACACCGTGACGGACTCACCTGTGTAAGCGGTATCGGCGTTCCACAGCACACCCCGGTAGGCGCCGGCGGCGGTCTTGACGATAATGGCCCGGCTGTCCCGGTGGACACAGGCGCCTTCAAGCTCCTTGAAGAATGCAAAGGTCCAGAAAGTGGGTTTGGGAATGCCTCCGTTTGCCACAAGACCGAAACCGCCGTGAAAGGGCGTAAAGGGTACGTCCTTTTCCTCGAACACATCGCCGAAGGTCCAGTAGGAATAGGACGCATGGCTGTCGCCCAGTCGGGACAAGAGGGTGGCGATGAAGGCCGCATTCAGGTTGGTGTCATGGAGCGGACAATCCGGGATGTAGGCGGTATTGAATTCGGTTATGTGGATGTCCATCCCCGCAAACTCAGGATACCCGTCGACGATCCGGCGGGACGCTTCCAGTACCTCAAAGGATTCCTCAACATCGTGAAGTTTTGCATAGGCATAATGGCCTGCCCTGCGGGGCGGCTCGATGGTATAATGGTGCCGCGTCACGAAATCCAGGGGCAGCTTGTGGTCACGGACGTATTCCAGAAACATGCGCAGCCAGCGCTGATCATCAACACCGCAGATGGCCGGTCCGCCGACGCGGAGTCTTTCATCAACTTCCTTGACCGCATGGGCCGAATGTCCATACAGGCGGAAATATTCATCCATGTCGGCGTCTTTCCAGAATCCGGCCAAATTCGGTTCGTTCCATACTTCGACTGGCCAGGTGAGGACTTCTTCCCGTCCATAGCGCTCAATCAAATGCGAAAGGAGGGCCTTGATAAGGTCCTTCCACTGTTCGTAATCCCTGGGCGGCGTCACGTTTCCCTTCCAGTAAAAAACCGTCTGCTCTCCCGATGCCAGGGCGGAGGGCATGAAACCGAGTTCAAGGAAGGGGCGGATACCCAGAGCCAGGTAATTATCCATTACCATATCAATATAGGTGAAATTATACTCGATGCGGGGTTCTCCGTTTTCATCTTTGTATCCGCGGCACAGTGCCATGTCATCGGAAAACAGACCGTGTCCCCGTATGTAGGAAAAACCGATGGCATCCTGCACCAGGGCCAGCTGGGCCATATACTCCTTATGGAGGGCCAGGCCCATACGGCCGGTACCGATGCAGTAATCCACATTGTTGCGAAAGGGAACCTTGGTCCCTTCTAAAATCTTTACGATATGATCGGTCATCCGCTGTCTCCCGCTTTCAGAATTTTCAAACCCGACGGCTTAATACAGGGCCCAATCCTACCACAGGGCGGCGGCTGACTGCAACGAAGCGCGCACTTTATACGAAATAACAGCCTCCTCATAAAGACCATATAAAAACCACATCTTGAGACCATAAAAACAGGTAACTTTTATTCCATAACAGGAGAACATTGTGAAGAAAATTGTGTTAATCGCGCTCGTCGCGGCGGTACTTCTGCCCCTTTCGGCAGAGGACAAACCGACAACCATTTACGGAAAGTTCAGGCTTGATTATGATCTGGCGCAAGCCGACGCAGAAGCAAGCCCCGCAACCCTTGGAAACTTCAATATCGACAGGGCGCGCTTTGGCGTTACCTGGAGCATGAAGGAAAACCTGGATGCCAAGATTGAAGTGGACGCCCATAAGTATGTTTTGGATGTGAATGCCGCTGAGGAAGAAGCATATAACGATTCGCTTCGTATTGCTGAAGTTATGTGGTCCCTTTCAGAAACCGCGGTATTCGGCATCGGCCGCATGTACGAAGTATTTGCTCCCAACTCCGATTGGCACGCATCACGGTTTGACGGTATCGGCCTTACCTACAGTGCCGGCATGGCTAAACTTGCCCTTCAGGCCGGTAACGGACGGGACGCGGACCCGACAGCCCTGGCATTCATGCCGTCGGTCATTGTAAAACCGGAAGTTGCCGCTCTGAAGCTGGAAGCGGGTGTAAACGCGAAAATCCTTACTCCCTACACCGATGATACTGACGCGGAGGTTGACGCGGCTGCTTCGGCAAACGTCTACCTGAAGGCAAAACCCGGCAGCCTCTCCACCTTACTGAACTTCGATGCCAATAACATAAGCGACGCAGATATAACGACAATGGACCTTATCGGCGACCTGAATTACACCCTAGGAAGCGCCACTCCAGGTGTAACTGTGTATGTCCGGGACCTTGCCGGAAATAAAGAGGACGCTTTAGGAGAAAAAATGGACATGACAGCATCAATGTGTGTCTATGCGTCCTATGTGCTTACCGACGGTCTTACCTCAAAGCTGTCCCTTTCACTCAAGGACATCAACGAAGCCAATGACAGCAAAATGAACTACGAGGTTACCCTGCGTTTCGAGTTCAACCCAAAATACAGTTTTTAATGAATAACAGGTAAAAAAGTCATACAAAGCGGATTGCCATCCCTCTTCCCTGAGCCGCCTCCCTGTAATGGGGAGGCGGCGCTTTTCATATTCCGGGCCGCCATGAAAAAAGATTGCGAACCGGCGGCCCGCATCCTACAATCAAAGAAAGAACAAAAATACCTTTGCTTCCAGTTGATATTCTGCTATCTTTATATAGAGGATTTTATATATGGAAAAAGGCCTTCTTACCCGCATTACCGATTTCAGCATTGGTTCGTACCGGATGATATACCTCGGCATGGTGCTCATCACCCTCTGGGGCCTCATGATATACGGCACATTGCCCAGGGAATCAAAACCGGAAGTTGTGTTTCCGACTATCAGGATTGCGACAGTATTTCCGGGGGCCGGCCCTTCCGATGTTGAGCTGCTTGTCACCAACAAACTGGAGGCCGCACTGCTTCAGGTGGAAGGCCTTGAGTTCATTTCCTCCACAAGCAGTGCCGGCCGCAGCGACATACAGCTTGATTTTCTGCCCGATGGCGATCCCGACGGGTATTATAACGATGTCCTCAAGGCCGTCAGTTCCGTACGCGATCTGCCCGATGAAGCGCAGGAGCCCCTCATAAAAATGGCCTCTACGGCGAACAGGGCGTTTCTGGTACTGAGCGTGAGCGGAGATGTGTCTCCCAGGGAAATCCGCGATCAGGTAATCCTTTTGGAAAACCGGCTTTCCTCGGTTGACGGTATCCGCGACATAGGAATAAGCGGACTGGGGAAAGAAGAAATTCAGGTCCTGTATCATCCCCTCAGGCTCGCCGAATTCGGACTTACGGCCTCCGATGTACTCCAGGCATTACGCCTGCGGCATAAAGACACCCCTGCCGGCAGTGCGGAACTGGACGGCACACTGTATTATGTACGGGTCCTCGGGTCCTACAGGGATATGGAGGAAATCAGACGCACACCGGTGCCGCTTCCTTCCGGCGGTTCACGTTTCCTGAAGGACCTGGCCCAGGTGGAACTCACCCAGGCGCCACCGGAGTCCATCAGCCGGCGTGCTGTCGACCTTGGAACAGCAAACGCCCGCATGCTGCCGGCTGTCACCATTTCCCTGTACCGTGACGGCGGTTCCGACATCGTCGGGCCCAGCATTGAGGCCAGAAAGATTGTTGATGATTTTTCCCGTGAAGAAACACACAACGGTCTTGATGTGGCGGTTATCCAGGATGATGCCCAGACCGTCCAGCAGGACCTTGCCGATGTGCTGGGGAACGCGTTTTCCGGTCTGCTGGTGGTCATTCTGGTTTTATATCTCTTCCTTGGGTTCAAGGAAGCCCTCATCACCAGTCTGATCATTCCCTTTTCCATGTTCCTTGGATTTCTTGGCCTGGATGCTGCAGGCATGACCTTCAACACCATGACCCTTCTGGCCATGATCATTTCCCTCGGGCTTTTAGTGGACAACGCCATTGTGGTGGTGGAAAGCATCGCGGAATACCGCCACAAAGGCCACGGAAAGATCGCGGCAGCAAAAATGGGCACCGCTGATGTTGCTCCATCCATATTCGCCGCCACACTTACCACCATGGCCGCCTTCATGCCCCTCGCTTTCATGGAGGGACGGATAGGGATGCTGGTGAGCGTCATACCGGTCACCGTTCTTTTCATAATTGGCGCCTCTCTGCTGATTGCCCTTACCATAACCCCGGCTATGGCGGCCCGGTGGTTCAATGCCGTCACCGCAGAAAAAGCAGACGGTTTTTCCAAAAGGCGGGAACTGTTTATTACCGTCCTTGTACCGGTTCTTTTCGGTTACGCGTTCTGGATAGACGGAAGGCCGGGTGTATTGAGCCTTGTCATGACCGCAGTCATGGCGGCATTCATGGCATTCCGCTACAGATCACGCTCACGCGGTTCTCATTCCTTCGCCAAAATAGCGGAGAAATACAAAAATGCGCTGACATACCTGCTTGCCCATTCTGCGGCCAGGACCGCACTGCCTCTCCTTCTGCTTCTGGTCCTTGTCCTTACAGGGCTCGGGATATATACGGGTTTTCTGAAAATTGAACTGTTTCCCGTCAAGGATGAAACAACCCTCTACGCCCTCATTACCGCCCCGGAATACAGCACCCTTGCCGCCACCGATGCAATCACCCAAAAGGCGGAAAAAGTCCTTATGGAAACAGATGGCATAAAAAGCATGTACAGCGAGGTCGGCCTGACCTCCCCGCGGGACGCACAGATAGTATTGAACCTGCTTGGCCCGGGTGAACGCAGCTGGACAACCCAGGAAAAGATACCGGAATTGATGAAAACCCTGGCGAACATACCGGGAGCACGGATCACCGTGGGAACCCAGGCCGGCGGAAAAACCGTGAACAGCCCGGTACAGATAAAGCTGTCCTCGGATGATCTTGAGGCCCTGAAAAAGGCGGCCGACAACACCGCGGCGTTACTGTCCGAAATCGGAGGACTGAGGGGAATCACGACCGACTGGGAACAGGGGTATCCGGAAGTGCACATCGTCCCCGACGATCTGTACGCGTCCCAGACCGGCTCGAGCGCTGCATCAATCGGCGCCGCGGTGCAGTCCTACCTCGGCAGCATGGAAGCGGGGACCATGACCCATGGCGGCAGCGAGACAGACATCATGCTGAAAGTAATCGACCCAATGAGGGATTCACTGGATGACCTTGATAAAATACTTATCCCGGTCAAGGGCGGCGGGATCATTCCCATTACCTATGCTGCCTCAAAAACGCCGACCACGGGTTTCGGCACCATCCGTCATTACCAGGGCAGACGCACCGTATCCGTAATGGCACAGATGCTCCCCGATGCAAACATCCGGGAAATAGTCCGTTCCGCGCAGTCCCTGTTCACGACCCGGCCACCGATGCCTGATGGAGTGTCCTATGTGTGGACGGGAGAAGCCGCCGATCTTGACGCGTCCCTCAACACGATGATGTTCAATTTATTGGCGGCACTTCTGATCGTCTTCCTGATTCTCGTCATACAATTCAATTCCTTCACCAAGTCCCTCGTCATCATGCTGACTGTTCCCATGTCGATGACAGGTGTCTTTGCCGGGCTTTTACTCACCGGCAACAATTTCGGACTCTATGCCTTCATGGGAGTCATTGCCCTTGTAGGCATTGTGGTAAATGACGCGATTGTCCTGGTGGATACCATCGGGAAGCTGACAGCCCGGGGCAAGCCCCTGCCCGAGGCTCTGGCGGAAGCAGGCAGTCTCCGTTTAGGCCCCGTTCTGGCCACCAGCCTGACAACCATCGGCGGCATTCTGCCCCTGGCATTCAAGGACCAGAATTTCACCCAATTCAGCGTGGTCCTCATTTCAGGCCTGACTGCTTCCACTTTACTCACACTTATAATTCTTCCCCTGCTCTACCGCCTGTTGGACCGGGTGAAAAACTCGATCCAGCACACCATACCCGTGTTAATCGATGATGAAAAAGGAGTTTCCCATGAATGAACCTGTTCCCAGGCGGCCGGTTTCGTACCTTATTGCCCTGGTCCTGCTGGTGGCTCCCATGACATCCGGCTGCGGGGGCCGCGGTCCTCTACTCCCCATGAAAGAAACAGCAGTAATTTCACCGGACTTATCCGTTCCCCCCCCGGGAAGTCAGGCCACTTTAGAGAAATGGGCCGGCTTCAGTGAGGATAAACGCAGAGAATCCTGGCAAAAATACATGGACAGCCTTTCAGCACAGCCCGACCCGGCAGCTGCTTCGGTCGAATCAGTACCTGAACCGTCTCCGGAAACCGCGACAAGGAAAGGCCAGCCGGTCCCGGTCACTGCAGCAGCCCTGACCCGCGCCCCGATCGACATTTACTATTACGGACTCGGCGAGATTGAAGCCGGGGATACCCGGCGGGTGCAGCCCCTCCAGACCGGCACGGCCCAACGCCTGTATGTGCAAGAAGGAGATTTTGTTGAGGAAGGCGATCTGTTGTTCGCCCTGGAAGGCAGTGACTGGCTGCGGACCATTGACCGGGCCCGTGAAAAATGGGACACAGAAATCGAACTCACCGCCCTCCGGCTGGAGGAAGCCCAGCGGACATTCGAAACCAGCGGGAACTTCTACTCCCGGGACCTGATCACCCGTCAGGAATACGACAAGGCGCGGCAAAGTCTTTCGGAAGCCCAGCTTTCCTACGAACGGTCCCTCCTTGGGAAAAAAACCGAACTCGAAACCCTCCAGGAAAACTATTCCTCCAGACTGGGTATCAGTCCCGTCAAGGGCTACGTTTCCGGTATCAGTTTCACCGCAGGTGAAACCCTGGGTACCGGTGATTACGTGGAAATCGTCGACATCGAAAACGTCGTGATATCATCTGCAGTACCGGAAAACATCATCAGCCGTATAAGAAGCGGGGCGAGGGTTCTGGCAAAACAGGCATCGGGAGTCCAGTGGGACCTCACCGGTGAAGTACTCACCCACAGTATCCTGCCCGACACAGCGCGATCCTATCAGGTAAAGGCCCGGGTGGAAAATACCACAAAGAGGTTGTACCCGGGCATGCTCATGGAAGTACAGATTCAGCTGGCACGAGGACAGCAGGGTTTTGTGGTACCCAGGAAAAGCATCATCAGGGAAGAGGGGAACGAGTTTGTGTACGTCGTGAACGGCGGTGTGGTCCGGCGGATTCCCGTCGAAACTGCCAACGGCCGTGCAGGCATGATACAGATCGACGGAGCATTATCCGAAGGGGATTTGTTCATCCTTGAAGGACAAAGTTACCTGAAGGACGGAATTCCTGTTGCCGTGATTTCCGTGGAGACCTACATTCCGGAAAAGATAGAATTCTAGGAGATGAAGCACATGAAAACGGTTGCTTTCCTGTTATTTCTCATACCCGGGGCGCTTCACGTGAGTGTTGGCGCCCAGACAATGCGCTTTTCCGATATTCTTGCGCGCCTTTACAACACAGGCGAATGGAAAGCGGCTGAACTGCTTGTACAGATATCCGAACAGGAGTACCTTGCAGCTCTTCAGAAAAACGACTGGAACCTGAACCTTTCGCCTCAATACCGGCGTACACAAAACATGGACACCGGGACAGCCGGCAGCACCGTCAGTGCCACCATGGGCCTGAACATCTACACCGGCCTGACCGCGGTCCAGGAGGAAAGGAAAAACAGCCTCTTCCGGGACCGGGTAACGGCGCAAATTGAAGCAGCCACAGCCAGGAAGGAGCTGGTACTGACCATGCACGGTCTCTACACGGAAGTTTGGCTGCGGCAGGAAGAAGAAGCCCTCCTGGAAGCTGAAAACCGCCTGTATGAAGACAGCTATGCAGCAAAACTCCAGCTGTATGAAGGAGGTGCGGCAACCCTTGATGCGGTGGAACAGGCAGAAGAAGATCTCAGGAAAATCGAAAACGCCAGAATGGAGAACAGCCTCAAACTGCGGATCGCATGGTTTGCCCTTAAAAGCTCCGGTATCATTGACACAGACCAGATGGTACCTTTTGAGCCTTACTGGCTCTCCCTGGATGCGGTCCCGAGACCGGCGGATATTGAACAACAGGCTCTTGAAAACAGCAGCAGTTATTCAAGACTTTCCGGTTCACTTCAGACCCTCCGTGACACCCGGACCCGGCTGTCAGGAAGAGACTGGGACCTGACACTCAAAAACGGGTTCTCCTATGAAGACCATTCCGCGCTTATCAATTACGGACTTGACAGCCGTATGCTGGAATTGAACTACGACCTTCCGGCATGGATTGATCCTGCTCCATCCCAGGCTGAAAACTGGACACTCACCCTGGGATTCACCTTCAGGCTGCCGGGGAACAACCAGACCGACGCTACTGTCAGAATCCTGGAAAAAGAGTCGGCCCTCATACAGGAACAGAGGACCCAGGTTCAGGCCCAGGTGTCGCTGCTGCTCAGAACCGTATATCAACAATGGCTCATGGCACAGGAAGGATATGCAACCGCCCTCCGCGCAGCAGAACGGGCACAACGGCTGAAAGCATCGGTAGAAACACGCCGAAGCGCCGGTCAGGCCCTGGAGCTCGATGTCCGGAAAGCACAGATTGGCAGTCAGCGGGCTGAGTTCTCCCTGCTCCAGGCAAAACGTGTACGGCAGACCGCCTACGCCCGCTACTTTTCCTTAATTGGAAAGGATGTCTTTCTGCCGTAAGCCCTTTAAAGCGGGGAAGACCGTTGAGGGTCACGGAGGCCCTGGAGGATTGACCCAAGAAACAGCTTCGGGTATTTCAGTTCCGTACCCGGGCTTCAGGAATTCCCGACGACAGCCGGCGCAGGTCCTTTACATCCGACGGAATTATCAAGGTCTTGCTGAACATTGTCCCGGCCCACAAACGTTTTTTATTGGGAATGTTGGCAAGGGCCGGCCAGTAGCCGATGCGCTCCGCGTCA
>JAFGQL010000051.1 GCA_016935695.1 Spirochaetales bacterium
GGCGCAATTCCCAGGAATTTGCCCGCCTCGAGTGCCTGGAGCCCTTTCCGGATGGCGTCCATATCACCTGAACCGCGGCTCAAGGGAATGACTTCCCAGGCATCCATAAAAAAACGGGTAAAGGGGTTCTTCCAGAGTTCAGCCTTTCCCAGGGCGGTCATCGGCCGAGGAAACAGTTTTACATAATACATGGGGCCTTCAATATTCGTGGTATGGTTGGTTATGAATATCCCGGGTCCCGTCATTGGTATTTTTGAAAGTTCCCGTGTATCAACTTTTACGGTGAAAAAAAGAAACAGCTTGAACAGGACGTTCGCAATGTGTTTCAAAAGCATCTTCAAGCTCCTTGGAGAATATTCATTCACACCGGCAGATGCCGGAGACAACCCGTGAAAAATCAGGTAATCAGATGCCGCAGGTGGCGCGGAGTAATACGCCGCAAGGCTACCTTGTAGGCAAAACGCATGATCCGGTCGGTCGAAACACCGGGACCGCAGCGCCGCTGCATGATCACGACAATGGCTTTAAGGGCGTCCTCGGACAGGTTCAGGGAAATGAAGCGGTCCCGCTCATCTTCTGTCAGATCGTCATATCTTACCATGTCATGTAGTGTATCAGATTTTCCGGCTTCCTACAGGCCGGTACGGCAAAAAAACCATCATAAGGCCCCGGGAATGTACAGATCCTTGATGTGCCGGTATTCCCATTGTATATTCTTAAAAAGACCTACACACCGCGGGGGTACCAGGGTGGACTACAACTTCTTTGCAAAATTCAATATCGATCCCCTGTCCTTCGACAGAAGCGGGCTCCAATGGCAGGACCTGGAAAAGATCGGTGAGGATTACCAGTCCCATTACACTACCCTTCTGGACACAGCTAACCTCATTGCATCCGATCTGTTTTCCTGCCCCAGCATACATTCGGTCAACTACCGTATTAAAGACCGGGACCATCTCATGGAGAAAATAATCCGCAAGAGTCTTTCCTCCCGTGAAACCCGGTTTTCCGAAAATAATTACAGGTCTCTCATTACCGATCTGATAGGAGTGAGGGTCCTGCATCTGTACCGTGACGACTGGACCCAGATTCATTCCTTTCTGAAGGACAAATGGACCTTCGCCGAGCAGCCTATCGCTTATATCCGCCAGGGGGATCCTGACCGGCTGTCCCGCTATTACAAGGAACTTGAGTGCGAGGTCCGGGAACACCCCCACGGCTACCGTTCGGTCCACTATGTCCTGTGCAAGGATACCCACCAGCTCTTGTGTCCCGTGGAAATACAAACCCGTACGCTCTTTGAGGAAGCATGGGGAGAAATTGACCACTCGGTACGTTACCCCTATTACGCCGACAACGAGGTACTGGGCAGGCTTTCCGGTATATTGAACCGGCTGGCCGCCGACGCCGACGACCTGGGTACGTACATGCGTTTTTTAAAGGAGCGCACCATCGCCCAGGAGGAGGAACACCAGCGGGAGCTGCAGGAAAAAAACCGTGTCATTGATTTCCTTCGTAGTCAGATCAATGCCCTGTCCATTGATTCCCGGGACAAGCAGCTTCTGGACAAGGAACTGGGCTCTCTCAGGAACGCGCCCAAAAAGGAACAAACGCCCCTGGCCGACCTGCCCTGGCTGGATAGCCTGGTGGAATCGAATATATTCAAACATATATCCGGCAAGGTCGAGGGGTTTTTGCGGAAATCAAAAGAAGACCCGATTCCGGTAAGCATGGACGATCTGGATATCATGAAAAACGCCCAGAAAGGCCTTATGGATTTGCTGAAAAACCCGGAACAGCTCAAACGCATTATCGGTGAGCCCTTTACCAGTCAGGAGGAGCAGAAGGAACAGGAGGAAGATGGACACCACTAGGGTTCTCCTGTCGGACAGCCACCTGCACCTGCATCTGGGTTCCGGCATATTCCCTTCCATGGCCCGCCGGTGGAAGGGCTGCAGCTGCGCGGTGTCAACACAGGACTGGGATGCTGCCCTCACGGCGGCAAAGGCCGCTCCCGGTGCTACCGTTTTTTTTGGAATCCACCCCTGGTATGCATCCGGCGACCTGGACCGGACCTTGAGCCGCCTTGAAGACTTGCTGTCCGCCGAACCTTCAGCCGGTATCGGTGAAATCGGACTGGACGCATTCCGTGCAGACACAGACCTTGATACCCAGCGGATCTGGTTTCGGGAACAAATGCGCCTTGCCAGAACCTATAACCGTCCCGTTTCCATCCACTGCGTCCGCGCGTTTGGTCCCTTAATGGATGAACTAACCGCGATGCCAGGTTCTCTGCCACCTTTTTGCATTCACAGTTTCAATGGATCAAGGGAAATCATGGACAGGATCATCCGTCGCGGCGGCAGTGTTTCATTCAGCGCTTTCAGCCTGAAAGGCGCATCGGGGAAAAGCGCCGACTGTCTTCATCACGCACAGGACGGGCACTTTCTACTGGACACGGACTTCCCTTCCCGGGAAGGCCAGAACCTGAAAGAATACCCTGGCATGCTCACCGCCCTCTATGAGGAAGCCGCCCGTATCCGTGACGTACACGTTGAGCGTATTGCGGCGCTGACCGCAGAAGCCTTTGCTCCATTTTCTGGAGAAACAACAGTATGAATCCGGAATTCCGCATTTCCGTCGCCCCGATGGTTGACTGGACAGACACCTGGTTCCGGCAGTTCGCGCGTATTTTCACCAAAAAAGCGTGGCTGTATACCGAGATGATCACCGCCCCGGCAATTCTTCACGGCGACTTAAGCCGTCTTCTTTACTATGACAGTGCGGAAAAACCCCTTGTCCTGCAGATAGCGGCTGACAGCCCTGAAGAAGCCGCCCGGGCGGTTAATGCAGCGGTACCTTTTGCTTACGACGAGATCAACCTGAATGTCGGCTGTCCGTCCGACAAGGTGCAGAAGGGACGGTTCGGCGCCTGTCTGATGGCCGAACCTGAGCTGGTGCGGGACATCATCACTGCAATGAAGAGCACCTCTTTGGTACCGGTAACCATCAAGCACCGTATCGGCATTGACGATACGGGAACCTATGATCATCTCAAACAATTCGTCCAGATCGTCAATGAAGCCCGGCCTTCGCGGTACATTGTCCATGGAAGAATTGCCCTGCTCAAGGGCCTTGATCCCAGACAGAACAGGACCATTCCGCCGCTGCGGTATGAAGATGTCTACCGTTTAAAAAAGGATTTCCCGCATATCACTGTTGACATAAACGGCGGAATAAAAACCGCCCGTGACATTGAGTCCCATGTACCGTTTATTGACGGCGTGATGATTGGAAGGGAAGCCTATGAAAACCCTGCGTCCATGGTGTGGTATGACCGCCTTACTGGCGAAGAAGCACCGCCGCCGTCTCTGTCGTACCGGCAGGTCATTGCCTGTATCCATAAACTGGACCAGCGTATGCGCGCTTCGGGTGAACCGCCATGGAGATTGTACCGGCATTTATCCGGGCTTTTCAAAAATATGCGGGGAGCAAAGGAGTTCAGGCGGTTTCTTGACGCAAAAGCCTTCAAAGACCCTGCTGCCGCGCCTACGGCTGAAACCCTCTATTCCCTGCTCCCGCCCCAAACCCTCGACACACTGCTGGGAGAAACCTGAACTGATCTAACCCGGAACCGGAGGGTGTTTGGCAGAAAAAAACGTAAGCTGGGCTTGTGCAGGGGGAACAGGTTTCGAAAAAAAGTAACCCTGGCCGTACTGACAGCCCAATGACCTGAGAAATTCCAGATGTTCTGCAGTCTCCACGCCTTCGGCGACACAGCTCATACCCATGTCCTTGGACAGGGAAATAATCGAGCGGACAATAGCCTGATTACCTTCATGTGCAAGGTTCATGACGAATGATTTGTCAATCTTTATAGAGTCGGCATTCAACCGTGCCAGATACGTCAAGGATGAGTAGCCGGTACCAAAGTCGTCTACCTTCACTTCTACGCCGAGGCTCTTCAGATACTTAACCCGGGACGATGCTTCATGTATGTTTTTCATCATCGATGTCTCGGTAATTTCCAGATGCAGCTGCCGGGGACGTATGCCGAACTGTTCGATGGCTTCGGCTATCCATTCAAAGGATGGGGCTTTCTGCTCAAAATGGGAACTGGAAAGGTTCACACTCAGGAAGAACCTGTCTCCCACCAGCCCCTGGTTCATCCAGGATTGCAATTGGGAAAGGGCATTCATCATGGTAAACCGGTCTATACGCCCCACAAGACCGCACTTCTCGGCCACCGGAATAAACTCGTCGGGGTACATATCGCCGGACTCACTGTTCCACCGGACCAGGGCCTCAAATCCCGCAAGCTCTTCTGTCGACAGATCAACAATCGGCTGATACACCGTCGACAGTTCACCGAATTCCAGGGCACGCCTCAAGCGGGATTCGACTTCCATGTGGCGGACAATCGTTGCCCGCATATCCTTGTCAAATATTTCAAAGCTGCCTTTTGACCGCATTTTTGCCCGGTACATGGCGATATCCGCGTCCCGCAGCAGCTCCTGGGGATGACTGTAATGGCTATGGCACAGGGCCACACCGATGCTTACCGAAACCACCAGTTCCTTACCCATCACCTCCATTGGCAGGACAGCCTTCTTCTGTATCCGCGAAAGGACGAAATAGACGTCCTCTGTTTTTGTGAGTCCTTCGAATAAAATGACGAATTCATCGCCTCCGATGCGGGCGAAGGTATCCGACGGCCTGAGCTCTTCCTTTATTCTGTCGGTAATCTGGCACAGTACTTCATCCCCTGCCTGATGACCGAGGCTGTCATTAATGTACTTGAAATTGTCACAGTCAAAATACACAACCGCGTAAAAGAAATCCTCATCCCTTTTACCCCGGCCGAAGGCGCGGTTGAGCCGGTCCAGGAAAAAGCTGCGGTTCGGCAGTCCGGTCAGACTGTCATGAAAGGCAATCTGATATAACTCGTCTTCTGTCTCTGCCCGCTTGCGTATTTCATCCTGGGCTTTCTGGAACAACTGAGCGTGATTCAAAGCCACTGCCGCCTGATGTGCAACAACCCGGGTGAGTTCCGTCCGCAGGATGTCCGTGGGTCCGTCATTATCGCTGTGAATGACAATAACCCCAAGAGACCTACCCTGATATACCATGGGAACCATCAGTACCCAGGGCACGGCGCCGCCGAACACGTTATCCATATAGCGGTCATTAGTCTCATTACTCCCCTGCTTTATGATACGGGGTTTCAGTGCCGAATCATCGGACACCCCGAGTACCCGTAAAAATACATTCAGACTATCCAGATCGATGTCCCGTTTACTGCGCGCGTACTGACTGATTGTGACAAATGACCGCGAGTGTTCCTGAAACTGGAGAATCAGACACAGATCGGCGGAATGTAGATCAATGAGCTCCTGGGTGACACGCTGAAGGACCTTGCTCGGATGCAGGTTTTCTGCGATCGAAATGATAGAAGCATTAAACTTAATAAGCTGTTCACGGTCCTTCCGGAGGGAAAAAAGCTCGTCTCCCGCGAGTTTAAGGGTATCCCTCGTGCGTCTATGCAGCAACACGCTCAAGAAAGCAAAACCGCACATGACCGGCAGCATTCCCGCGGCGAGATACACTGCGACAGACCGGAAGTCACCGGACCATGCGGCAGTTATGCTGACCCCCGCGGATACCGCCGCTGCCGGGAGCAAAACCCAGGCGGCTACAAGATGTCTCCGAATTAGCATGTGGGTGACTTTCAACTGAAATCGGGCTCTTTTCACTCTTTTTCCTAAACAGTTCCCAAGGGAACCTCTATAATGGCAGACTTTTTGTAACGGCACGCACCATCTGTAAAGAAAATTTCTCAATGCCAGGAAATTGTTCCTGATACTCAACTAGTATAGTCAGCGGTGTATACTCTTGCAAATGAGTTCCGGTGATTTCATATACCAGCTTGATCCCCTGCAGTATCCACAGTGGAAAAAGCAGCTGTTCCCGCCGGGAAGACCTCCAGGTAAGCTCTAGTAATTCTGGTCCATTTTTATCTTTTTTACGTGTTCCATTTCGGAAAGGCGGGCAACCATTTTCTCAAGATCAACATCATTGGGCATCTTCAGGTAAAATTTCAGCTGGGTGGCGTCGTTTTCCAGTTCCTGGGAAAAATCTATGGATTTCACCAGTACTTTGAATTCCTTCAGTGCATGAATGATATCCCGTATCCTGACATCCCCTGAATCCAGCCACAATCGCAGCACCTTGAGGGCATACTGGCGAAATGAACGTTTTTCCAGTTTATCCAGAACATACAGGGTGAACAGCATAACTGTAAGCAGAAGCAAACCGCCGAAATACATCCCCCCGCCGATAACCAGCCCCAGGGCGGCGACACTCCATATCGACGCGGCGGTAGTAAGCCCCTGAACATTGGTACCGAAACGCATAATCGCGCCGGCTCCCAGAAACCCGATGCCGGAAACCACCTGGGCTGCTATCCGTCCAGAATCCCCGTCGGAAAGGGAGTGGGCAGGCAGGTAAATGGATAACAGCATAAGCGCCGTTGATGCCGAGGCAATGAGAATATGGGTACGGAGGCCTGCCGGATTCGAACTGCGTTCACGTTCAATCCCGATAAGGGCGCCCGCAAGCACCCCGAAACACATGCGGAATAAAACAACATCCCATGTAAGGTCCGTGGAAGTAAGAAAGCTCAACATAGCTCTATTGTCGCCACATCAGGGGTAAATATCAAGACGTGTCGTATTCTCAGAGCTTCTCCTGGAACAGAACCCATGTACCTAGTGTTCATCTCCGCCCTGTATCGCGGGGGATGCCAGGGGAACCGATCGGTTCATGTCCTCTATATGGGACATTTCTTCTTCATTAATCTGCGGCATGTATCTACGGAAAAGGTCATTCATCACCGGTGCGGAGAACCAGTGCAGGCTGGAAACAGACACCGCCTCGAACCCTCGCCTGAGTTTATGGGGACTGCCGGCACCGGGATCGAAAAAGTCTATTCCATGCTCAATCGCGTACCGTATCGGTTCGTAATAACACAGAACGAAATGAAGGTCCTTTACGAAAGTTTTGGAACCCCAGTACCGGCCGAACATATACCGGTCTTTGACTACCACTACGGAAACAGCAAGGGACTCCCCTGTGTCGGATGCTTCGGCCAAAAAAAGAAGGATACGCCGTTTACCCCCTTCGTTAAGCCGGTAAAAAAAATCGGGGGTAAGAAAGCGCGCCGCCCAGGGGCCGAACCGGGAATTTGTGTTGTCATACATGTCATACAGAAAGCGGCGTTGATCACTATGTGTATCCTCTATCCACACAGGACGGATAGAAACACCCTGATTCTCAACTGATGCGAGTTCCTTACGGATATTCCTCCGCTGGCCTTTGGAAAAAAGGGCCAGGTAATCGCCGAACCCGGAGAAACCCCGGTTGGTCCAGAGAAAAGCCTGGTGTTTCCATTCATGGAATCCTTTCAAAGCCATCACAGGAATCCATTCTTTCTGCACAAACAGGAAGCTCAAGCCCCCCATGTCCTTTTCGCCGCACATTTTTACTAATCCGCTCAAAAGGAAATCCGCGGCCCCGGGGTAATCCGGATGGTGAAAAAGCCGGTATGAGCCGGAAGGAGTGGCCGGAGAAGTCCCGACCAGTTTCGGATAATACGCTACATTCAGCTGCCTGGCGACATCCGCCAAGGCGAAATCGTACACGAACTCTCCCATACTGTGGGTTTTTTCATACAAGGGAGCACATGCGACAAGCCGGGAACCATGCCAGACAGTGGCATGCACCGGGGTCCATCCGTTAATTGGATGAATGGATCCTGAACTCTCCAACAGCCGGAGCCAGTGCCATTCATAAAATGGCATATCATCAACAGCAGCCAAACTGTCCCAGTCTTCTTGCGGGATATCCGTTATGGAGGATTTCCATTCAAGGGTGAATTTTTCCGGCATCGACTAGAATATAATCATCAATTCTGGAAAACCCTACAATGCCCTTGGTTTTTCCACAAAAAACTGCATAGTATATAGCCTTGGATAACGGAGGTATGCATTGAAAAGATTTTTTTCATTCCTGGTTTACATGTACTTCGGCATCTCTTTGTGGGCCTTTGAAGGAGGCGTGGGGGTATCTGTTTTCATCCCCGAAACCCTGTACAAGTACGGTGAAGGCACAATTGCCATTGAAAAAACCCTCTCGACCAGTATCGGTTTCGGGAAATATTTCAGCATACCAATAGGAATTAACTATCACCATGCCGACGGATATACCATTGCCTCGGACAGCGTATCAATGGTGAAGGGCCCCGTGCTCTACGGGGATACCTTGTCCGCCCATCTGCTGCTTCAAACAACGGTTCCCCTAAACCCTGTTTATTTCAAAGTGTACGGAGGGGGAGCCGTAAACTGGGCATTTGTACTGCGGCCGTACGCCGGTTTCTTTGATAAAAGCCTTGCTGGTCAGGATGGAGATGTCGCCCTGCATACCTATACATTTACCCCCTCCCCTGGATTCGGCTGGATGGCAGGAGCTTCTATCGGCATAAAAATGGGCCAGTTCAGCATAGACCTTGGAGGCACCTACCGTGACATACGCCATGACCTGGCCTTTACCGCGGCAGGATACGAAATCGACTATGATACCGGGACAGTGACAGCTCCCCTGTCAGTAGAGGATTCCGATGCACACATGATACTCCGCGGTGTGTCGGTTGCCCTTTCGGTAAATGTTGTCTTTTAATTCTCTCGTGATTGAAAAAAACGCAGCGCCGCGTACACATACAAACCATGCCCCACGACGCCGATCCCGATGGATATCCATACATCCGCATAGTCTACGACGGGCTGCCCTGTTATCAAAAACATCCTTGTCACCCAATAGGGAGGAAACACCCCTAAAAGCATGCGGCACCCGGAAGGAATAAAAAACTGCGCGAGGGGTATCACATATAAACCCGATAATGTCTTGAGTACTGCCATTACGGCTACTTTGTTTTTTGCGATACCCGCCCCGATAAAGGCGATAAAGGGTGCCCCGAGGGCCGCCATAGGCGGCACCACAATGAGCTGCAGTGCATTAAAGGTGTAGAAGCCCGGCAGCACCATGAAGACGAGGGTAAGAACCCATGAAATAATGAACACTATGCTCGTCCTTCCCGCTAAATAACCTGTTTTTCCAAAAGGCAGCACACCGAAATAGCGTATAAGGCCCAGGTCCCGGTCGTCAACCAGAAGAAGTGCAATCATCATACCGCCGATCATGCCGGGTACCAGGACCAGAAAAGAGTATCCGTATTCAGTATACCCAAGGAGATCTATCCCAGCATTGCTCACCGTAAGCCTGTTTGCAAAGGGTACGATGATACCCAGACCGGACCACATCAAAAGCGGTATGGTAAGGAAGAACAACATCCCCGGCATACGGGACAGCTGTTTTACATCTGCCGCAATGAACCTGAGAAGACCGGACATATTTCTGATTCCCGTTCTTTTCAACCCTGTCCTCCTTTTTTTATTTCCTGAGTTTCCGGTCAAGATACCGGCCGCAGCACCAGGTAAACAGGGCGGAACAGACAAGAGTCGGTATTACATACCAGCTGCCTATGCCGCCGGCTATGGGGTCCTGCCCTCCGCCCAGAAGAAGCAAAACCCCGTACCCCGGCAGAAGACGGAACCCCCGGTGCCGGTACACACCAAAATAGTCGAGAAGGGGCAGCATCTGGGGTAAAAGAACCAGTACCGATACCAGAAGAAAATTCAGAAGCTTCTTCACCTTGGCAGCAAGCATCATACCCACAGGGATGTTCAAGATAACGCTCGCAAAAACCCCGGCGCTGAATCCGGTAATATGACGTATACCCATGAAAGGCAGATACAGGCATAACGATATCGCCAGAGATAAAACCGAAAAGGTGACAAGACGCGCACAGGTATAGTATCTGAAACCTGCCGGCAGAACGTACCAGTTAACCAGAAGATTCTGGTCTTTCTCCAGAAACATCATAGCGGCGGAAAAAAAGAACCCGACAATTGCGGTATCGCTGTACACGGCGAATACTAAAAATCCGCTGCGGGCAGGTCCAGGCGGAAGCAGCGTCAGCACGGCAAAATACACAAGCAGGACTACTCCGTAGGCCAGAAGAAAACCCTGCCGTACAAGAAAACGGAAATCCATGTGCATCATCCTGATACACTTTGGCAAGAATCCCGGTGCTGCCTGTAAAAAAAACTCACCGGCGGCCATTCAGGGTCCTCCCGGTTACCGCGGCGAATACCTTGTCCAGAGTCGCTTCCTGAGAATGGAGGGAAACAGGGGTTCCTGATCGCAGCGCGGCAAAGAAACTTTCATTATTCCCCAAATCTGTCAAAGGAAAATCCAGGGTCTCGCAACCGCCGTCTTTCATCAGCTCCAGCCTGATCCGGTCCTCACCATAACGGTGGATCAATGATGCTGGGGTGTCAACAAGTGGTAATCGTCCATCAACAATAAAAGCCAGGCGGTCGGCCAGTCGTGATGCTACCTGCATATTATGGGTGGTAAGCAACACAGTAACACCCCGCTTCTTTTCCCGCTCAATCATTGACATAAGCTGGTCTGAGTATACAGGGTCCAACCCGCTTGTAGGTTCATCAAGAAACAGGACGCGGGGATTATGAAGTATCGCCCGCGCAAAACTCAAACGAATCTTCATGCCTTTGGAAAACTCCCCTACTTTCTTACCTGCGTCCTGCTCCAGACCCACGTCAGAAAGAAGCGTGTGGATGTCCCGTTTTTCCCCAGAATAAAATCCACCGAAAAACTCCAGATTTTCAACAGCAGTGAATGCCTCGTACATATTGGGAAATTCAAACTGCACGCCAATATGTTCCCGGAACAACGCGGTACCGGGGATCATCCCGGAGAATTCGATGCTCCCGGAATATCCCTGCAAAAGACCAAAGAGACATTTTTGCAGTGTGCTTTTACCCGCGCCGCTTGGTCCTAACATGCCAAGTATTTCCCCTTTATTTACTTTGAAGCTTAATTCTTCTATCGCCGGTTTTAACCCGCCTGGATAGGTGTAGGTAAGATTTTGTACCTGGATCATTTTCTTTCTCCTTAATTCCTGTCCGGCTCAGTACTGGTTCAATGCCTGCCTTTCTCTGCCGCCATCTACAACCGCCCTTGCTGCGCAGACGTTAAGAAATTGCTCCCTGACAATCATGACAGCCTTATCTGCTTTTCATTACCAGCCAGTCCTTCCGCGATAAAACGCAGCTGCAGGCGTATCACATCCTCGAACACAGCTGTTCCGATAATTTCCTTGTGAAGGGTTGCCAGGAAAACGCTTCGTAACAGCCCCATGAAGACATCCGGCTCCAGGTTATTTCCAGGAAGCCGTTCCAACAGGAAACAGCTGAGCTCATAGTCTCTTTTATCATTCAAGGCAGCACGTTCTTGCGGTATTTTCCTGAACAACAGGGGAAATTCGCCAAGGGCATACAAGGTCTTTGCAACTGAGTCATCGTAGAAGGCAAGGAATATGTGGGTGAGCATATCGGTAAGCGATGCGGCGGTAATCACTTCACCGGCAGTTTCATAGATTTTCTGGTGCATGCTGATTTCTTCCCTGTCCAGAATTTCCAGAAGTAATTCTTCCTTGCTGCTGTAAAACAGGTAAAATGTCCCCTTCCCTATGGCGCAGGCGCCGGCAATATCCTCTACAGATGTTTTCCTTAACCCATGGAGACCAAAAAGCCGCGAGCCTTCTTTTACGAGCATTTCCTGAATTCTCTCACGCTCCTGAATACTGAATTTTCCCATCCCGGCAAGGCCCCTCCTACTGTGTTCTTATGACTGTTTATTTTTTTATGGTCACTTGTTCACTATAATGGATTTACCACGAATATACAAGTAAAAAAAAAGACCGTCGGTAATCCGACGGTCTGCTTATCTGGGATAGATATCCACTCACATATCCTGCTATTTCTTTTTTCTTTTCCCTTTAAGTCTGCGCTCAACCTTTGGAATTTCAATTTTCTTCGGCGTTTCCTCGGTAACAGGCCCTTCAATCTTTGCTTCTTTTTTTACGCCGTACTTTTGGGCATCCTTCTTTTTCCTCCGGGCATTCGTCGCGTTTGTCCATCCAAGTAGAATCGGTGAAGCGACAAATATCGAAGAATAGGTACCAACGACTACCCCCACTATGAGTGCAAGAGCAAAGTCCTTAATTGAACCGGAACCGAAAACATACAGAGACACTGCCGCAAGAAGAGTAGTAAGAGAAGTGATGAGTGTTCTGCTTAAGGATTGGGTGATCGATGTATCAATGACATCCCTGAACCGCGAATCGCTCATTAATCCGGTATTTTCCCTGACACGGTCGAAAATAACAATGGTATCGTTCAGCGAATATCCGATGATGGTCAGCACCGCGGCAATGGTGGCAGTGGAAACTTCCATCTGAAAAGTTCCAATGAACCCCAGCATGATCAGTACGTCATGAAACAGGGCGCTGATTGCGGATACAGCGTAAGCAAGTTTAAAGCGTATCCATACATAGACAAGTATCAGACCCAGAGCAAGAAGAGTCAGCAAAAAAGACTGCTGTCCCAGATTCGCCGAGAACTTGGGACCGACAAAGTCGCTTTGCCGCACCAGAACCTGCTCGGCGCCGTATGAGGCAGAAAGGGCGGCTACGATGCCGTCTTCTGCGTTGACCGCGAAATCCTTGTCATCTCCCGGATCTTCTACCTGGATCATGAATTCCTGGTTTTCCGTCCGGCCGACAGTCTGTACCTGCACATCTCCGAACTTATTTGAAAGAACGGTCCGCATTTCATCCAGGGAAATACCGGCATTTTCCGGCAGAATATTCACCAGTGCAGGACCTTCGACAAGATTGACAGGATGGTTCAGGCTGATAATGCGTGAACTGGGGGTGAGCCCTTCAACCTTCAACTCTATTGATACGCCCGGTATTTCCGAAACCGCCGAAGCGACGGCCCTCAGAGTGGTATACTCCTCAAAACTTATCCGGTTCCGGACCACACCGGTTTCGGTGCGTGTCTCAACAGTAATTCCGTCGTTAATGACATTGACTACCGGACTTTCTTCTCCTTCATAAGAGATGGAAAAGCCCAACGGCGCAATTTGTACACGCTGGCTTAACCCCGCGTTGAAGTCAATTCCGAGGTCAAACCCTCCGCGGCTTATTGTTCCGACGATACCGGCTGCTATCGCAATCAGGGAAACCGTTAAAAACAGAAACCTGAGTTTTGTAAAACCAATCACCTTGTTCATTTCTTCCTCCAGCTGATACTCAAGTTCCTGATGCCCAGTGCTTCAATGCCGAAGTCGAACATGAGACGGGATACGAA
>JAFGQL010000002.1 GCA_016935695.1 Spirochaetales bacterium
GGCCGTTCAAAGATCCTCTTGCGGAAAACATGATGGCGGAACTTGATAAAAACACCAGTCAGCACGATATAACATTTTTCGATCTCTCATCGGGGAAACAGGGCATTGTTCATGTAGTTGGTCCTGAAATGGGGCTCACCCAGCCGGGCATGACCATTGCCTGCGGCGATTCCCACACCTCCACACACGGTGCGTTCGGCTCTATAGGTTTTGGAATAGGCACTTCCCAGATCCGTGACATCCTGGCAACCCAGTCCATGGCCATATCAAAACCAAAGGTCAAGAAAATTTCTGTATCAGGTTCACTGAAGCCATTTGTCTACGCGAAAGATATAATTCTCAGAATTATTCACGATCTTGGCGTAAAAGGGGGCCTCGGTTACGCCTATGAATACACAGGATCACTCATACACAGCCTTTCCATGGAAGAACGAATGACCATCTGTAACATGAGCATAGAAGGAGGCGCCAGAGTCGGGTACGTAAATCCGGATGACACCACCTTCACTTATATAAAAGGCAGACCCTATGCCCCGGCTGACTTTGAAAAGGCAGTTGCATTCTGGAAATCCATAGCATCGGACATCGATGCCAGGTACGACGATGAATACAGCCTGGACGGATCAACAATTGAGCCGATGGTTACCTGGGGCATCAATCCTGGCCAGTCCATCGGCGTTACCGGACGTCTGCCGGATTTAGAAACCATGTCCAAGGATGACCGTGAGGTGGCAGAGCGGGCCTATGAGCATATGGGATTTTCCCAGGGGGACCCAATTACAGGAAAGAAAATTGATGTCGTTTTCATAGGATCCTGTACCAACGGTCGCCTGAGCGACCTCAAGGAAGCAGCGTCTTTAGTAAAAGGCAAGAAAGTCCGGGACTCTGTCAGGGCATTCGTAGTACCGGGAAGCCAGCGTATCGACGCCGAAGCCAGGGAATTGGGTATAGACAGGATATTTTCCGAAGCAGGTTTTTTATGGCGCGGCGCCGGCTGTTCCATGTGCCTGGCCATGAACCCGGACAAATTAAAAGGCAATGAAATCTCCGCGAGTTCTTCCAACCGAAATTTCATTGGGCGTCAAGGATCTCCTCACGGAAGGACCCTGCTTATGAGTCCGGCTATGGCAGCTGCGGCGGCAGTCAGCGGAGAAATTGTGGATATTAGAAATTGGGGAGCCTAGTATGAATACAGTAATTACAGAATTAAGCGGTAAGGGAATTCCAATAAGGGGAAACGAGATAGACACGGACCGCATTATTCCTGCACGGTTCATGAAGTGCGTTACCTTTGCCGGTCTTGGAGCCTATGCGTTTTATGATGAACGTTACAATGATAACGGAACGCCTAAAAACCACGTTTTTGACCGCAGTGAATATGAAGGCCACAGTATTTTAGCAGTAAACAAAAACTTCGGGTGCGGATCCAGCAGAGAGCACGCCCCTCAGGCCCTCAAAGACTATGGAATAAAAGCCATTATCGGCGAATCCTTTGCAGAGATCTTCGCGGGTAACTGTACCGCTCTCGGTATTCCTGCGGTACAACTCTCTGAACAAGATATCCATGAAGTCCAGGCTGCGATTGAACAAAATCCTTCATTAGAATTGCGTATCGATCTGTCGGAGAAGATGCTGCAGGCCGGAGATACTGCCTACCCTATTCATCTGCCCGACGCGTTCAGAAACTCTTTTCTGGACGGTACCTGGGATTCCACAGCCTTGTTGTTAAGCGGTAAAAAGGAAATAGAGAGAGTGTACGCTTCTCTCCCTTATCTTGCTTTCAATACTGCATCTGTCTGATATATTGAGGTATACCTGTAGTATTTTCATTGTTTTTTCACATTTTACAGTAGCGCTCAGCTCACGACTTTAGTATCATGGCTCAACCATACAGGAGAGCCTCACATGAAAGACACGAAAAAATCGATTATAAGCTGGGCGCTATATGACTGGGCAAATTCAGCCTTCGCGACGACGGTGATGGCGGGGTTTTTTCCATTGTTTTTCAAAGCCTACTGGGCGCACGGGGCCAATGTTACAGAAAGCACTTTTTATCTTGGTCTTGCGAACTCCCTTGCTTCGGTCATTGTTGCAGCTTTTTCTCCTTTTCTTGGAGCCATCGCCGACAAGGGTACAGCGAAAAAAAAGTTCCTTTTCCTTTTCAGCTATTTAGGTATCATAAGTACCGGCGGTCTATGGTTCGTTATGCAGGGCCATTGGCAATTAGCTGCCCTTCTGTATGTTGCAGGCGCAGTCGGTTTTTCCGGTGGCAACATATTCTATGATTCCCTTCTTGTCGGTGTCGCGTCCAGGAAAAAGGTAGACTTCGTTTCTTCCTTCGGCTTTGCCCTCGGGTACATTGGCGGAGGACTCCTGTTCCTTCTGAATGTAATCATGTATCAAAAGCCCCATCTGTTCGGCCTTTCCGATGGAGCCGCAGCTATTCGGGTGTCCTTTTTGAGCGTAGCTCTCTGGTGGGCGCTGTTTTCCATCCCTGTATTTCTGTTTATCAAAGAACCGGAGGTTTCCGGGTCAGTACCGTTAACACAGGCAGTAAAAGCAGGGTTCCGCGAATTGAAAAACACCCTGCAGAATATCCGTCATCTGAAGGTTGTAGGTGTCTTTCTTCTTGCCTATTGGTTTTATATCGATGGTGTAGATACCGTCATCAGGATGGCAGTAGATTACGGTACCTCACTGGGCTTCGATTCTTCCGCTCTCATTGTCGCCCTGCTCATCGTCCAGTTTGTCGCCTTTCCCGGCGCCCTTGCATATAACTGGTTTGCATCAAAAATCGGCATAAAGCGCGGAATTCTTATTGCAATCATCGCCTACTGCTGCATTACCGTCCTTGGTTTCTTTATGCAGAATGAAGGCCATTTTTTCATCCTTGCACTGTTGGTCGGCCTTTTTCAGGGCGGCATACAGGCATTGAGCAGAAGTTTTTACGCACGTCTGATCCCGGAACAGAAAGCCGGAGAATTTTACGGGTTCTTCAATATGCTGGGCAAATTTGCGGCAGTTATTGGACCGTTTCTCATGGGGTTTTCCGCCTATGTAACCGGAAGCTCCAGGGTAAGTATTCTCTCAATCCTTATACTTTTCTTCATCGGAGGCATCCTCTTTTTAAAAGTTGACCTGAAAGAGGGAGAAAAAATGGCAAGAGAATATTTGGCATAACTCCACCGTTTCGGCCTCATGTAAATACGTGTAAATACACTGGTCCGTTCATTTTACAAATTTCAGTTAAACTCTTCCAGGGTAATAGTTTAATTATATACCCAATACTTTTGGCACGCTCTCTGCTATTAAGCACACACATTCAAAAGTGAGGAGTTATATATGAAAAATCTTACTGAAAAAGTAGAAGTCGAGAAAAACAATGACCCAATCGCAATTCCTGTAATTAACGAAATCTGCCTGCATGTCTTCAATTATCTAAAAGGGAAAACACGGTTAAATGAAGACCAGCAAAGTGACTTTATCGTTTTTTTCCACGGCCGCATTCCCTCAATCATTCGTAATTTCACCTACATAGGCATTCCGTTTGAATATTACCTCAATGTCCATATAAAGTATCAATTGCTGACCTTTCTTAACCGTGCAAGACGCAGCCGTACAAAAAACCGGATTACCGCCAACGCTGATTTCATACGGGAAATATTCGACATGTACGGAACCGACATTCAGAACAAGGAATCTGATGAGGAGAAACTCTCTCAAGGTTTCAGCGATATAGTAAGTAACCGTCTGCTGATTGCGCTATTGACCTGTTACGATATGTTTCCCGAACACATGCAGCGGATGATGACATCTGTCATTGGGGTGCCGTATCCGACATTTATTTCCTATACCAAAATACTCTCGCAAAAAACATCCGAACGTAAACTCAGGTTTCATTTTCTAAATGAGCGCAGGAACCTTGCCTATTACAGGCTTCTTCAATATCAGCAGCAGCTCAATGAGTCCCTCACCGCTGATGAAAAACATGAATTGAAAATCAGGATTCAAAAATGCACCATTACTCTCCGGCGTCTGGTAAAGGAATTGAAATCTGTAATGATTCACCCGACCCACAAAGAAATCAGTGAACTATTGGAGGTTCCCAAGGGCACAGTAGACTCAAGCCTGTACTACCTGCGGAATGCATGGGCAAAAGGAAAACTAAAAAAAGCGGCATAAGTTACCCCTTAGTGTACTTCAAATTTGTGCGTAATTCGGCTACGATTCGTGTGTGATTATTCTTTGCGCAACCGGAAATATCCACAAAAAAGCGGAATTTACGAACCTGCTGCCTGCTCATGAAATTCTCATTCCAGAAGACCTTTCCCTGGATTTTCAGGTAGAGGAAACCGGCGCTACCTTTTGCGAGAATGCCCTCATAAAGGCCTCATCTCTTTACTCCCAGACCTGTAAACCGGTTATTGCCGATGATTCCGGTATATGCGTTGACGCTCTTGACGGAGCACCGGGTATATACTCTGCCCGTTACGGTAATGATGTGCTGCCGCCGGAAGCCGGTTTCAAGGAACGCTGCGCATTGCTTTTGGACCGTATGTCAACCCAGGCGAACAGATCAGCCCGTTTTGTCTGTGCCCTTGTGTATTACTACGAAAAAGACCGTTTCGTGGTGTTCCAGGAAACAGTAGAAGGCCGTATTGCCCTTTCTTCGTCGGGCACCGGCGGTTTCGGTTATGATCCTGTTTTTTTTCTACCGGAGTACAACCGCACCATGGCAGAGCTAACCAATGAGGAAAAGAACCGTATCAGCCACCGCGGTAAAGCGGCACGTCGGCTATCTTCTTTCCTGGAGAATGTATGAGTCAATGGTTCGAGAACGATGAGTTCTGGGAGCACTTCGCCCCTGTAATGTTCGATGAAAAACGCTGGGCGGGAAGCAGGTGGGAAGTAGAAAACGTGCTCAAGCTTGCCGGAATTAATACAGTGTCACCTGTACTGGATTCCTGCTGCGGAGTCGGCCGGCACGCGGTCGAATTCGCTGCATTGGGCCACAGGGTAACAGCTATAGACCGCACAGCGACGTATATAGACGCCGCACGGGACCTATCCGATGCGGAAAACCTGGACATTGACTTCATACTTGGGGATGTCCGTTCTTTCATCCGCCCTGCATGTTACCGCCTGGCGGTGAACCTTTTCACCTCATTCGGTTTCTTTGACAACCCGGACGATGAACGTGCCTATGTCAGAAATATACGTGAAAGCCTTTCCGAAGGCGGCTGTTTTGTAATAGACGTAAACGGAAAAGAGCTTCTTGCCAGAGATTTCATCTCATCCGAAGCCTGGGAAAAAGACGGCTCCATACTTTATGCCGAATATACAATAGAAGACAGCTGGCAGTCCTTAAAAAACAGATGGATGATAATTAATGAAAACGGCAAACGCTATGAGTATACGTTCACCCATCGTGTGTATTCCGCAGCCGAATTATCCCGCTTGCTTACCGACTGCGGTTTTTCGTCTGTAGAAGTATATGGAAGCTTTGACGGAAAACCTTACAACAACAACGCGGACCGTCTGATCGCGTGTGCAACGAAATAATTGTTTATACAGGAGAAGAACATGAATATTCCTGAACGCAGCGAGATCCCCATATCCGACACATGGGATTTAACCAGACTTTTTTCAAGCGAAGAAGAATGGGAAAAATCTCTTTTGCGTCTTATCGAGGGTGTTCCAAAAATGGAAACTTTTAAGGGAACCCTTGGTACATCAGTTGAGCATCTTCATTCCTTTCTTACAGAGATGAACGAACTTGAGCAGATAGCGGAACGCCTTGGCAATTACGCACAATTAAGGACATCAGAGAATACCGCCGATTCAAAAAATATTGACCGCTCAGGCAGATACTTGTCCGCCGCCACCAAATTAAGCACCGCCATCAGCTACTTTGAACCTGAACTAATGGCAATTCCTGAAAAACAGATGGATACCTATCTTGCGGATCCACTGCTTGCAGATTATAGAATTGCATTGCAAAAAATACTCCGTTTCAAGCCCCATGTTCTATCTGAACGCGAAGAACGGCTCCTGTCCATGCAGGCCGAATCTAATGTCACCGCCAGCAAAACTTTTTCCGCGCTAAATGATGCGGACATGGATTTTGGTATGATAGAAACTCCAGATGGGAAAAAACCGCTTTCCCAATCCAGTTTTTCCAGTTTTCTTATTTCCCGTGATAGGTCTATTCGGGAAACTGCTTACCATCAATTCTACGGTGTGTATGAAAAGCATAAAAACACCCTTGCAAGCCTGTACAACGGCAGCGTACAGCTTGATGTGTATAAAGCAAAAATCCGTAATTATCCGAATGTCAGAGTCAAGGCACTGTTCGGCGACAAGGTTCCAGAATCGGTATACGACAATCTTATAGAAACCGTCCGCGGCAGCTTGCCGTCACTTCACCGATACTACCGGTTTAGAAAAAAAATTCTTAAACTCGACACACTGCGCCATTATGATGTCTATGTTCCCCTGGTTTCCGAAGTTAAGACCCACTATAGTTTTACCGA
>JAFGQL010000052.1 GCA_016935695.1 Spirochaetales bacterium
CGCCTCTCGGGAGACGAATCCCGGTGAACGGCAGCACCGAAACGACAAAAAAACGGGAGAACTCAAGAACACACCGGGCCTCAGGCCTCGCCGATCTTGAACATTTTCACCTCGTGTTCGAGGGTTTCGGAAATGGCGTCTGCCCGTTTGGTGGCTCCGGTAACCTGTTCCATCTCCTTGACCAGGGACTCGAGGGCCTCGGTTATACGCTTCACCTGTTCCACAGTCACACTGGAGATATGCTCAACCCGCTCTATGGCGTTTCTGTTCGCATCGGACGACGTTCGCATCGACACATCGCTGTCCTGGACCTGGGTTGAAATATCATTCAGGCGGCTCATGGCTTCGAGGATTTGGGTGCCCCCGACTTTGAGCTCTTCCATGCTCCTGGCAATCTCGTCGAAGGAAGCCGATGCCTCGCTGACCTCCTGGTCGACCCGCTGGAACACCATGCCGGTATTCTGAGCAGAAATGACTGCTTCCTCTATGTTCTTGATGATGGCCTTCATGACGCCGCCGATCCGTTTTGAGTTGGTCGACGTAGCCTCGGCGAGTTTGCGTATTTCATCGGCGACTACCGCGAAGCCCCTTCCCGAATCTCCCGCGTGAGCGGCCTCGATTGCGGCATTCATTGCCAGCAGGTTGGTCTGGGAAGCAATATCCGCGATGATACGGGCAGTACCCTGAATTTCCTCTACGCTTTCATGTACGGCGGATACCACCCTGTTGGTTTCGTCGAGTTTCGCACCGCCTTCGTTGGAAAATTTTACCAGATTGGACAGAGCGGCCTTCTTTTTAACGGTGATATCGCTCACATTGTTTACCGACGCGATCATCTGGGATACCGAAGCGGTGGTTTCCTCGATCATGGACACCTGGTCGTTCAGGACCGCTTCCAGACGGCCAAGCTGTTCATCCACAGTCTGCACCGCCGATTCAGTCACGAGAACGGTTTCGTTCAAGGTGTTCATACCTTCGCAGATCGATTCAGCGGATTCCCGGGCGTAGGTAGTTGTCCCCGCAACCCGTTCGACACTGGAACGCAGACGGTCGGTTACTTCCTTGTTGATCTTAGAGGCGTCCTGGATGTGGCGTATGGACGCACTTAACGCGTCGGTGAAGTCATTGACGTTTCTGCTCAGGCGCCCCATTTCGTCGCGGCTGTTCACCTCGATCCGGTCGGCGAGATCTCCGTCGCGCATGCGGGAAATGCCCACCGCGACCTTCTGTATCCGGTCGGCAAGCATGTTGGCAATGAGGAGGGCCAGCACCATGGGAACTGTCAGGATTATAATGAGGATAAGCCCAAGGGTCCGCCGTGCCCGGCCTTCAAATTTATGTATTTCCCCGGATATGATCTGGTACTGGGATTCCAGGCTCGCCAGGGTCATGGCGGCATTCTTGTTGAGGGTGACAATGCCCGAGGTCATGAAAAAGACCCGCTGTTTTACCTCATCGGCAGAGGCTTCGCTTAGATCATCCAGCCCCCATGCCAGCTGAAAAACGGTAAAGGAGCTGTCTTTTCCCAAATGTGTTTCGGCGATCTCCACGACCTTGTCTATGCGCTCGTCCAGATTCGCCTGGTTCATGGTGAGGAAGGTGGAAAACAGACTGATGGTATCGATAGACGAACGGATCTTTTCGTTCAAGGCGGGGAGGTACTTAAGCTTTGATATCTGCCCGAAAGCCCCTTCCAGACTTGTGCGCGCCTCCTTTACGAGGTCCCACTGAGTCCTGAAATCCTGGGTATCCAGCTGGTTTGCCTTGGCAATGTAATCTATGAAGCTGAACTTCAGGTTGTCCAGGATTTTCACTTCCTTCTCTATGTTCCGTACCGGCCTGAGCACCAGGCTGTTGACGAACACCGAGGAAGCACCGGCGATTGACGTGATCAACACAAGTACAATCAGTTTCGCTCTGGTTGACATGAACGCTCCTTCTGACACATTACTGGATATACCTGCAGCCGGCGGCTGTACCAGACTGCAGGAATCTTCAGCATATCATGGAAATGGGAAAAAGCGAGTAAAAAACTGTAAAACTGCCTGCCCAGGCAGCATATTGTCGACCCGCCGCCAGTCAGATTATGAGGAAATACCAGCCGTACCCGGCTGCGGCAACCAGGGTATACAGCACCACAAGGAGGGACACATACTGCATGATCAGGTGTTTCGTGTCGTGGGAGAACCCCAGGGTATGCATCTTTTTATACAGGAAAAACAAGGCGAACAGACCGAGGCCAAGGGGAAAACGGATGGTCGGAGGAACCACGCCGTAGTAATACAATGCCGCGAGGGACAGAAAACCCATGCTGCCAAGAGCATACACAAGTGCTTCCGCCCGGGGCCTGCCGATAACGATCGACAGGGTCTTCCTGCCGTTTTGGGCGTCTCCTTCCATGTCGCAGGTGTTGTTCGCCGTCAGTACCGAGGCAATGATGAAGAAGGACGGCAGGGAAACCAGTATGGCCTTGAAGGTGAGGGTCCCGGAAAAGGTATAGAACACAACAGCGAAAAGGACTGATCCCAGAAAGCCGCCGGCAAAGATTTCACCCACAGGGGTCCTTGATATGGGAAAAGGACCGGCGGTGTACGCGGCGCCGACGAGTATGGACAGGGCGCCGGCCGCGGCGATGTGCCAGCTTGTCAGAAAAGACAGGGCCGCACCGAATATCCCCGCAGCGGCATAACAGCCCAGGGCCGACCACAGGGCGGCATTCGGCGAAACCTGTTCGTGGACCAGTACTTTCATGGGCTCCTTGTTGGTCTCCGCGTTATCGGTACCCCGCAGGAAATCCAGAAGGGTGTTCACTGCCGTGGTACCCATGTCAACAAAGAGTATGGCGGGAACGAGCAGGGCAAGGAGCAGCGGATCAATGGAGAACCCTTCATACAGGGTATAGCAGAGGGCCACAGCCAGGGTGGACATGGAAATGATTTTGGTCCGCATCTCTACAATGGAAAGAAACTGTTTAAAGTTCATGGCACTCATTGTGCCTGATTTCTTCCTCTGTGCATATATTTTTTTGCGTCGGGCCTCATGCTTTTTTAACATTTTATGTGTACCTTTATGACAATGGAAAAGCATCCTGCCACTTTCACCCAGGCAACGGTGATTATCAATCCGTCCCGGAAACCTGCCCACGCCCGGCGCCTTGAGCGCATGCTCAGCGAGTACGGAAATCCCGTGATTGTTTCCACCGAAAGCAAGGAACATTTCATAGAGGAGATACATAGATTCTACGATTCATCCTCGCCCTACCTCCTGGTAGCCGGCGGCGACGGCACCGTCCACGACGCTATCAACACCCTCATGAAACTGAAAGCCGAAAAACCCGGCGAGCGGCCGGTACACCTGGGGTTCTTCCGGGGAGGCAGCGGCAACGGATACCAGGACTCCTACGAAATCCCGGAAAACCTCAGGGCCCAGGTGGAAACCTTCGTCCATTCCATAGAAAACAACCACTGCCTGACCGTCGACCTCCTGAAATACCAGACAGCGGAAGAAGAGGGATACGGACAGCTGGCGGGGACGGGTTTCGACGCTCATGTGCTGTACAAGCGGGAAAAGCGGAAAATCCGACGCAGAAGCGGCAAGGTCATTACAAAACCGGGAATAGTAAGCTACATAGCCGCCATTTTGCAGACCTATATCCTGTATAACCCCTTCAAGAGCCAGCAGTTCATGGTGCGCCTCACCGGAGGGAAATACTCCTACCGGGGACCAAGGGTAAACGCGGAATACGCCTTTGACACCCTCACGCGCAGGGCGGCTCCCGGCATGATAGAGGTGGGCAAACGCCCCTATTTTGCCAAACAGTTCAAAATTTGCCCCGACACGGTCTGCAATGACGGCACCCTGGACGCCTATCTGTTCAACATGAAGGACAAAATGAAGATCGTCCTTGATTTCCTGTCCCTCTGGAACGGCTGGCATGACCAGATCAATTTCCGCTACCTCCAGAAAGGACGTCCCGCGCCCATCGAACGTTACGAAGTCTCCAGAGTAGAGATATCATCGGCTTCTCCCTTCCATTACCACATCGACGGCGAGCTGAAGGAAACCAGCACCCCGTCGGGAGAAGGCTGCACCCTGGCAATCGATATAGTACCGAAGGCAATGTCCTTCATTGTTCCCTATATGCTCATAAGGAAATTTCACCCCTTTTAGGGGAACGGACGCGCCCCGTGGATACAGACGCCTTGAAAATCATCGATTCCACCAGTCCGTTCTTTGAGCGGCACCCCGACATGAAAATCAACTGGTCCAAAATTCCCTTTTACCATATAGAAAAAAACGGCCGCATCCGCAAAAAACACCGGAAGAAAATACGCAGAAACTTCAGCGGATACCTGGACAGAATTGTTGACGCAGGGTACAACGCCATCTCCCTGGATGAACTGCCCTACCTGGTTGAATATCCGTTTTACCCGACGTCCCTGAAGAAGAAGACAGCCCACTACCGAAAGTACTTTCAAAAACTGATACTTGAAGCCCTGTCGCGGAATCTGAAAGTGTTCATCACCAGCGATGTAACCTTCTCCAACGAATATATCGATGCCTGGACCCTGGGCGACCACAGCGCGAAGGTAGACCTTTTCAGGGACGCCCTCATACGCCTGTTCATATCCTTTCCCAAGGTATCCGGAGTGATCCTGCGGATCGGAGAATCCGACGGCATCGATGTAAAGGGCGATTTTTTAAGCCACCTGCTTTTGAAAACCCCCGCCCAGGGAAACGCGTTCCTGCGGGCGGTGCTTCCCGTGTTTGAAAAGATGAACAAAACCTGCATTTTCCGCACATGGACTGTCGGCGCCTACGGGATCGGCGACCTGATCTGGAACCGCCGGACCTACCGGAAACTCTTTGCACGCATCGACTCGCCGAACCTGATTGTTTCCCTGAAATACGGCGACAGCGACTTCTTCCGTTATCTGCCCCTGAACCGGCACATCATCAAGGCACCCCAGCGGAAAATCGTGGAGTTCCAGACCCGGCGGGAATACGAGGGGTTCGGCGAGTTTCCCGTGTTCATAGGCTGGGAATACCAGCGCTACATGGATCAGCTGAAAACCTTGAAGAACATCGAGGGTTTAAGCGTGTGGTGCTCCACCGGAGGATGGTCGAACTTCCGGAATTTCACCTACCTCCGCGGCTCATCCCGCTGGAACGAGCTGAACACCTTTGCCGCGGCGGAGCTGTGGAAAGGAAAGACCCCGGAAGAGATCCTCGGCGCGTTTTTCGGCCCGGAGGCAGGAGTCTATACCGAGTTCCTCGCCCTCGGCGACACCGTGGTAAACACCATCCTGTACGATCCGGCCTTTGCCGCCAACGAGCTGTATTTCAACCGGACGCGCATACCGCCGCTGCTTCATGTATTCTGGAACTCGATTACCGTAAACGAGTTTGTCATCACCTTTTACCGTACATTCTCGGACCCACGGGAATCCCTTGCTGCCCTCAAGAAAGGCAGGAAAGCCCTCCGGCGCATGAAAGAGCTGAACCGCCTCCACAGGCTGGATGCAAACTTCGGTTTCTTTTACGATACCTTCGCGATATTGTACCAGGTCCGGAAACTCATGTACCTGAAAGACCGGAGGGCCCTGAAACAGAAAATAGAGAAACGGATCACCACCTACCGCAGGAAACATCCCCAGGGGTATTCCTTCTCACTGAACTGCCGGGATCTGGCGCTGAAAAACACCCTGTTGAGGTTATTCCTGAAACTGATTGTACGGACCAGGGCCAGATACCGCTACCGGGATTACTTTCTGTTCAATCCCCTCACCTCACGCCTGTATTACGCCCTGTATGTACTGTATAAAAAAAGCTTCCCCGCGTTTACGGGGAAGCAGGCCATGCCAATAAAAACCCTTCTCAGGTAAATTCACCTGAAAAAGAGAAACGCTGAAAGCCGGTCATATCCGTGAAAAACCCAGTTCCAGGTCCGCGATGATATCGGCTGCGTCCTCTATGCCAACCGACAGCCGCACCATTTCCGGGGCAACCCCGGCGGCTATCTGGGACGCCTCGTCAAGCTGGCTGTGGGTAGTGGATGCCGGATGAATCACCAGACTCTTGGCATCTCCCACATTGGCCACATGGCTGTGGAGTTCAAGGGAGTTCACAAAAGTCTCTCCCGCTGCGGACCCTCCCTTGATGCCGAACACAACCATGCCGCCCTGGCCTTTCGGAAGGTACTTTTTGGCCCTCTCATGTTCCGGGTCTGACCCAAGACCCGGATAGCTTACCCAGTCGACCTTGGGATGGCCTTTAAGGAATTCCGCTACTTTCAAGGCATTGGATGAATGGCGCTCCATCCGCAGGTGAAGGGTCTCGATTCCCTGGAGGAACATCCACGCATTGTCAGGAGAAATAGCTGCACCCAGGTTCCGCAGGGGGACCAGGCGCATGCGCAGGGCAAAGGCCACGGGATTCAAGTCTCCCAGATCATGGGCATACCGCAGACCGTGATAGCTCGGGTCCGGCTCGTTGAATAGCTTGAACTTCCTGTCGGTCCAGTCGAACTTACCTGAATCCACCACAATGCCGCCGATACCGCTGCCGTGGCCTCCCAGCCATTTAGTCAGGGAATGGACCACGATATCTGCGCCGTGTTCAATGGGCCTCAACAGATAGGGGGTCGTGAAGGTGGAGTCTACAATCAGGGGCAGGCCGTGGGCATGGGCCGCCTCGGCGGTTTTCGCGATGTCCAGTACCGATAGCCCGGGATTCCCGATCGTCTCGGCATAAACAGCCCTTGTTTTATCATTCACCGCGGCATTGAGAGCGGCAATATCGTTGGGGGGAACAAAACGCACCGTAATGCCGAACTGGGGCAGAATGTCATGAAACATGGTGTAGGTTCCGCCGTACAAATGGCTGCTGGATACGATCTCCTCGCCTGCGCTGGCGATGTTAATGACCGAATAGAAAATCGCGCTGGTACCAGAAGCCACTGCAAGGGCTGCCGCGCCGCCTTCCAGAGCCGCGACACGCTCCTCCAGCACATTCTGGGTAGGATTCATGAGCCGGGTGTAAATGTTACCCAATTCCTTCAAACCGAACAGATCCGCCGCATGCCGGGCATTGTTGAACAAATACGCGGCTGTGCGGTACACGGGAACGCCCCGGGCGTTCTGTCCTTCCTGCTTGCTCTGGCCTGCGTGCAGTGCCAGGGTGTCAAATTGATACTTCCCCATAAAAACTCCTTTTTTTACGGTCGCCTCCGCCCGCCAGGGCGGTGTCTCCCTTTGTCCTTCAGCGCTCAGGGTCGGCAGAAGCCGCCCTTCGCTTTTACG
>JAFGQL010000005.1 GCA_016935695.1 Spirochaetales bacterium
ACAAGAGGAATCCATAGAGTGTTAAGGGTTATCCCGGTTACAAAAATAATGAAAAACAAAATTGTCCGTACCATTACTGTGCACAATCTCCTAAAAGCTAATGGTTTCTCACAAGGCTCCGAAGGGCCCGGTGCCACCGCTCGACCAGCGCATCCCTGTAAGAAGTGTTGCTGCGGCAATGAAAGCAGGTATAATATTTTTCATTTACAGCCTTTTGATCAAGACCTTTTGCATGAATATCTTCAAAGTTAAGAACCTGTGTTCCAATACCGCCTAAAAGGGCCGCTCCGACAGTGCTCATTTCCGGCTCTTTTGCCGCGAATACATCAGTTTGAAGAACATCGGCAAGAATTCCCATAAGGGCGGCCGACCGGCTGACTCCCCCGTCAACTTTGAGGCTGTGCACCTTTGTGCCGGTATCCTTTTGAATACCCACAAGAATGTCGTGGACGGCTAAGGCAATACCCTCGTACAACGCGTAGGCAACTTCCCCTTTCGTAGTGGACAGGGAAAGACCGAAGACTGCACTTTTCAGGCGGTCATAGAAATGGGGAAATCCTATACCGTGGGGAGTCGGAAGGACCGTCACCTCCCCGGAACCGCCGGCCTCGTTAACAAGGTCATCCAGTTCACGGGCCGAAGCAGCCAAACCAAGGCCTTTATCTACCCAGTCAATAATGGTTCCCACGGCGGTCACCTGTCCTTCCAGCATGTACCAGGCCCGCCCGCCGATCTTCCAGACCAGAAGGGGAAACAATCCCCGCCGCGACAGTCTGGGTTTTTCACCCATCATGACCGTCACAAAACCGCCCGAACCAAGAGTGACTTTCGCATCCCCCGGGCTGAAACAGCCGTTGGCAAACATGGAAGCCATCTGGTCGCCGCAGACAGCACCGATGGGAATAGTCAGTCCCGTTTCAGTCTTCCACTCGCCATACTGCCCGGCAGTTTCCTTTACCTCGGGAAAAATGGAGAGGGGAATACGGAAAAGAGAACAAAAAAGACTGTTCCAGGAAAAGTTGAAATGGTTATACAGAGACGTAGAGGCAGCCGAAGACACATCGGTGGCTGCGACACTGCCCCCGGTCAAACGGTACACAAGCCAGGTATCCACAGTAGAGAATAACAATTCTCCTTTTTTGCTCCGCTGTTCCAGGCCAGGATTGACATCAAAGACCCATCTGAGTCTGCAGGAAGAATGTACCGGGGAAAAGCGGAACATGGATACCGCCTTAAAAAACACACTCCCGGTAAAAAAAGCCGCGATACCGGTGACAACCCGGATGAGGTTCCACAGAAAACTCCGGTTCATCCGCTCCACTGTGCCGACCGACCGGGTATCCGCCCAACTGTAAAAAGGAGTCACCGCCTTACCGGACCCGCGGTCGACAAGACAGAATGTGGAGCGCTGTACGCTGATACCCAATCCGGCAACGGTACAATCAGGTCCGGCGTGGAGCATCAGCGCATTCAATACTCCCAGAGCAGCCTGCCATACCTCTTCGGGATCATACTCCGACGCGCCGGGCTGTGGTTCCCGCCGGACTAAACGGCGGTATTCCTGCCGAAACACACTGCCGTCTGGCCGGACCATTGCCGCCCGTATGCCGGTGCTACCGACATCCAGACCGATCAAGACTGTATCCATGTGCTTACCTCTTTTTTTTGTCCGGGCAACGGGCCGGCATTTCCATGGAGGGCATTTTAAAGGTCGGTGACAGAAGGGAAGAAAGCATATGGTCCTCCCACCGTCCGTTTATAAATAAATATTCCCGGACAATACCGATATCGGTAAATCCGAGTTTTTCCAGGACCCTTCCGCTGGCAATATTAGCCGGCATATAGGCCGCAGTCAGCCTGTGCAGGGGCATATGAAGAAACAGATATGCAATCAGACGTGAAAGACAATCGGTCATGATTCCCCTGCCCCACAGACCATGGTCCAGTGAGTAGCCGAGCATACCCGAATAGGCCGGATAACCGCTTATCCCGTGGATACCCACAAAACCGACAATCTCACTGCTGCTCTTAATTATGAACCGGAGTTCCACAGGTTTCCGGGAAGGATGGGGCGCCATGAGGTTTTGCCAGTAAATTTCGGTGTAGTAATACTCCGGCCTGCAGGGTTCAACTGATTCAAAAAAGGGTTTGTTTTTTAACAGATAGGAAACAAAATCCCCGGAATCCGACAACTCCAGGGATTTGATCACATATTCGCCGGTACGGATGAAAACCATACCGGCTATTGTAACTTACATACCGGTTATCTTTCTATAGGCAGCTTCAAACTTTTGCAGATACGTCCGATACACATCAACATCCTGCATGACCGGTGCCACCGGTGCTTGTCGGGGAAGGACACCGCCTGACAAGGCTTCGGTATCCGCGTTTTCGCCTTTACTCAAGAGAAAAGCAATGGCTCCGGACACCGCAGTACCGAGCCCCGCTCCCACGGACCCGATGGTAACAACTGGCCGGTTCCAGATACCCGCAATCCGCCGTACAATCCGCGGTGATGACGCGGGCCCCCCTGTCACGAAAATAGGCTCATCTGTGTCCCGGGAGAACCCTCTTGAATATAGATACATTGCCGCAAGAGTTGAATCCACGATACCGGGGTAGTCGTTGGCGAGTGATGCCTTGCCCTCGCGGTACAGGTCGAAGGCCTTTGATGGAGGAAAAGACTCATTGTACGGCTGCCACATCACCATGCCCGTTCCAGGCGCGGTCTTCTCCAGGACCTCCTCGCCAGGAGCATAGTCCTTCTTTCCGACGTTATACAGAGCGCGTACACGGTCCCATACCATGGCCCCGTTAGTCCGGCAGCCGAACATGAAAGGTCTGCCCGCGCCATCATACATTCCGTTTGCGTACCCTCCCATGTCGAAGGTAGCGCCGTCGGTAGCCACCATATTGACAAAACTGGTGCCAAGAGACAGCAGGTCTCCCTTTATAAGGACCTTCGTCTGGGGATTATCTCCGGAACCGGCGACAACACTGCAGTCCGGACTGAACCCGAATTTTTCCACAAAATATGCCGACATGGTACCGACAATTGTCAGAGGCGAACACAAAGGAGGAAGCTTTTCGGCAAAAGCCGCTTTCCCTCCCGGCAGTCCCCTGGCCGCGCCCTTTATAAGAGCCGGGCTCCAGGTTTTCGCCTTGTAATCCATTAATGACATACCGCAGCCGTTGCCCACATCTACAGGGACCGCGGCGTTTCCGCATAAAACAGCGGGAATGAAACTGCTGATGAGCTGGACCCTCCGCGTGGCCTCATAGCAGCGGGGAAACTGCTGCCCTACCCGGCGCATAACAGCGCCGGTAAAACGCAGGGGTGAATCCGATCCCGACAGGGTAATCATCTTCTGTTTACCGCCGGCGCTTTTGCGCAGATCCTCTGCCTGGTCCGCGGTATTTGATGTCTTCCAGATGGGTGCTGTTCCATAAGAAAACACATCAGCGAGAATTTCCGTCAGGGTTTTCTGTGCTGAAGCAGCTGCGCGTAATGACGCAAAGGCTTCGTCGGCTTTCCCGGACAGGTACACATGCCCGTGCTGCTGGCCCGATACGTTCACCGCGACAACCTCGTGCAGGGGTATGCCGTCCTTTTTCAGGTCTTCACACATTGCATCCAAAGAAGCAAGAAACATTTTCGGCGGCTGGTCCGCTTCGCCTGCTTCCCTGGGCGGAACAATATATTCTTTCAGATCGATTCCCCAGGAATTCAACCTGGGATCCGCTGCGTAATCCAGGGATTTTTCCGCGACCACCTTCCTGGTATCAATATCGATAATGACTGCCGTCAGGCTCTGGGTACTTGAATCAAGCCCCAAGGATAAACGTGACATTCTTCTTATAACCTCCGCAAAAGTAGTAGTGCTGTTCGTCCGGCGCAGATCATTGCATTCCTTTCCGGCCGGTTTTGAAAGCCTTGCCTGAGTGTATCATCTGCCATGTTGAAAATAAAGAGGCTTTGATAAGCCCCTTTAAAAAGCACATAAAAAAAGACCCCCCGGTTAAGGGGAGTCTTCAGACAAGAAACAGCATTTAGTTATTAGGGTAGAAGCATCCGCACAAAACGCTTCGTACGTGGACTTTCTATAAACCAGACATTATGTAAAGCCCGTATTCTTACACACATACTTTCTGTTCCTGCTGCCATTACCTGACCGCACTTTTTAACCTGAAAATTCTTTACATCACTCATTTCATTAATGCACCAATTTTTTTTGTACTACGTTTTATTCTTTCCACTTTTTTCTTTCTACTGTTTATTCTTTTTATTTAATTCTTTTTATTCTTTCCATACATTTTTGTAATAGCATTTACCTGTCATCTACTTTATCACGCACATATCACAAAAAACTTTTGTTTAACTTTTTTTACATGTGATGGTCACACGGTATCATGCTGTGTCACATGGTTACATAGAACAAAAGTATGAATTTGCTCCTATTTTTCTAGCACCTTAGTACTGATTTGAGCAATGATTATGTTAGTTGAATTGTGTATTATGTATTTTGGAGTTATTAGACTTTAACCTTCAAATAGCGGACTGTCCACACAATGGCTTCCGCCCGGTTGGAAACACCTATTTTTTTATAGGTGTTGTACAGATGTGTCTTGACCGTCGAAATGCCGATTTTCAGCTGCTCGCCGATGGCCTCGTTCGTGTACCCGTTCTGCAGAAGTCTCAGTATCTGGAGTTCACGCCGGGTAAGGAGCTTCGCGACCGCTTCAGCCTCGCGCCGTTCCACTTTTCCCTCACCCTGGTCGGCATCCGGCACGGCAGGCTCGAACAGTCCCCCTTTGGGAATCCAGAGACCTTCAATAAACAGAGTGTATATACCCTCGCACAGAACAGAAACCGAGTCAGTTTCGTAAAAAAAGCCCTTCACACCGGCATCAATGGCACGGCGCTCCTTTCCCCAGGTTTCCTTGAGGTTGAAGAAGCCTACAATTTTAAAATAGGGCATAATGCGTTCAACAAACTCATAACTTTCCAGAAAATAGTCCATGTCCCGGCACCCTGCATCTATGAGGAGGAGCCTGTGGCCGCCATGAAGATTGCTGGAAACAGGAAAAGCGTGAATGTCGGGACTTAATCCGGGATAACATTGGAGTTCGTAGCGGAACAGGTCCCGCATCAGCTGGTTCTGTATATTCTCCGGCCCCAGAATGTATATCTGATGTTTGGCAATCAGGCGCTTTTGCTCTGGTGACAGTAATTCATTCCGGTCCATAGCCGTGACAGTATAACACAATTTTTCCTTTGTGTTCGAAGAGTCCATTGGTGATGAGGCACTTTTTCTTCGCCATCCTGGGTACCCAGGCGGTAATTCACTATATTTTGTTTTGTATTCCGGCTGTTTCATGACTATAATGCTGTTATGAAAATAGGAGCCATCAGTCCGGGACACCCCCTCCCCTTAGGCGCGACCCTGACCGCAGACGGTGTTCAGTTTTGCGTATTTTCCAGAAATGCCGACCAGATCACCCTCCTTCTATTCGAGGACACCGTTGCCGAAACACCGTCAATTGAACTGCAGCTCGATCCCGCACTGCACAAAACAGGGGACATCTGGCATATCCATATAGAAGGTCTGAAAAAGGAGCAGCTGTACCTGTACCGGGCCGACGGCCCCTGGGACCCGGCGAACGGACACCGCTTCGATTCCGCCTGCTGGCTCATAGACCCCTATGCAAAAGCCCTTACCATGGACACTCCCTGGAATTTCATGGACAAACACACCATGCCCAGGTGTGTGGTGGTGGATGATGAATTCGACTGGCAGGGAGACCGCCGGCTCAACTACCCCCTGCAGTACTCGGTCATCTACGAAACCCATGTGCGGGGCCTCTCCATGTCGCCAAGCGCGAAATCTGAGCACAAGGGAAGCTATAAAGGAATTATAGATAAAATACCTTACTTCCAGGACCTGGGGATCACAAGTCTTGAGTTCCTGCCTGTCCACGAGTTTAACCCGCATGAACTCATCAGGAAACATCCGCGCACCGGGGAACATCTTGTCAATTACTGGGGATACAGCCCTACCTGCTATTTCTCACCCAGCGCCTGGTACGCGAGCTCCGGTTCCCGCGGGGAGCAGGTGGTTGAGTTCAAGGAGATGGTGAGGGAACTGCACAAGGCGGGGATAGAGGTCATTCTTGATGTGGTATTCAACCATACCGGCGAGGGGAATGAAGATGGCCCCACATTCAGCTTCCGCGGGTTTGACAACAGTATTTACTATATTCTGGAAGAAGATAAAGCACGGTTTGCTAATTACTCGGGATGCGGCAACACCATGAATTGCAACCATCCGATCATGCGCAGCCTCATTATGGACTGCCTTCATTACTGGGTCATCGAAATGCATGTGGACGGATTCCGTTTTGATCTAGGGTCCATTCTGGGACGGGACCAGAACGGCGAACTCCTTGCCAACCCCCCGGTCCTGGAGACCATAGCCGAAGACCCCATCCTCCGGGACACAAAAATCATCGCCGAAGCATGGGACGCGGCAGGTGCTTATCAGGTAGGCGGATTCCCCGGCGGCCGCTGGGCGGAATGGAACGACCGCTTCCGGGATGATATCCGGAAATTCTGGAACGGCAGCAATACGACGGTGAGCAACCTTGCCATGCGCCTTTCCGGCAGCTCCGACCTGTACATGCACACAGGCCGCAAGCCATTTCACAGTATAAATTTCATTACCAGCCATGACGGTTTTACCCTGAAAGATCTGGTGTCCTATTCACAGAAACACAACCTGGACAATGGAGAAGAAAACAGGGACGGCAGCGATCACAACTGCTCTTCGGGTTACGGTACCGAAGGAGAAACGGAGAACACCCGGATACTGTCTCTCAGAAACAAACTGGCCAGGAATTTGTTCACCACCCTCATTCTTTCCACCGGAACCCCGATGATCCTTGGAGGCGATGAGTTCGGAAGAACCCAAAAGGGAAACAACAATGCCTACTGCCAGGACAACGAGATATCCTGGTACGATTGGACATTGGTCCAGAAAAACGCACATTTTCACCGGTTCTGCAGAGAACTGATCCGCTTCCGCCGGCGACATCCGGCCTTTTACCGGCCGGAGTTCTTTGTAGGACAGGACATAAACCTGAACGGCCTGCCGGACATCACCTGGACCACCCCCGATGGTCAACCGGTGGACTGGTCCAGCCACACTCACACCCTGTCGGTGCGGATTGACGGCAGTAAAAGCGAGATCATAGCCAATACCGACGATGACGATTTTCTTCTTCTTTTCAATGCCGCAACGAAATCCGTCGCCTTCAAGCTGAGTCCGCCGCCGGAAGGAAAACGCTGGTATCTGAAACTCCATACCGGCAGAAGCGGCAGGGATGCCATTTACGGACAGGGTAAAGCCGAACCCCTTTCAGACCACGGCAATTACGAGGTTCCCGCCCGCTCCATTGTGCTCTTGATAAGTTCCCCTGATTATTAACATTTGCTTAACCTGTATTTTCGTGCCCGAAGGGCTTGGCGCATTTTGTGCTTCAGGAGCGCAGCGACAGCACAAAATGTGACAAAGAAAATATCAGGTTGAAGCAGTTTTTAGGTTTTTTCTAAGTTTATTTTTAGTATACAATTTGCAGAATTTAAATTATTTTTTCTATAAATTTAAGAGTTTTCCTTCTATATGAACTCTTGGGCCAATCTCTACACACCACATAATTTCTTTTCTAGGTATAGAGTCTGCAATTATTCTAAGCACGCGAGCTGTTTTTCCCCAGCCAGTTCTCTTTTCTTCTTCAGTAAAGTCAGATCCAATAATGGGTTTATTATGTAAATCCTGTAATAACCATGTTGCACATTGCACCCATGGCTGAGGTTCTATAAAAAGAAAAATTGGAATTGAATATTTTTCAAATAACGATATCAATTCATTTTTCAATTCTTGCATAGAAAGTAATTTTGAAATACTTTCTATTATTTTACCATCAGTGACTGATAATGAAAGTTCTCGTTGAACAATCTCATCGACGCTTTTAATAAGTCGTTTCGCATTTTGCCTATCCAGTTTTGTATGGACCATCCAATCGCCAAAGAAGTTTATTTGCTTATACAAATCTTTATCGCTGTCTTTTTCAACAAGTGGAAAATCCGGCGCGAACCTGCCACCCATTCCGGAATGAAGCTGCCAGGCATTCCGGCCTGAACCTGCCACCCATTCCGGTTTAA
>JAFGQL010000006.1 GCA_016935695.1 Spirochaetales bacterium
ACTACTAACAACAATTATCAGAGCGCAGCCGATTTCGGCAATGTAAAACTGCTTCCGTAAGACTTAATCAGCATCCCTTACCCCCGGAGACCGAGCCGGGGGTCTTTTTTCCCGCCCGTACCCCATCCACAAACACATCATCTCCTTTTTTCTGTCCCGGGTTTCATTGACAACCTGGTGCCGGGACTTTAGTATAAAACAAAAATATTTGGAGGAGATATGCTAAAGAAAAGCCATTTCATCATACTGGCATTGTCCGCTCTCATGCTGGGCGCCTTTTTCGGTACCGGCTGTCAGAAATCCCAGACTCAGGACGCCCCGGCGACTGAAACCCCGGCAGCCGTACAAAAGGTTCTGTATACCTGTTTTTACGAAGGATTATCATTAAAGGATGCTCCCGGGGGTGCTTACAAAGAGTCCCTTTCCTTCGGTGAAAAAGTTGAATACCTGGGAGAAACCCAGGACGACTCCAAAGGAAACGCCCACTTGAAAATCCGTACCCAGTCCGGTGCTGAAGGCTGGTCCTCTGTCTATTATTTCGTGGAAAACGGATATCCCGCCGTCGTGATTGCCGAAGACCGCATCTATACCGAGCCGGAACCCAAGGGCGTTACACCCGATACACTTCCGGTAGCCCATCTTGTCTGCGTAGCCCCCGACGGATCTTCCGACAACAAATATGTCGCAGTCCACTATCTGCATCCGGAAACCGGGTATGTACAGCAGGGCCGCTTCATGAAAACAGGCTCGGTAAGCACCTCATCCAATGATGTCGATGCAGCAGTACTGCTTCTCCTCGCCCGCCGTGCCATGGAAAAAGAGGATACCGACGCGGCCGTTACCTATCTGGAAACAGCAATGGATGAGTTTTCGGGCAGTGTCCTGTCCCGTCTGATAGGCAAGGAACTTGCACTGGCAAAAGAAGGAAGTTCTGCCGTGCAGGTTGAAACGGTAACCCTCGAGGTACCGCTTGCGGCGACAGTAAATTCCGGAAACGTGAATGTTAGAAAAGAACCGTCTCTTTCTTCCCCTGTCACCGGACAGCTGGACACCGGCGCGGCAGTACAGGTAAGCATGAAAACCAGGGAACCTGTCGACGTGAACGACACATCGGATTTCTGGTACTACACAGAGAATGCCGATGGCGTGAAAGGATGGATTTTCGGCGTGTTCTTAAGCTTTTAATACATTCCAGGCGTTGTATACAATCCTGGCATTCAAGTCCGCCTGCCCCTCCATTTCAGGGGCGCGCGGGCTTTTTTTTACCCGGATATTTCCCGGTTTGACATGGCTGGCTGTCCTAAGGCGCAGACCATGGTTTCACTGCAAACATCGATGCCCCTTTCTTGCAATTCCCGCCTCCAAGGTATAGGATATGGCCAATGGACGAAAAACACACCCAACCAAAACTGGCGGTTCTCATCGATGCCGAGAACGCCCAGTATTCTATTATAGAAAACCTGCTGGCGGAAATCGCCAAATTCGGCATCGCCAGCACCAAGCGCATTTACGGTGACTGGACCAACCCGAAATTAAAGGGATGGAAAGACACCCTGCTGAAATACTCCATTCAGCCTTTCCAGCAGTTTGAATACACGAAAGGAAAGAACTCCAGCGACTCTGCCCTCATCATAGACGCAATGGATATGCTGTACTCAGGCAATTTTGACGGTTTCTGTATCGTGTCCAGCGACTCGGACTTTACCCGCCTTGCCGCCCGTTTACGGGAAGCGGGGATGACAGTATACGGTTTCGGAGAAAAGAAAACCCCGGAAGCCTTCCGCGTCGCCTGTGATAAATTCGTTTTCACGGAAATACTCCGGGATGAAAACGACGATGACGAAGCAAAGGAAAGCGCGAAACAGAAAAACGCTGCCGAAGAAATACTGCGGAATACCAAAATCATCAATCTCATACGTTCCGCCGTGGATGCCTGTGCCGACGATTCCGGCTGGGCATACCTTGGCAGCATCGGTCAGTTCATTGCCAAAAAAACCCCGGATTTCGACTCTCGTAACTACGGGTTCAAGAAACTGGCGGAACTTCTGGACGCAACCCGTCAGTACGAAAAGGATGAGCGGACATTGAACAACGCGCCGGGAAAACTCATCTATTTCAGACGCAAGCGAAAACGGCGTCGTTAAGCCGTTTTTGCAAATCAAATCGGAGTGGGATCAATGGATACCGACATTAATTTGCGCAGATGGCTGGATACCTCCCTGCCCGGCCTGGTGGATGAACTCGAAAAAAGCATAAACTCAGGCTACCATATAGAAGGCGGCGACACCCTTTCCATTTCCGGCCGGGACGAGATATACAAAATTCTGGACACCATCCTTGGTGTCCTGTTTCCGGGCCGGTACAGCCCCCACAAACCTCTGCAAAAAGAACTTCACTACTTCATTCACGACAGCCTGCGCCACATCGGCGCGAAACTGCACCGCCATCTTGATGAAATATTCACCTATTACTGCCGTGACCGGAAGGAAAACTGCGACTGCCGGCAGCGGGTAGACAGCATCATCCGTATCCTCCTCACCAGCCTGCCTAAGATACGCAGAGACCTGATCGAGGATATCCACTCGGCCTACGACGGCGATCCCGCGGCCAACAATTTCGATGAAATCGTCCTGAGCTACCCCTTTATCGAGGCCATCGCCACCCACAGGGTAAGCCATCTTCTTTATAAAGAAGGGGTTCCCATCATTCCACGGATCATGAGCGAGCGGGCCCATTCACGGACCGGAATCGACATTCATCCCGGCGCTTCCATCGCCCCGGGTTTTTTCATTGACCACGGCACCGGTGTGGTCATCGGGGAAACTGTGACCATCGGCAGAAACGTCAAGGTATACCAGGGCGTCACCCTGGGTGCCATCAGCCCCTTCGACAAGGAAGGCACCCCCAGGCGCGGCCAGAAACGCCACCCCGACATAGAAGACGATGTGATCATTTACGCCAATGCCACCATTCTCGGCGGCAAAACCGTTATCGGCAAAGGGGCGGTCATCGGAGGGAATACCTGGATCACCGAATCCGTCCCCCCAGGCGCTGTTGTCTACTCCAACTGCTGAGCCCCCTTCCCATTAAAAACCACCATTCAGTCATATCACGGTTTTTTTCCTACATTTCGGTTGCTTTTTAGCATAAGTTCGACTTTTCAGTATTTTATTAACACAGATACTACCACTATTACCTCTTTTTATCTCCTTTATAGATAACAAATTAGCATTTTGTTCTCCTGGGGCCGGAATAATTGGCATGTTTCCTGCAATTTACATTGATGAAAAATTGACACTTCTGGAGGAAGACATGAAACACTTTTTGTTCGTGTGTATGTTCCTGCTGCTCGCGGCGGGAACCATTTTTGCAGAGGGAACCGAGGAAACACTCGCCCTCTACAGCGCCGCCTTCGACATGATCTGGCTGATCCTCGCAGCGGCATTGGTGTTTTTTATGCAGGCTGGTTTCGCGATGGTCGAGACGGGACTGACCAGAGCGAAAAACGCCTCAAACATCATCATGAAAAACCTGATGGACTTTGCCGCCGGCGCGGTTATTTACTGGGCCGTCGGCTGGGCGCTGATGTACGGCAGCTCCATCGGAGGGATCATCGGATCCGACCAGTTCTTTCTGAAAGGAGCCGACGCGACCACCTTCAGGGACTGGATGTTCCAGGTTGTATTCGCGGCAACGGCGGCTACCATTGTATCCGGCGCCATGGCAGAACGGACCAAGTTCAGCGCGTATCTTGTGTACTCCGTGTTTATCTCGGGCCTCATTTACCCCGTATCCGGCCACTGGATATGGAACGGCGGCTGGCTTTCCGAACTCGGTTTCCATGATTTTGCCGGCTCCACCGTTGTCCATTCGGCAGGCGGTTGGGCGGCCCTGATGGGTGCCATCATCCTGGGCGCGCGTAAGGGAAAATACGTGAAATCCGGTTCCAAGGTTACGGTCAACGCCATTCCCGGCCATAACATGCCCCTGGCCGCCCTGGGTGTGTTCATCCTGTGGTTCGGCTGGTACGGTTTTAATGCCGGTTCAACCCTGTCGGGTACCGACATGCACATCGCATCTGTGGCAATGACCACTACCCTCGCGGCAGCCGCCGGCGCCATTGCAGCCATGGCTGTTTCCTGGATATGGTTCGGCAAACCGGACCCGTCCATGTCACTGAACGGCGCCCTCGCCGGCCTGGTGGGCATTACTGCCGGCTGTGCGGTCACCGATCCGACAGGTGCCGTGGTCATCGGCCTCATCGCGGGAATTCTTGTAGTGTTGTCGGTTGAGTTCTTCGACAAGGTCCTCCACATAGACGACCCTGTCGGCGCCATTTCGGTCCACGGGATGTGCGGTCTGTGGGGCACCCTGGCAGTCGGGCTGTTCGCAACTCCGGCTGGCGCCGAGTACGCAGGGATCAATTCCGGGCTGTTTTACGGCGGCGGTACTGCCCAGCTTGGGATACAGATAGTGGGAATCCTGTCTGTTTTCGCGTGGGTCGCGGTTACCGCAGGCGTTCTGTTCATCATCCTCAAGAAGACCATGGGTCTCCGTGTGGAAGAATCGGAAGAGCTTCAGGGTCTGGATATAACCGAACACGGAAGTGAATCCTATTCCGGTTTCCAGATTTTCACCAACATGTAAGGGAGGTACAAGATGAAACTTATAATCGCGTATATACAGCCCCACAAACTGAATGATGTCAAACAGGAGCTGTTCAGATCGGAAATCCACAAGATGTCCGTGACCAATGCCCTGGGCTGCGGGCAGCAGAAAGGTTTTACCGAAAGTTACCGTGGGGTCGCAATAGAAGTGAACCTTTTAAAGAAGGTGCGGATAGAAATTGCGGTCAACGATGAGTTTGTCCAGCCTACGATCGACGCCATCATCAAAGGGGCCAGATCGGGAAATATCGGCGACGGCAAAATCTTTGTCATGCCCATGGAAGAATGTATCCGCATACGAAGCGGTGAAACAGGAAGCGAGGCTATCGGCTAAAACCCGGTTTCCTTGCCGACACATGAAAAAAAGGCTGCCGTTCTACACTGATAACGGCAGCCTTTTTCATGTACCACGAAGGAGTGTACGCGGTCCGGTACCTATGCTTCCTTCGCGCATTATCAGTCCGTGAGCAGGCAGAAAAAAAGACTGCCTCCCACACAGAAAGGCAGCCATTGAAACCGCAGCGAAACCAGAAAAAAGCTTAGTCTTCCGGCGAAAAGTCGTCTTTACCCACCCCGCATACGGGACATGTCCAGTCATCGGGAAGGTCTTCAAAAGCTGTTCCCGGGTTTACACCGTTATCGGGATCGCCTTCGGCCGGGTCGTAAATATACCCGCATGCATCACATACATACTTCTTCACAGTCTGCTCCTTTTGGTTTGTTTATCCTTTCCAGAGGCCATGCACGTTGCAGTATTCCCGCGCCCAGACATTGTCCGCTTTGACACAGAAATGGGCAACCGGCTGGTCCCCGGGATTCAGAAACTGCCGGTACACCGCGTCGCCGGCGTGCAGTTCTATCCACTGAATATAATGCTTTTCTTCCATGGGGTGAAGGGTAGATCCTACAGTTACTGTATAACCGTCAGCTGTTTTTTCTATCATGGGTACGTGCTTCTCGGTGGTCTTGTCGGCGGTTTTCTCTTCCATAAGCTGCATGTCTTCACCGCAGCATACCAGGTCACCGTCGGACCCCACTTCTACCTCTACGATGTTTCCGCACACGTTGCATTTGTAAATCTGATACCGTTTTCTCATTGTCTTTATCTCCTTTTACTGCTTAATAATTTTCGGCAAGAAGCTCAAAATGAGCCTGGGGATGAGCACAGGCGGGACAGGCCTTCGGCGCTTCGGCTCCTTCGTAGATATAACCGCAGTTCTGGCAGCGCCACATGACCGGCTGGTCTTTCTTGAACACGGTCCCGGCATCCACATTGTTTTTCAATGCCAGGTAGCGCTTTTCATGCTGACGCTCGGCCACAGCGATGGCTTCAAACACAGCCGCAATAACGTCAAACCCTTCTTCCCGGGCGATTTTTGCGTATGAAGGATACATGTCCGTCCATTCATGGTTCTCGCCGGCGGCGGCCTGAGCAAGATTCTCGGACGTGGTGTCAATTTTACCTGCAGGAAAAGCCGCTGCGATTTCCACGTCACCGCCTTCAAGAAATTTGAA
>JAFGQL010000053.1 GCA_016935695.1 Spirochaetales bacterium
CTGAGTGCATCCAGATCAATATCCAGATCAATCGAACCATGAAAATTGATAAGTTTATTTATTTTTTCCTGCTGGATAATATTGGTAAGTGCCAATTTTATTAAGTCGGTTTTCGTTTTGGCATGAGTTATTTGCATTGCTTCATCAATTAATTCATTAGGTAAATCTAAAGTAGTTCGCATATTCTACCTCCGTTGATACTAACTGAAAAACTATTATATGCTTTATTATATGCATAGACAATCTATTTCATGCATACATTATCAAGCATGATATAACGTATAAGACAGCCATGCCGTCTCTTAAAATGTTATTGACCTGTCCGGTATGAATGATACAATCCCACATATAACAAACTATACAGGGTGAAGACGCAAAATTACTATTTTGCGTTCTGCCCGTATTGCAAAAAAATAATAGCACAAAGGAGTATGATGTATGAAAAGTATATTTGTAACTGTGGTGACCGTCCTTTTGTTTCTCTCCTGCGCATCTGCGCCGGAGTCGGTCAAAGAACAAGAGCGGTTTGGCGGTTTTGATATAACGCCGTCCCACGAATTGCTGGGCCTCCGCATTGTTCTGATCCGTCCGAGCAAAACAACTACCAGAACCAGGACCGTAACGGCTCCCGGCGGCGGCACAGAGGAGCAGACCCAGGTGGATACGTCGAACGCGAACGACCATCCCCTTTGCATTGATTTGGGAAACGGCGTGAGTGTAGACTCCAACGGGGTCATTTTCCTTCCCGTGCTTAACCTGTTCGGCCTGGATATGGATGAGGATTGGGATGTGGAAGGCCGTGTTCAGAAAAGCTTCGGGTATACAGTGTACAGAAAGCGCGGCAATACTGTGGACTACGATTGGGAGAATGCCGCATTCCTGGTCAAGGTTTCCGAAAAAGTCCAAATATACCCTGACAAACTGGAACGTACGGCGGGCAAATTCGTAAGCACCGTAACGGAGACCAAAGACGGTTTCAGTTTTAAAAACAATATTCCGTTGTTCGGAAAGGAACGATTTATTTCCGCAATTGATGAAAATACGGTGGATATAGTCAATTACCGGGCTGTTCAGGAAGGCGATACAATATATTTTATGAAAGCAGGAAAGACCGACTTACTCCGCCGTATGGATATCACCGGCATGCCTTCGCGAATTGTCCTGAATAACGGTGTTTTGGATATTTATGTAATGACCCGCACACTGTATGTGTTTAAAAAAGAGGTCCTGACCGCGAGGATTTTTAAAACCGCTCAAGGGTATGCGGTATATGAAAAAAGCAGTTTCGGGTTCAAAAAGACCGTCGTGCCCTTCGATGGGCGGAAAATAGAACTGAAACAAGGCATGCTTTTGACCTATTTTAAGAAACTATAGAGCTTTCCCTAAATAAAAGCCATCCTGGGCCGGCAGATTCTGCCGGCACTATTCCTGCTTTCTCTACTGCTCACCAAAAAAAGCAGCCACGATTTCCTCGGAGAGGTGGGTATCGGTGAAAAGGTGCTCCTTGAAGCCGCAGTGTCCGCCCATGGGAAGATATACGGTATGTACCAGCCCGTTGTGGATATCCGCCTCTGACGGGTAACTTTGGGCACCGATAAACGTGTCGTCCAGGGCGTTCAGTAACAGCAGCGGTCGTTTGACCAGTGCAAGCTGCTCCAGGGCCGACGCCTTTCGTTCGTAGTCGTCCATGCTTGGGTATGGAGTGCCCGGAAGGGTGAAGATACGGTCAAAGCTGCGCAGGTCCTTTGCCTTCAATAGAAAGGGAAGGATTTTCGGGCCCCGGGTCATGAGTTCCTTGAGCTTCAAGGCGGCGAGAAAGGCTGCTTCATATATCCGGTTCTGGGGCTCGTGGAGGCGCGCGTAGAATTCGGGAATGCTCAAGGGAGCGGAAACAGCCGCGGCGCCTGCAACAAGGGAAGAAACCCGGCCGCCTGCGAGGTAATGAATGATGATGCTGGCCCCCAGACTGAACCCTACAAGATAGACATTGTTCCACCTGTCCTCGTCGTGGGCCCTGTTGATGAAGTCCTCCAGGGCTTCCGTGTCGGCAAAGTGGTACCGGTGCCGTGAAGGATATACGGGCCTGCCGCAGCCCGGCATATTCAGTCCCGCCGTATCGTAGCCCTGGTTGAACAGGGACTTGAGCATACCCTGCACATGGGCCACATTGGAGGTCGCGGCCAGACCGTGAATGACTACTGCCAGGTCCCGCTTACGGGGACCGTCATGAAGGTTCAGTTTGGCGCTGTAGGACAATCCTCCCGGGGCCTCATATGTTTTTTTGACTGCTCCCTTCGGTGCCTTCCTGATGCGCAGAACCTGAAAAAGCTGGTGAAAATGGGGGTGGGAGAGGGGCCATCGGACCCGGCGGGAGCTGCAGGAGTGTTGATTCATCGGAGGCTATGGTAGGGCGGAACCTGTTTTAAGGTCAAGGCACACAGGATTTTACCTCCCGGCTGTACAAAAATGGCGTTCTGAATTAAAAAAATCCCGAATTAGGGAATATCTTCTACCCCACAACACAAAAAAACCGTATATACTACCCGCCGAAGGCTTGGCCTTTACAGTTTACTTTTTTGGGAAACGGCATTCTATGGTATTCAGCTCTCATGTGTTTCTGTTCTATTTTCTGCCCCTGGTCCTTTTACTGTACTATATCTTACCGATGAAATTCAGACACGGGGCCCTCACTCTTTTGAGTTACGTGTTTTACGGATGGGCAAACCCGGTGTTCATCCTTCTCATGCTGACCTCGACCCTGATTGATTACTGCTGCGGTCTGGTAATTGCCTCCAGAGACAGTCTTCCCGTGTCCTCCTCATCCCCGGCCCTCCCATCCGCGGCGGTTCTTTCCCGTAACGACCGCCGGATCAAAACAGCCGCCCTCATCGTGTCGCTGGTAAGCAATCTGTCCCTATTGGGTTTTTTCAAATACTTCAATTTCTTCATTGACAGCGTGAATGCCTTTGCTTCCTTGTTTAGCGACGGAGGCCGGTTAATACGGGTGTCTTTTCAGGTGGCTTTGCCCCTGGGAATAAGTTTTTACACCTTCCAGTCCATGAGTTACACCATAGACCTGTACAAGGGCAAGGTGAAGGTCATGCGGAATTTCGTGGACTTCGCCTGTTATGTGTCCCTTTTTCCCCAGCTGGTGGCCGGCCCCATCATCCGCTTTTCCGAGGTGGCAGATCAGCTTGCGTACCGTACCCACACGGTGGAAAAGTTCGCAAGGGGTTTCGCCTTTCTGGCCCTTGGCCTCGGTAAGAAGGTCCTGATTGCGAATCCCTGCGGAAAAATCGCCGATCTGGCCTTCGGAACCGCGGGTATCCCTGTTACCACGGCCTGGTACGGCATCATCGCCTACGCATTTCAGATTTACTACGACTTCAGCGGGTATTCCGACATGGCCATCGGTCTTGGGCTCATGCTGGGGTTTGTCTTTCCCAAAAACTTCGACTCGCCCTATATCTCCCGTTCCATTACCGAGTTCTGGCGCCGCTGGCACCTTTCCCTTTCCTACTGGCTCCGTGATTACCTGTACATACCCCTGGGCGGCAACCGGAAAGGGACCTTCCGTACTTACGGAAACCTTCTCACCGTCATGCTCCTGGGAGGATTGTGGCACGGGGCTTCGTGGAATTTTGTCATCTGGGGCGGTCTTCACGGCCTTGTGCTGGCGGCGGAACGGGCTTACGGCGGGCGGGGTCTCGCGAGGCTTCCTGATGCGGCGAAACAGGCCCTTACCTTCGGTATCATCCTCATAACCTGGGTTTTTTTCCGGGCAGACACCCTCCCGGCTGCGCTATCCTATCTCGGCGCCATGTTCGGCGCTGTTCCTGTTACCGAAAGCGCCCGCCTGATCAATCCCGTTATTCACAATCCCTATTATCTTGTTACCTTTTTCGCGGCGGCGGGGATTACCTGGTTCGGTGTCCAGACCTGGGACTGGACCAGACAGTTAAACAAAAAGAAAATGGCGGCCATCGCCGGGCTGTTTCTTGTTTCGGTGTTTTTGCTGACAAGCCAGGATTTTAACCCGTTTATCTACTTTATTTTTTAATGGATGAGTGAAAGAACCATGAGCAGTATACCAGACAGAGAAGAGCAGGCTAAAATCGAGATCGGACACACCCAGGCAGGGCCTAAAGCGGCCAGGGTTTTTACGGCGTTTTTTTTACTGGTGATCACCGCCGTCCCCGCTTTCCAGGCCGTTCATGAACTGACACGTTACGCCGCTGGACAAACCCGGGAAGTCCTTCCCTCGATTTTCGGTGTGTACGTGAACGCGGCGCGGGGCCTTTTGGCTTCCGGGGACGCCAGGGGATTCATCGGCCGGGTCATGGATGCCAACGAAGGCCTGTTGAAGGGCATCGTGGACTATGAAAACGAACTCGAGGCTGAATCGGTGCTCCGGAACGGGGTACTCCCTGTATCCCAGCAGCTTTTTACGGGAGCATTCGGTCTGGGCAACGGTAAGGCAGTGATCGGCCGGGACGGCTGGCTGTTTTACGAACCGGGCATCCGGTACCTGACCATGTCGCCGGCACAGGCGGCCTCGACGGTCAACCGCAGTTCGTCGAAAGCGAACACGGTCTTTCACGAGAAAAAACTGAGTCCGGCCGAAGCCATCCTTGATTTCCACCGCCAGCTCCAGGACCGGGGCATCGAGCTTGTTCTTGTTCCCGCCCCTGTAAAACCGATGTTCTACCCCGGTCTGCTGTCCCCCAGGGCGGAGGGGCCGGTTTTCGGCAGGAGGGGATATCTGCAGAACCCTCTCTACGATGAGCTTGCCCGCACCCTCATAAAGGAAGGCGTCCTTGTGTTCGATGCGGCCCGGTATCTCCATGAACACCGGGTGGACCTCGCAACCCCCTTGTTTCTGCAGACTGATACCCACTGGAGCCCCGGCGCCATGTCCCTGACGGCGAAGGGCCTTGCCCGGTTCCTGGAAGAAAAGGTCGCCCTCTCTGTGTCTTTGTCTGACCGGCCGGACCTTCATCCCGTTTCCGTCGCCAACCGGGGGGATATCGCGAACATGCTTACCCTGCCTGAATCCTCACCTGTCATGAAACCGGAGGAGATCGAAATACAGCAGGTCCTGACCGGCGGCACCGATCTCTGGTCAGCCGACCGGGAGGCGGAAGTCCTGGTCCTGGGCGACAGTTTTGCCAATATTTACTCCCAGGAGGGGCTCGGATGGGGGGAATCATCGGGTTTTGTGGAACACCTGTCCTCTCATCTTGGAGCACCTCTGGACCGTATTGTCCAGAATGACGACGGGGCCTTCGCGACGCGAAAGGCCCTTGCCCACGAATTGTCCCGGGGCAGGGACCGGCTGGCCGGAAAGAAAGTGGTGGTGTGGGAGTTTGCCATCAGGGAGCTGGTCCTCGGCGACTGGCAGCCTGCCGATCTCACCCTCGGCGAGTCCCGGCCGTCGGTCTTTTTTACACCGCCGGAAGGCGGGGAGCTGAAGGTGACGGGAACAGTGTACGATGTGTCATCACGGCCGGTGCCCCGCTCCACCCCCTACAAGGACCATGTCATGTCCTTCCATCTGGTTGACGTCGAGGTGGAAGGTCATCCCGGTGAAACCTTCGATCTTTTGGTGTACGCTTTCAGCATGATAGATTACGAACTTACCCCGGCGGCTTCTTTCCGGCCGGGACAGACCATGAGTTTGAAGATACAGAACTGGTTTGATGTCATGGGAAAGTATAATAGTATACAACGTACGGAAATCGACAATGACGATCTTCTGTTCGAAGACCCCTGCTGGGGCAGCGAGGTAATCCAATGAAGCACACACGGTTTTTTCTTGCCGCACTTCTGGTTTTTTGTATCTGCCCGGTTTCAGCCGATACGGTACCGGACCAGACATTTTTCCAGGCCTGCCGTGAGGCGTCGGCATCGACGGAAGACCCCCGGGTGTTCCGGGGGGCAGACGGCTGGTATTTCCTGAAAGCGGAACTCGAGCATCTTTCCAAAGGGGTGTTCTGGGGACAGAAAAGCCGTGAGGTTTCCCGGGCCGCCAGGCCGGATACCGCGGACCCCCTTCCCGCAATTGTCGATTTCAACAATCAGCTCAAGGCCCGTGGTATCGAGCTGATTCTTGTGCCTGTACCCGCGAAGGCGGCGGTGTATCCCGACAAAATGAACACAGGGCTCTCCTTGCCGGGAAACCGGCGTCTGGATTATTATCATCATGAGTTTTACGCCCTCTTGCGGCAGGAGGGGGTTCAGGTTCTGGACATCATGCCCGGGCTTCTTGCACAGAGGGAAAAAGGCAACCAGGTGTACTGCGCCACCGACGCCCACTGGTCCGCTTTCAGCTGCGAAATAACCGCGGCCCAGATCGCCGGATACCTTAAAGAGAAGTCATGGTACCCAGGAACGGAAAAAGATGTCATGACCGCCGCCTCGGGGGTTATAAGCGTGACAGGTGATCTTGCCGGAGGTGTTTCCGAACCGTTGGAAGTGAGGACGGTAACGGGTCCCGGCGGAAAGTATATCGAAGCCGCTTCCGACAGCCCTGTAGTACTCATGGGCGACAGCCATGTGCTGGTGTTCAGGGAAGGCGCTGACATGCTGGCCCGCGGGGCGGGTCTCTTTGACCAGCTTGCCTATGAGCTTGGGTTCGCACCGGACCTGATCGGGGTGCGCGGTTCCGGTTCCACCGCCTCGAGGGTGAACCTGTTCCGTAAAAGCAAACAGGATCCGGAGTATCTTCAGGGTAAAAAGGCATTGATCTGGTGTTTCTCTGTAAGGGAGTTCACCGAAAGTACCGGCGGCTGGAGGCTTGTGCCCGTAAGCCCATAGGCCACCAAAATATACATTGTTTATAAGGACGGAAGAATGAAATTGTCTCGAACAGGTCTGATCATCTCGATACTCATCATCATGTACGGCTGTGCCTCCAATTCACGTAATGCGGAAGGGACCCCCCTGGTGCAGGAAACATATTCACTGGAGCGAGTAGACGGTGAACTGTGGCAGATCCACAAGGAATCTGCTTATTATGATCACTTTAACGGGATACATCAGGCCTATCGTCTGCTCATAGACGCTGCCGGTGATCCTGCGGAAAAAAGGCGCCTGTTCTTAGAACGGGATCTGATGATTGCCAGGGAACGTCTTAATTACATGGCGGATGAACAGCTGGTGAAAGAGGTGGTCGGCGGTACCGAAGGGGCCCTCGGCACCAATGCCTCAAAACATCTGTTCCGGCTCCAGGACGTTCATCATGTTCCGCGCCAGAATTTCACGCCTCCGGACCCTGAAAACTACGTGTATGAAGAGGTTTCGCCGCGCTTCGGTTCAAAAATGAGCGACGCCATTACCGCCATCATATCCTTTGATAGACAGCTGAAAAAACGGGGTGTGCAGCTTATTGTTGTTCCTGTTCCCAATTCTTCCCAGGTGTACGCACATCAGCTCCATAACGATATTGATCTGGAAGAAGTGATCTGGCATCCCTGGGCCCATATGATCGTGAAACTCCTGGAACACGACGTGGAAGTGCTGGACCTTCTGGACCTGTACAAGGCCTATTCCGGTGACAACACGACATTGAATTACATTGACCATCACTGGGGGCAGGCGGGGCTTGATATCGTGGGCATGGAGCTGGGGCAGCGGTTTGAGCGGTTTTCCTTTGATGAGAAGTACTATATTGATCCTCAGAAGCTCAAGCGTTCCCCCATTTCCGTGAGCATGCCGGCCCTGATCCCTCACTGGGACAGACTTGATGCAGGTTATATCAGATCCAGAATGGGCCTGGGTACACAGTATGAAACCGTGCGGATCACCTATAACGGGGATGTCATTGATCCAGTCTTTTCTTTTGAGGACTCTCCGGTGGCTATTATGGGAGACAGTTTCATCCCCCATCTGGCCGAGACTTCCTCGGGTATTTATGCCCACCTTGCCTATCACACCCGTGTCATCCCCTACGCCATGTCCCAGAATGCTGCTGCGGCGAAGCCGCCTTCCTGGTATATGCGCACTATTGCCGGGCAGGGGAAAGAACCTGCGGTGGTCATCTGGGAAATATACGGTTCTGCCTTTAACCAGTACACAAGCCAGAATGACTGGCATGTGGTGAAAATGCCGGAACCCGATGAATCCCTTTCCGTACAGAAGGGCGCAGTTGCCAAGACGGACCAGACAGGAAAACACGCACTGAAACCCCTGCGCGATCTTTCCTGGGTAGAAGGGGACGTCCTGAAGGTTTCTTACCTCCCCAAGCGGGAGGACCTCTCCACGTATCCGGATGCGCTGTACGCCTTTCAGCTTAGGGTTACAAAAGGAACTCCATCCGGTCCGTCTCCAGGGGAAACCATCGTGGTGTACCGCCAATTCCTGAAGGATTACGAGACGATTACAGAAAACATCCACGCTGCCGGCGACAGGATGGGCCTGTATCTGGAAGGCTGGACCTCGGTCGGACGGTCAGACCGGTATATATCTACCATGCAGCTCATCGATGATCTGGACGATTTTGAAAGTGAGCTGTATTTCGGTCATTATGCTGCCGACGCTTCCGGCATGACATTATCAGAGGTGAAACCTTCTTCAACCGTCTTCGGAAAAAGCAAGGATGGGGCAAGCATTCTCACCCTTTCTTTCGCTTCCCCTGTCTTGCTGAAAAGCATTGGTGGGGTGTCATTAAAAGATAAGGATCTCGACTTCACTCTGGCAACTTCAATAGACGGAAATGAGTGGATTGCCGCCTGTGAATGCAACATTCCAAGTGGAAACGGCAAAAAGGAATTTCTCATGTTCGACTCCCTACATCCTGCAAAGTTTGTCCGGTTTATTGGAATCGGTCGTGAGGATCTTGATCCCCATGGTTTGCATGTACTTGCTTATCAGTAAAAATCTTTTATACGTACATTGCTTAGGGTAAAACAAACACAAGCGGTTCCTTGAGAAGTGCGGCAGTCATTTTGACAGCTTTTTTCGCGCTGCGCCATACTGCCCATTTCTTCTTACTTGCACCGGATATACGCGGGATAGCCGGTGCAAGCCTGGCTGTTTAGCCATTTCCCTGCGTACAGGTGAAAGACTGAAACGTGCCTGGACTCGGACAGCTGTTCAGGCATACACAGTCAATTTTTGTGTAATTCTGCCGATTTTAGACGGTTCTGTTTTACCTGTGAAAAAAAATCCTTGTATTCCAGCCGGTTTTCTGCCATTTTAGCCCGCCAGAGCTTCTCTATGGCATTCATTCTCGCATCCCAGCTTACTTCTTTCTCGTTTTCATTCTTCCGTATGCTATCGTCTTTCATTCTTCATTAATCCTTATTTACAGTCTGGTGCCAGTAATTATGCGTACACAACCTGTTTTGTATTGTCCGGGAAATGGCAATGCACGAAATTGTGTTTTACCCTGTAACACCGCCTGTACTGTATCTGGATGAAACTATTGCGTTCCATCCGAAAAGTGCACCCTTCTTGTCCTGTTTATTGCATCTTGCAGGGGTGCACTTTTCTTTATACAACTGTGAGACTCATGTGTGTTGCGGTTACGCCGTCAAACTATTGCAATAATTACAATTACCAGAATTACTGCAACCAGTATGCTAATAAGACCCATAATCTTCCTCCTTACCTGTGTTCCATGCCGTTCTGTCCTGATGGAGAGAATAGCTTTTGTATATGCCAACCCACTGATGTCTGCTTATGGTAGTCATGTTTTTTTCCGTATAAATAACATACCAGCGCCAACAATAATTGCACCTACTCCCGCCCATATTGGAATACTAACCGTATTCTTTTCTTTAATGGCAAGTTCCAGCGGCCCGATCTCCGTGCGATGTGTTTGACTGGTATAGGTAAAACCTCCATATATCAGTGCTGCGATACCAGCCACAATCAGGACAATTGCCAATATTTTTATTCCATTCATGTTCTGCCTCCATAGATGTTCCCCCTTCCCACGAAGGGGGACAATAATATTTTTTTAGATTACAGTTGAACAAGAACCTGGGCGCCAAGCAACCCGGAACTCCTTTCTATACTTATGATGTTTTCGTCTATGTCCAGTGCCATGATGTAAGAAAGGCCGACAGAAATCATGCCTAGGTGGACATCTGCTCCTATTTTTGCGTTAAGTCCCGCCTGCAGTGCCCGGCTCTCGCCAAAGTTAGTGGTGAAATTCGGGCCTGCGCCAAGTGACAGTGTCATGATGGCAACGTCCAGAGCTACTCCCGCATCAAGAAACATATCCAGGCTGTCTATCTCCCCGGAGGAATAGAGAAGCAATCCTTCTGCCTGGAACCAGCCTATCCTGAACCGCACATCACCGCCAAAGCTGAATTGCTGTACATTCACCTCATCGACATCAATTTTCTGCCCTAATAAAACAGGCGACTTCAGGAACACCGCCGGCCCGGCGCTTAGCTGTGCGAAAGCCATTGCCGGAATAATCATCATCAACGCTACTAGACCAAATACTCTTTTCATATTTTTCTCTCCTGTATCAAAGATGATGTAAACGTAACGCTCTTAAGGGATCGTTGTCTGTTCGCTGGCGTACAGAGCTGTTTTTAACAAGTAAAGATTAACCGTGTGGGTGTTAGATTGACGCATATAACTTCAATTGTTATATATATAGCAGGAGAAAAAAATGTATGACAAGAACCAAGAAAACTCCCCCCGGCCTGGTGATAATAACCTTCTTGCTGTATTAAAAGAGTCAGATTTTATGCGCCTTTCGCCTCATCTGGAACTCGTACGCTTGCCATTAGGTGATGTGTTATACGAGTCGGGAGGCACACTTGAGTGGGTGTATTTTCCTACCGACGCCATAGTGTCGCTTTTATATGTAATGGAGGATGGGGCTTCCGCGGAGATTGCGGTGGTAGGTAAAGAAGGTGTGGTAGGGATCGCATTATTTCTTGGCGGGCAAACAATGCCGAATCGTGCAGTTGTGCAAAGCGCCGGAAATGCTTACCGACTCAAAGGACGGATATTGACACAGGAGTTTAACAGATCGGGTGCGGTACAGCACCTTCTTTTACGTTACACTCTTGCGCTTCTTACCCAGATGGCACAGACCGCAGTCTGTAACAGGCATCACACTGTGGATCAGCAATTGTGCCGTTGGCTGTTGCTTAGTCTGGACCGCCTGCCGTCAAATGAATTGAGCATGACACAGGAGCTTATCGCCAACATGCTCGGTGTCCGGCGGGAAGGCGTAACTGAAGCAGCAGGAAAGCTGCAGAAGGCGGGATTGATAGATTATCATCGCGGGCGTATTACCGTTCTGGACAGACCGGGGCTCGAGGCAAGGGTATGCGAATGCTATGAAGTGGTAAGAGCAGAGTTCAAACGGCTTTTACCGGATGTAATGGAGATATAAGTCTTTCCCCCCACCTGAGTTTTTGTGACGGGTCTTTAACGTGTAAGGTATGCGTCTATTCTCTTGGCGTAGTTTTTCTGTTTTGTTTATGCAGGTTTGCAAGCGCCACAAGCACTCCGAGGATAAAACCTCCGCCTGCGGCCATGACAAGAAGAAGGATGATCGGCGCTTCGCCGGTAAACCACAGAAAACTGGCCTGGACAGAGGCTGTGTTTTGCACGGCTACCAATATAAGGCACAGGCTTAGCCCAACAATGAGCCCTAATTTGATCTTATGCATGTAAAGCCTCCGTCAGAACAGTTTTTTGCTATCTTCCTATCCGGAACCGCCAGGGTGATCCTATGATACCGAAAGCGCTCAGTACTAACAAAACAGCCACAATGACAACCACTACATTCACGATCGTTTTAATATTCGCCTGCATCGGAACATAACTGTTGATTAACCACAGTGCTACCCCCAGGACAATCAATACAACCAGTAACTCTATCAATGGCATAACTTCCTCCTGTACTCATCAATATTGTTAACATAAGGAATTTGACACTTGATGTCTGTTCGGTACCGAACATTGGCTGTTGAACATTTCTGGGAAATGTGTCTGAAGTACAGACGGCAAAATACATGATAGCTGATGACTGCGCTCTTGTTTGAACTTACACAGCTAAATTGATTAGAATATGTGTATGAAAGCACCCCAGGATATTTGTCTTGCTTTTTTACTGAATGATTTTCATAACGAGTATACCGCCAGTATTTGCAAGGGAGTGTTAAAGGCCTCGGAAGAACTCGGTATTTCTATTGTCGCATTCGGCGTCGGGGCATTGGAAAGTCCCGTGCTTAATACGGGAATGCGGAACCGACTGTTCACCATCATCAACCCGGATGACTTTCAGGGGATCATCTATATCTCATCCTCGATATCTAACTATATTGGCGTAGACAGATTTCTTGATTTCATCAAAATGTACGGCACAATACCCACGGCGCATATCGGCATTGAAGCTCCCCGGGATATGAGCTTCAACATAGATAACAAAGCCGGCATGTACTCACTTGTTGATCACATCATCAAAGTACATGGTAGAAAGAAAATTGCCTTTATCAGCGGCACACCTGGTGTATACGAAGCAGATGAAAGATTTCAGGCCTATAAAGATGCCCTGAAAGAAAACGGTCTGGAATTTGATGATAGATATGTCTATAACGGTAATTTCCTGCGCGAACGCGGCATTCTGGCGGTAGAAGAGTTTCTTGATGCAAGAAAGATTGAAATGGATGCTCTGGTCGGCGCCAATGATCACATGGCGTTATATGCAATGAAGGAACTGCAAAAAAGAGGATACCGGATACCGGAAGATATAAGCATCGGCGGGTTTGATGATCTCGCCAGTGCCAGAAGTCACAAACCTGCTCTTACCACCGTGAATCAGCCGGCAGAACAGCTTGGGTATACCTGCCTGGCGGAATTCGCCAGGAAAATTATGAGCGGCGGAGAACCATGCGCCGATATCCGTCTACCCTCGCAATTAGTAGTGCGCCAGTCCTGCGGGTGCCCGCCGGTAAAGCTGAGCGAACAGCAAACGGAGTCTGATCATAGCTTTGGTATGAGCTTGAGTGAAATGGATGAATTAAATTCAGTCTTGAACATCATGACCCGGAATATAATTGGTACTTTTGAGGAACATGAAATACGCAGCGTTCTGGATGAGAGTCTGAATATACTGGATATTCATGAGTTCATGATAGCAAAATATGTGGATGCTAAAAACTCCCTGGTGTTTTACAGCACCAATTGGCAAACGGGCAATAAATTTCCCACACATCATCTGGTTGAAACAAAAATTGAATCATTTTCACGGCCATTCCAGAAGTTTGTCTTACCCCTCTTTTACCGGGATGAGAATATCGGTTTTTTTGTTTCAGACAAGGGGTCAAAGAATTTATCCGTTCTGGAGGTCATTCGGGACCATCTGTCCGGAGCCATGAAAGGCGCGCGGCTTTTGGAAGATGTGCGGCAATACGCCGGCAGGCTGGAAAAGGAAGTGGAGGCTCGGACAAGGGAATTAGCCAACCGCCAGCGAGAACTTGAAATAGCCCTTAATAATGTAAGTATTGCCCGGGAAAAGCTCGAGCGGCTTGCCGTTATGGATGAGCTTACAGGGTTGTATAACCGCCGTGGATTTATGACCGTGGCAAACCAGCAGGTCAATTTGATCCACCGCAGGGAAAATGATGTCCTGCTTGTGTTTCTGGACCTGGACGGACTGAAACACATAAATGACAATTTCGGCCATGCCAGCGGAGACATCGCGATAAAAGCCTTTGCCGATATTCTGGTATCGGTGTTCCGGAATACGGATATCATTGGAAGACTCGGGGGGGATGAGTTTACCGTCCTGGCTATAGATTGTACCATTGATGAATACGACACAATATTAAAAAGAATGGAAAACGCGATCCATGCCTATAATCAGACAGGCAAACAGGAGTTTACCTTGTCTGTGTCCACCGGGGCCGCCCCATATAAGCCGGATTCGAAATTCACACTGGATGAGCTTTTGGAAGAAGCAGATGCCCAATTGTACAAAATGAAAAAGAAAAAGAAATC
>JAFGQL010000054.1 GCA_016935695.1 Spirochaetales bacterium
ACTGGCGGTGACCGTCGACAGGAAAAAGGCCGCCTGGTTCGGGGTATCCACCGTGCAGATCGCAAGTGCCGTCCGCAATGCATTTGAGGGCTCGATGGCGGGAACATTCCGCTACGGCGGGAAGGAATACGATATTCACGTACGGTATGCAAAAGAATACCGGAATTCCGTTCTGAGCCTGAACAGCCTCACCGTTGAGGGAAAGGACGGGACTGCGGTTCCTTTGAGTTCCCTTGCAGCAGTCAGTTATCAATCATCTGCCGGGGTTATCAAGCGTCAGGACCTGACCAGGGGGGTGGAAGTCTGGGCGGACTTCAAAGGCGAAGTGAACAATAAAAGCGATATCCTTGCGGATATAGACAGGAAGATAAAAGCGATGGATATACCGGCAGGGTACCGTGTAGGGAAAGGGGAAGGCGGCCAGGTGCAGGACGAGTCCACACGGTTTCTCATCCAGGCCTTCATTGTGGCATTATTCCTGATCATGATCGTGTTGATCGCCCAGTTTGGTTCCTTCAGTGACCCTGCCATCATCATTTTCGGGGTATTCCTTTCCATGGGCGGTGTATTCTGGGGCTACGCCCTTACCGGGCAGACCTTTGTAGTCATAATGTCGGGAATAGGATGTATCGCCCTTGCAGGGGTGGCGGTGAATAACTGTATTGTTCTTGTTGATTATACCAACAAGTTAATCAAGGATGGCATACCCTGGCAGAAGGCAGTGATCGAATCCGGCAAAGTACGCCTGCGGCCGGTATTGTTGACTGCCGTCACCACAGTCCTGGGAATGATTCCCATGGCCATGGGCGTCAGCTTTGACATCCATTCCTTTTCCGTCCAGGTGGGTTCCGAACAATCCGAATTCTGGAAAGCCTTTGCCTGGGCAATGATTTACGGCCTGAGTTTTGCAACCGTCATGACCCTTGTAGTGGTTCCCACTTTCCTTCATCTCAAACACCGGTTTATCCACCGGAACCAGAACAAGATCCTTGAGGATCTCCGTCTTAAGGTGGATGATGATGCAGCGGCCATGGATCCTGCCGGGGTTGGAAAGCCGGGGGCTGTCAGGACTGAATGATACTGTGTACCGTAAAAATCCGGCCGGAGGAGGTTCCCCCGCCGCTTTGAGGGGGAACCTTGCATATTTTGTCGGTTTCGAATAGGGTCTTAGCTATCAACATATATGGACGATGACCCCTTACTTCTGTATTTAATTCTCCTTGTTATCCTTTTGTCTCTTTCTTTCTTTTTTTCCGGAAGCGAGACGTCGGTCTTTTCCCTGAACCGTCTGGAGCGCAACAGCCTTTTGAAAACCAGGGCCAAAAAAAGAAAGGCCGTCATTAAATTCATCCTGGACCATCAGGAACAGCTTTTGATCACCATCCTCACGGGAAACATGGTGGTCAATGTGTTTGCATCGAGCATTGGCGAGATTATCGGAAGCCGCTTGTTCGGCTCACGGGGAGAGGTCTTTTCCATTGCCGCAATGACAGTGCTCCTGGTTCTTGCAGGCGAGCTGACGCCGAAACGGATAGCGGTCCTTCATTCAAAGGCCTTTACCCGGATGGCATCATTCCCCTTGTACTACCTTCACGCGGTGCTTTCGCCTGTTCGGAAAGTACTTACCGGTTTTACCAGGGTGTTTCTGGGAATGCTGCCCCGGGAACTGGGACGCAATACCGACCACAAACATGCCGTGGTGTTATCCACTGCGGAACTCGGGTTACAGCAGCAGATACTCAAACAGTCGGAGTACCGGCTGTTCAAGTCCTACATAACCTTCAAGGAAAAGACGGCAGCCAGCATCATGATTCCCCGCAGCGAGCTGAAAACCCTGTCCTGGGACATGAAGATCGGCGAGGTGTTAAAGGTGATTGCCGAAGACAGCTGTTACGTGGTGAACTCGTCGGTGCTTTTGTACAAGGAAGACAACGATCATCTGTACGGCTGGGTGTCCCTTCCAGCCCTGCTTACATGCAAATACGGAGGGGGCAGCCTTGATCAGTCTGTTGGTGGGCTTGCCCAGCAGTTTCACACGGTCCCCGATTCCAAAAACCTGCCCACCCTGATAACCGAGCTGCGGGAAACGGGTAGCGACATTGTGCTGTTGGTAGATGAGTACGGCGGTACCGCCGGGGTTGTCTGGTTCCGGAATATCATAGAAGACGTCCTTAAAGCGTTCTATGCTCCCTACAAGGAGCAGTTTGAGAACAACACCGCCGATGATGCGATAGTGCCTGGATCCATGCCCATGGAGGAATTCGCTGATCTCTATGGAGCTGTCGAAGATACCGACGCCGAGACAGTGGCAGGTTTCTTTCTTGAACTCTACGACGACATTCCCGATACAGGAAACACCGTGGAATACCGCAATCTCATTCTGCGGGTGACCGAGATGGACGGCAACAAGATCACCGGTTTAAAGGTAGAGGTTAAAGGAGACGAATGATCAGCCTTTTGGTTATTGAACTTCTATGTCTCGGTTTTTCTTCCTTCTTTTCCGGTATGGAAACAGGATTGTTGTCGGCGGATAAACTGAAGATATACTCAAAAAAACAGGAAGGGCGTTATTGGGCGCGGACCGTGGATTTTCTGATAAGCAAGCCCGAACGGCTTTTGGGTACGGTCCTGATCGGGAACAATATCGCCAACATCACCAGCGCTATCGTTCTTACCAATTACCTGCGGCAGACCTATTCCATTGCAGCTGCTGCGGCAGGGAGCCTGGTCCTTACCGTCCTGTTGCTGCTGTTCGGGGAGATCCTCCCGAAAACTTTTTTCAGACGCTATGCCGATACGGTTACCGTCCGGCTGTCGGTGATCCTCCGGGTTTTTTACTATCTGTTTCTGCCTTTTTCCTTTCTGTTTAACGCAGTAGTGACGGTATTGATGTTTTTTTTCGGCCAGAAAGGGAGCGGAGACAAGATGCCGCGCTCACGGGACGATTTCCGCCAGCTTATGCACCTCTCCAGCAGGGAAGCGGGATTCGGGTATGATGATTACCGCACCATTGACGACATTCTTGATTTTGCGGAAACCCTCGCCATCGAGGCCATGATTCCCATTCATAAGTATCCCGTCTTTCATGTGAACACCAAAGCCATGGAAATTATAAGGGCTTCGGGACAAACGGGGCAGCGCTACTTTCCTGTGTACGCGAAACGGACCGACAACATTGTCGGGTATATCGATACCCAGGATTTTGCCCTTCCCGGCAAAGAAAGTGCCGCCGATATTCTCAAACCCCCGGCTTTTTACCCGGAAGTCAAACCCCTTCCGGACCTGCTTGATGCCATGGTGGAAAACGGGCTGGACGTGGTGTTTCTTACCGACGAGTTCGGGGCCATCAGCGGTCTGATGACCCATCAGGAAATCGCCTCGGAGATCATCGGCGCCATCCCCGGGAATGTCCATACAGAGAAAGAACCTATCATACGCCTGGATGACGGGGCTTTCATTGCCTCGGGGGACACCGATCTTGAGCATTTCGCACATGCAACCGACATCAAACTCACAAAGAACAACAACGAAACCCTGGGAGGGTACCTGTGCGAAAAGATGGGAGTCATACCGCCAGTGGGAACCGAATACCAGGAAGGCCCTGTTCTCTTTACGGTTCTCGATGGAGATCAGCGGGTTATCGGCCGGGTCCGCATCCAGACAAACGAAGAGAAGGAAAGCTGA
>JAFGQL010000055.1 GCA_016935695.1 Spirochaetales bacterium
CCTACCAGACCGACGACACTCAGCGCACCTTCGCAACAGAGTTCGCCTATCCCGGCGCGGCGTCACTCCTCATTGCCAACCCCGGCGTCGGGAACACCAACGCCGCCTTTCCAGACCTCACCGGTTCAACCATCAATGTCAGCGGCAACTTCTACAACAACGGTGCGGACATGCCGGCTGGCGGAAACTGGGCCCTGAACATTCCGGATAACGCATCAGTTGCCGGTCTTTCCACGGGGAATCCTTTCGGCGGCAGGTACGCGTTCGTCGTGAACATGACCCTCCAGAACTGTCAGACCGGCCCTGCGGGGTATCTGAACGCGGCCGAGGCGACCGACGGCGGCGGAAATAATGAACGCTGCCAGTTCGCCCGCCCCGGGATCGCCAATGCACGGACCGTTTCCGACAATGTGCTCCGCGTGGAGTTCACCATACCGGTGGAAAACTCCAATAATGAAATCACCGCCGCCCTTGCCGCCCTTGCCTACGGCGACGGCTCAATATGGGCCGGTTCCGGCGCCCTGCGTTTTGACGGGGCATTTATAGATGAGGCCTGCACCGACAGTACGGACGACGAGGGAGATCTGAGTGTCATCTATCTGCAAACCACCCTGGGCACATGGAACACCGACGCGTTAGGTACCGGCGCCGGTGCTGCCATTAGTACCGACAGGGCCGGTGTCCACCAGACCTATGCCGCGGACCTTACCATCCTCAAAGGCGTTCTCATGGCCGCTGACGGGAAAACCATGAACACCAACTACGGTCTTGATGTTGCAGGCGCCTTGAATCCCGCAACCCGCTACACCGGTACCACTGACTACTGCCGTCCTGTGTTAGTGGAACTGATTGCCGGACGGGAGGACCACGTCAACACTGCCGCCATGACCACCGGGGATGCCCACAACTATTTTGACCTGCACTACTCCGAGCCGGTGACCGTAGGGACACTTCCTCCGGGTACAAACGCGGAAAACATCCGTTCAGTAACCGCTCTTTCCCTCTCCGGTTGGGATATGTACCAGTCGGGCGCCGACGTCATTGTGGAAAGGCTTTTCGAGTACCCCGGGACCTTTGAAAGCGATTCCCGGGACAGTATCGCTCCCAACAGCCTTGCACGGAATACCGCCTTTACCGGTGGCAATACCCACGGCGTGCGGGTGTATGTCGCTGGTTTTACCAGCGGCGGAGCCCCTCCTGCCAGGGCATGGCCTGGGTATCTTGTTTCAATTGCCTCACCTGTGGGAGAAACAGCGGTGCCGTATGCCGATACCGCCGTAACCGACGCGCCCGGACTGCAGGTAGACCCTTCAGTCTCCACCGGCATTACCCCGGGGGCTGTCCCCTGGGATACCGAAGCTCCCGATTTCGCCCGTTTTCTTCCCGGCGGCGTTGACAGCGGATATTACGAACTGGTTAGTCTGGACCTTAATTCCAGCACCTACCTGGACCGCCTGGAGATCCATATTGTGGATAATCCTTCTTCCGATTCATGGACTAACTCCGATGACCACCCGGAAAATCCGGCACTGCCGCCTGTTCCCGGTTTTACCGGGATACGGGATACCTCATTTAACGGGGTTTCCGGTTTTGCCGTTTCACGGATCACAGAGACACCTGCGGCCGGGTTTTTTACCGGGTTTGAGACCAATGTTGACAATAACCTGTTCAATCCGCCGCCCCAGGCCGCCATTACCGTGGCCAACGATACCTATTTTGCCCTCACCATGACCGACGGTGAGTTTGAAAGCATCGAAGAACTACATTTAAGCTATGATCCGGCCACAGGCTTTGTAACCGACCTTGCCGGAAACCTCCTTGTTTCTGCGAATCAGATTCTGTGTATCGAAAGGACCGAACCGGGCTTTCAGTACACCCTCGCTTCGGTAGGGGACACAAAAATATTCGTCAAGTTCACCGAGCCGGTCCTCGGGTTCGATTCTGGCGCCGGCGCTCAGGAACCGGTCAGCGAGGATTACTTCCGCATTACCGGAACAGGAACGGCGTTGAATGTAACGGGAGTACGGATCATCCAGAATATCCTCGGCGGCGCCAAGGACGTGTATCTGGACCTGGACAGGGCCCTGAACCCGGCGGATGTCCTTGAGTATGAACTGAGGCCTGCGGCGGCCCCATTCTTCATAACCGACAGGGCGTCTAACCGGATGCCGGCGGCCACGGTCCAGCCCCTGACCAACATCGGTCTGGGCGTTATCGAGCCTGTCTGGGCCGCCGACGCCCTGCATAACGACACCGATCCCCTCAATCCCAATGCAAGGACGCCTGCCCTTTTTGATTTTGACGGATCCGGCAGGCTGATGGATACGGATATTACCCTGCAGGCTTCCATTGTGCCCATCGGCCCCGCCCAGCCTTCTCCTGCTCTGAATGCGCCGGTAAGCCTTTTGTACGATGTGGACGTTCCCTCGTCCCTCATGACCGCCAACGGATTCTGGCTGCCGATCGTGATTCCTGAGTTCAACACCGGGCGGAATAACGGCGCCAGGACCCTGATACCGACGGCGGTAGACGGACCGTTGAGGAATTTTGTCATACCCGGCGACGACCGGGAGGTGAGGGTCGGAAGGGACGTCGAGTTCATCATGCGACTGGGCAATCTGTACTGCGCGCGGCTTCTCGATCCCCAGGACCCAAGAACGGTGGCGCCATGGAGTTTCGCCATAGAGGACCTGCGCAGGCAGACGGGCGGAGCCACGATCCTGAACAATGTCATTAACCCCGAGCAGGACGAAACGGCCCTGCTGCAGTACGTACTCGCCAAGGGCGGCATGGTCACCATAACCGTGTTCGGCCTCGACGGCGACGTGATCGATGTGATCCAAAGGGGCCCCCAGGGCGCGGGAGAATATACCGCCTCCTGGGACGGCAGAAACCGCGGCGGCCGCATTGTGGCCCGGGGCATCTACTTCATCCGCATTGTAGCGCCGGGGGTAGATGAATATCGGAAGGTAATGGTGGTGCGATAGCTGAAAATATAGTATAACGTGTAAAGACCGGCCGCCTTGTAATCAGGCGGCTTTGGTCTATTGTGTGACTAAACCAATAATTTTTTTCGGTGTTTGTATAAAAAATGGATGAAAAAGAAATTGCAGAAGTAGATTTACAGGATTTTTTCGGCGACTCGCCGGATATGTTCTCTGAAAGCGGTATCGACGAACGGGTGATGTCCGAATCCTCTGCCGGAACTCAGGAGGACAGCGGTACCGGCCGGGATGTCTCTACCGAACAATTGAAAACCGACGTGGCCCGGTATTACCTGAACAAGCAGCTCGAAGAGGCCATTGTCAAGCACGGGAAAATCCCCGAAGAACCGGTTGAGGCTCCCATCGGCGTCGGCTTTGTGGATATCGTCAATTATTCCTATATTTCCTCCTGGCTCAGCGCCAGAGAAAACCAGGCCTTCCTGAACGGGCTGTATACCGCTTTCCATTCGGTTCTGAAGCGCCACGGCGGCTACCTGAACAAGATTTCCGGCGACAGCATGATGTTCCATTTCGGCGGCAACATAGACCCTCTCCTGGACGGTCTTGACGACAAGACCGCCCAGGTTACGATAGCCAGAAAGCTGCTGTACACCTGTATAGAAGTCCAGAAGACCTGCCGCCAGTTCAACGATGCCGACGCGGACTTTCTGAAAAACTACGACTCATCCCAGGCGCGGCGCTCCATCCGCAGGGCCTTTTCCATCATCAAGAACCTCAGGGAAAACCTTTCCATGGTTTCCAGCATCAACGCCATGTTCCAGGTGAAAATCCGTATCGGTGCCTGCATGGGAGATGTCTGTATCGGCAATTTCGGTCCGGAGGACGCCCGACAGTGGGACATTATCGGGGAACCGGTGATAGAGGCGCGCCGCATGGAGTCCACGGCCCCGGTGGACGGGCTGCGCATTTCCCAGAGCCTCTATAAGCTGATAGAGAAAAGCGGTATCGCCCAGGAATATTTTACCGAGTTTGTCGAAGCCGCCAGGGTAAACGGCGGACTGTACCAGCATATCCGGCGTGATGAACTGTTTTTGGGCAAAACAGTCATTCTTCAGGACAAAAACAATGTCACCTTCGACTCCTACGCGGTCCAGACAAACCCCCTGTTGCCGGAGATCATCCGCGAGCAGGTAGCCCTGCTCCTTGAGCATCCCGACGACGACGGCGACGAAATCGTGAGCCTGCTCACCTATCACCGGGGAAACCGCCACGTAGTGAACGCCATCGAGGACCTTTTTACGGAAATCGGAGTGCATATCCGGAAGCTGGATCTTCTTATAAAAATCTACCCCAAGGCCTACCGCAAACTTCTGGAGCGGTTTGACGGTGAAGTGGATCATATCCGCCGGTACATCCAGAAAAAGGTCCCCCTGTTCACCCTGTTCCGCCTCATAGACCGCATGAGCGACCTGTCACGACAGATTGCCCGCAACGAAGACAGCGGTGCCCCGGCGTACACAAATTTTGCTTCCTACATAAAGGAACGGGAAATGCAGCTGACCATGCAGTTTCAGCAGGGGCAGAAAGAGCGGGAACGCTACATGTATATTCAGGGTTTTTTGCTGCCCTTTCTGGTCAGCCATATTAAGGCCAGTATTATCGAATTCAAGGAGCACCAGAAGGCACAGACCGCCGAACTCCTTGATGAGTAAGACGGCGTGCAGCGCGGTACCTTAATTGCGGCTGCTGGAGATGACCAGGGAGGGGGCTGCGATCAGGATTGAGCCGATGTCGTAGTACCCGGGCGCGGCGCTTTCGTCCCTTGGAGTGATTCTCAGGCGGATGACCGGAGGGTAGGGATCGGTTACCGCGGCGGGAGCTTCCTGGACCGCGATGCCCATGCTGCCGTGCACACTGAATTCGGTCCACACATCGGTGAGTTCTTCTTCTGTTACGAATACCGTCGCCTGGCCGGAACAGCCGTTATCCGCAATACCCTCCATGGCGAGGGTGAGTCCGCGGGCCGGAAAGCGGTTGCGCACTGTCGGGGTCAGGTAAGCGGAGTCTTCATTCTTAACCCAGATACTGAAGGTGTAAACCGCGTTTAACAAGGGAAGCTCGTCGTCAGCGTTCCGCATGTAGGGAACCTCAAAGGAAATTTCCTGGCCGGGATCAATGCGGACTAACCGGAGGTTGTCCAGGTAGCCTTCCTGTTCCGTGCCGCGTATGACAAATTCCTCGTTTCCCGATCCGCTGGTAAACGACAGCCACTCGTTGGTGAATGCGGTTCCGTCGGCGATGTCCGCGCCGTCAACCGAGACTGTTTCCGAGCTTGCCGCGGTATCGTAGATGGAAAAATCGTACTTGCCGGTGCCGCCTGAAGCGCTCACAATGAAATCAAAGAGCAGGTAGTAGGAAGACCCGGAACTCACATCCAGATCGAAGACCGCGTCTTCGGTACTGGTCGCCATGACATAACGCAGGGCCGCCCCGCTTGTAACCGGTACTCCCGTATAGTTGCCAATTGTTCCGGTATTCACCCATCCGACTGTTGAACCGTCCTCAAAGTCCCCGTTTCCGGCGAGGTTGTCAAGCTCAAGGCGGAAAACCTCTGCCCCTGTGGGCAGGGCCGAAATGTCTCCCGCTTCCGGGGCCGTTACCTGGGCAAAACCTGCATCCGTGCCGCCGGGGGTCCAGTCTTCCAGACTGCTGTCCGCAATGAAATCTACATCCATATAGACTGCCAGGGGATTGTCGTATTCGCAGGAGGCGCTGAGGGCCAGTATTGAGGTGATGAAAAGCAGAACCGGATAGTGTTTCATGTTCCATAAGTATATCCCGGAAAACCGGTTATTTCGAGGGGGGAAGTACAATAAGGAGATTCATCCAAAAAGCCCTCCACTTTTGGTTTCCTCCACATTATAGTTATACACAGGGTATTTCAAAAAATGAAAAAAAACCGCATTGCAGTATTTCCTTTCGCGTTGGTGCCCCTGTTTCTTCTGTGCTTTTTTCCCGGCTGCCAGGGAGGTATCCGTGATGTCCACACCCGCTTTGGTGTATCGTATTTGGTAGACGGCACCGTTGACGGCTGTGAAATACACTATACAGAATCCTCCGGTGATACGGTAATACTCGAGGAGGTCCCTCTTCCCTGGACCCTTGATATTTATGTACCGGACCAGGGGATCAGCCGGGTCATGGTGACGGCGGAAGCAGATGAGGCCCTTGTGTTCACCCCTTTTCTGACAGGTACCGCCACTTCCTATGTGAATCAGGGCCTCCGCGATGATCAGGCATCCTTTACCGCCGCGGTAAGGGAGGGAGACAGCGTTTTCCTCGCCGACAGCGATTACCCCTACGCCGTGGTCAAAGAGGTGGTCTCCGCCACTGAGCTCGCCCTGACCCGTGACCTGTTTACCGCCGGGAACGAACCTTACCGTATCCACCGGGAACAGAACCTTACTGTCTCCGTTACTGTTGATGATCAAACCCCCAGTACCCAGAGTGTGTCAGACCTTTTTTATCTTTCCGCCTTTGCAGTGGGGCTTCTTCGCTGACACTCCCTCCAAAAGAAGCAAAAAAACCTTGTATTTTTAACGGTCCTGGTACATTCTGTAGGTATACGGATGTTTCCGTGATGATAAGAACATAATGTGAGAGAAAAGGAACTGCTGCGCTTGTTTATACTCCGTGATATAGACCAGTCATATAACACCAATGCGGACACGTTGAAACACGGTAATCCCATATATTCCCGGATGGTAAAGATGATTCTTTTTTCTTCCGGGGCAATTTTCCTGTTCCTGAGCATTCTGCTCCTTGTACAGGGCAATTACCTGAACGGCAGCCTCGGCTCAATCGTCGGTACCGCCCTGGTGTTTTACGGATTTGTCGAGCTCCGTTCGGTTCCTGCCCTCATTTTGAAAATCCTCATTTACAGTACCACGACCCTGTTTCTGTCCTTCCTGGTTTTTCAAAACCCTGCCGGCGAGCTTTCGGTGATCTGGGTATTCCCATATCTGATGATGGTTTTTTACCTGTTTACCCCGCGTCAGGGAATTCTCCTTTCCCTTGTGTTTCTTGGGGTGCTGGTTACGTTGAATCTGCTGGTTTATACAAGCCTTCTTGGATCCCGGTTCAATCCGCCCCCTATCGCCCTGCTTCGCCTGTACTTCGTGTATCTGCTGTCGGTCACCCTGTTGTTTCTTACCAGCGTGCTTTTTTCCAGGGTAGAGAAGAACCTCCTTGTCAAAAACGACGAATTGAAGGAAGCCTATGACGGAGCGACCCGGCTTTCGAGGGAGCTGGAAATTTCCCGGAAAAACTACATGGAAATCATCCGCCGGGCAAAAGACGGGATCGTCCTGATTCAGGACCAGAAGATCGTGTTCTGCAACTCTTCATTCATGGATATGGTGGGGTATTCGACCCAGGAGATTCTTGGCCAGACCTATACCTCCTTCTTTACCGACGAGTTCCGTCAGGGGCTGCGGGACCACATAGCATTGCATAAAGGCGACCAGGATGGTGAACATCCGGTAGCAGGCTCCGAACTACTGGCTAAGTCCGGGGACCGGATAGCTGTGGAGATCAACAATGCTGTCATCCTGTATTACGGGGTGGATTCGGACCTTATTTTCATCCGGGACATACGGGCGAGGAAATCATCCGAGGACAAGCTCCGGTACATGGCCTATTTCGACGAGCTTACCTCCCTCTCGAACAGAAAATCCTTTTATGAACGGATTGAACGGGCCATAGAGCTGGGCCGCCGCCGGGGTTTCATGGATACCTGGGCCCTCCTGTACATTGACCTGGATAATTTCAAGGATGTAAATGATTCCCTTGGTCACGGCGCCGGTGATGAGGTCCTCATTGAGGTAACCAGGCGGCTTAAGGATTCGGTACGGGATTCTGACGATATTTTCCGCATAGCGGGTGACGAGTTCGCCGTTATTCTCGGGACCATAACCACCATGACCGATGCGGGGTATGTCGCCCGGAAAATTCTCCATTCACTCGCGTCGCCGTTCACGCTGATGGACAGGGAGATTACGGTGACCGCGAGCATTGGTGTGAGCGTGTTTCCAAAGGACGGTACCGAGGCGGATGTGCTGATTAAAAATGCCGACATGGCCATGTACGAAGCTAAACGCCACAGGAACAAGTATCATTTTTTCGATTCCTACCTGGACAGGGAGCTGGAGAAGCGGCTGGAAGTGTCCCGGGACCTGCGGAGGGCCCTGGAAAACGAACAGTTTACCCTGTATTACCAGCCGATTATGGATGACACGGTTTCCGTCGTGGCTGCCGAGGCCCTCATCCGGTGGCTCCATCCCGAAAAGGGAATTCTCGCGCCGGGATATTTTCTGGCTATTGCCGAGGAAATCGGGTTTATCAAGGAAATAGAAAAATGGGTCATTCAGAAAGTGTGCATGCAGATCCGGGAGTGGCTGGACCGGGGGCTGGATGTCGTTCCCGTGTCCGTCAACATAACCGCTTTCCTGTTGTCGGACCCCAACTTCCTGACCTATTTCACCATGTACACCGAACGGTATTCCATCCCTCCCCATTACCTGAAGGTCGAAATCACCGAATCCAGTTCCATGAGTAATCCCGATGATGTACGCCGGAAAATGGAGCAGCTTACCGAAGAAGGGTTCACCATCATGATCGATGATTTCGGTACCGGGTATTCATCCCTGGCGTACCTCAACCGTTTTCCCGCCCAGGCGCTGAAAATCGACCGTTCGTTCATCCTGCCGATCCCCGAAGACGAGGATGCCGCGGTGCTTGTGTCCAGCATTGTCAATCTGGCCCACAATCTGGGATTCACCGTCATTGCCGAGGGCGTGGAAACCGATGAACAGCGCACGTACCTGTATTCGGCCAACTGTGATTTACAGCAGGGGTATTACTACAGCCCGCCTATCCCCGTAGAGGAGTTCGAGACCTTCCTGGAAAAGAACCAGGCAAAAAAAACCGGCGTTTGAAGCCGGTTTTTTTGTTTGCTGCGTGTTTCTCAACGCTTGTCGTGGCTGAAGGGCTGGCCCGCTGCCCGGGGAGCCTGGGATGATTTCGAGAACAGGATGAGGGCCCCGAGGGTGACGACATAGGGAAAAGCCTTCAGAATGAAGCCCGGAATGCGGGCGAGTTCGGGAATGACCTGGGACACGTTGGCAAGGGTAGATGCGAAACCGAAGAAAAAGGTCGCGCCCAGGATGCCCAGGGGCTTCCATTGGCCGAATATGAGGGATGCCAGGGCGAGGAAACCCAGTCCTGCGACTGATCCGTTGAATTCTCCCGAATAAGTCACCAGAATGACCGCACCGCCAAGACCGGCGAATGCCCCGGAAACCATGACGCCGATATAGCGTATTGCAAACACGTTTATTCCTGCAGCATCGGCGGCGTGGGGATGCTCGCCGCAGGAGCGCAGGCGCAGTCCGAAGGGTGTTTTGTAAATCAGGTACCAGCTCAACAACAGGATTGCCAGCACCAGCCAGGTAGTTCCGTAGGTCTGGGTGAACAAGAGGCTGCCGATGACAGGGATGCGGTGGAGCAGCGGGACGTCCCAGCGTCCGAGGCCGCTGACGATGTGGATATTGCCGCTGCCGGTGATGGTGCGGGCGAAATACACGGTTATAGCGCCGGCAATCATGTTGATGGCGGTTCCGCTGATGACCTGGTCGGCGTTCAGGTTTATGCTCGCGAAGGCGTGGAGGAGGGAGAAAAGGGCCCCGCCTATCATCGCGAGAGCAAGCCCTGCCCAGACGGCGCTGTCGCCCAAAACCGGATACAGGACGGAGATGGTGTAGGCGGCGATGAAGGAGCCCATGACCATGAGGCCTTCCAGACCAATGTTGACAACCCCTGAACGCTCAGAGAACAGCCCTCCCAGAGAGGTGATCAGCAGGGGTACGGTAAAGGCGATGGCATAGGGAAAAATCTGTACGATGATGGTCCACATATCAGCGCTCCTTTCCGTCGTCGGATGTTTCAGCGGCAGACTGGTGATCGACGCTGCCATCGTCAGACTTGGGCCGGAAACGGGCCCTGGGCAGAAGGTTCTTCAGGCTCATGCCTTCTGTTTTGAGTTTTTTTGAAAGAGTGTCGATGCCCCGCTCTATGAAGACGCTCGTTGCCGCGAAATAGATGATTGTCGCGATGATGGTGTCGCCGATCTGGGGCGGTACGTTGGTCATGGCGTTCATGAAGCCCTTTCCAGAATGGAGTATGCCGAAAAACACCGCCGCGAAAAGGACTCCCAGGGGTGTGTTAGCCCCGAGAAGGGACACGGCGATGCCGTCGAAACCCTGGCTGGGGAGTATCCCGATCTGGATGCTCGTGGCGTAACCGGTGTACAGGGTCATGCCGCCGAGCCCTGCGAGGCCCCCGGAAATGGCCATGGACAAAATAATGCTCCGGTTAACGTTCATTCCCGCGTATTGGGAGGCGTCGCGGTTGAAACCGGCGGCTTTCAGCTCGTACCCAAGGACGGTTTTTCTGAGGATTAGTGCGATGACGGCAACGGCGGCTAATGCAACAATGAGACCAAGGTTGATGTAGGAACCCTCGAAGATGCCGGTGAGCCAGCCGGCTTTAAGCGAGGCATAGTCGGGAATCTTCCGTGATTCGGTTTCTAGAAACTGCCCCTTGAAGTAGGCGGGGACGGCATAGTAGACCGTCCAGTAGGAGATCCAGTTCATCATGATTGTCGCCACCACCTCATGGACATTGAACCGGGCTTTGAGGTAACCGGGAATGACCCCCCACAGGCCGCCGCCGAGAATGGCGGCCAGCATCATCAGGGGGAGAATCAGGGGTTTCGGGAGGACCAGGGTGAGGCCCACGGCGGTAGCACAGAAGCCGCCGAAGAGCAGCTGGCCGGAGGCTCCTATGTTGAACAGCCCCGTATTGAAAGCGAAGGCCACCGACAGACCGGTCAGAATGAGGGGGGTGGCCGTCGCCAGAGTGTTGCCGATGCGCTCAAGGCTCATGAGCCCGCCGCGGAAAAGATAGGAAAACCCTTCAAAGGGATTGTTCCCCGTCAGAGCCATCAGTACCGAGCCTGCGGCGAGACCTAAGAGGACCGCAATGAAGGCGACAGTCAGTTCTTTCGGTAGTTTTACTTTCATTGCTGCACTCCCGCCATCATAAGGCCTACTGAATGTTCATCCAGGACCTTTGCGTCGTAAATTTCCGACAGTTCCCCGTGATAGAGGACCCCGATCCTGTCGGCCAGGTCGAGGATTTCATCGAGTTCCAGGGACACCAACAGGACCGCCTTTCCGCTGTCCCGCTGTTCCACGAGGCGCCGGTGGATGTACTCTATGGATCCCACGTCCAGGCCCCGGGTGGGCTGTACGGCTAAAAGGAGGTCGGGATCATGGCTGATCTCCCTGCCGACAATGGCCTTCTGCTGATTTCCCCCGGAAAGGCTCCGTGCCGGGGTTTGTGCACCCTGGCCGGCACGAACATCGAATTCACTGATGATTTTTTCAGCGTTTGCGCGGATTTCCTCCCGGTCAAGGAATCCGCAGCGGGAGAAGGGGGGGGAGGCGTAGACTTCCAGAATCAGGTTGTCCTCCAGGCTGTACTCCAGGACAAGACCCCGTCTTTGCCGGTCCTCGGGGATATGGGCAAGGCCCCGGTGTATCCGTTCGCGGATGGATGCCCGGCTGATATCTACACCGCCGAGAGTGATGGTCCCCTCAGACAGGGGATACAGGCCTGTCAGGGCCTCTACCAGTTCACTCTGGCCGTTTCCGTCGACCCCTGCTATGCCGAGGATTTCTCCCTTTTTTACAGTAAAACTGGCCTTTGAGAGACCCAGCACTTTGCGGCTGTTTATGACGCTTAAGTTTTCTACCGTCAGGATCGGTTCGCCGAAGGATGCGGTTTTTTTGTCTACCGTGAATGAGACAGTCCGGCCCACCATCATTTCCGCCATGGCGCCCTGGGAGGTTTCGCTCACCTTTACAGTGCCGACAACCTTGCCCCTGCGGATGACGGTGCAGCGGTCAGCCACGGCCATGATTTCTTTCAGTTTGTGGGTGATGAGGATGATGGATTTACCTTCGCTGATCAGATTTTTCATGATGAGCATCAGGTCCTGAATTTCCTGGGGTGTAAGCACTGCCGTTGGTTCGTCAAAAATCAGCACCTCGGCATCCCTGTACAGCATTTTGAGTATTTCCACCCGCTGCTGCATGCCCACCGACACGTCTTCTATCTTCGCTTCCGGATCCACGTTCAGGCCGTAGTGCTCCGACAGGTCCCGGATTTTTTTCGCAGCCGAAGCGGTGTCGATGGAAAAGCCTTTTTTTGGTTCCATACCCAGAATGATGTTTTCGGTAATGGTGAAATTATGCACAAGCTTGAAGTGCTGGTGCACCATCCCGATACCCAGGCTGTTGGCCTGGGTAGGGTTTTGAATGACGGTTTCTTTACCCTGTATGAAAATGCTTCCCTCGTCGGGAGCGTACAAACCGAACAGGATCGACATGAGGGTCGATTTACCGGCGCCGTTTTCTCCAAGGAGGGCGAGGATTTCCCCTTTATGCAGACTGATGCTGATATCGTCGTTGGCGACGATGCCGGGAAACTCCTTGCGGATGTGTTTCATTTCGACAACGCTTTCCATATCACCTCCGGACACAAGCCATTGTAGTACATACGAAAAGTGAACGGAAGCCGGGGAAACAGAAAAAGGGAATAAAAAAGCCTTTCCCCGACAGCCCCCGCACTATCCGGGGGTTGGGGAAAGGCCTGGATACATTGCTGCAGTACAGGTTTACTTGATCAGATCGCCTTGTTCTGCGGAAACCACTATATCGCCGGACTGAAGCTTTGCGAAAACACCGCTCACCGCGTCGGTAACGTCTGCGCTGAGGTTGGGGTTTTCCGCGGGTATGCCCACGCCCATGTTTTTTGCATCAAAAATGAGTATTTGACCGCCGGGGAATTTGCCGTCAAGTTCCGCCTTTATCATGTCATAAGCTGCCGTATCAATCCGTTTCATGGCGGAGGTGAGAATGACCGATGAGGATCCGTCCCAGATGCCTTCGGCGTACTGGTCAACGTCAACGCCGATGATCCACGCGTCTTTACCGGCTTTTGCCCGGGCTTTTGCTTCATTTATCGCGCCGACACCGACGCCTCCCGCCGCGCAGAAAATCGCAGTGACTCCCTTGTCGAACATCTGTGCGGCGAGCTGCTGACCTGCGGCCACGTTATCGAATGAGCCCTGGTACACTATGTTCGCCGGGTTCATGATGATTGCGGTTCCCAGGCTTTCGTTTGCATAGTTCACACCCTGCTGGAATCCCCAGTTGAATTTCTGTACCGCGGGGATTTCCATGCCGCCGATGAAACCGAACTCGCCGTTTTTCACCTGGAGGGCGGACGCCACCCCTGCAAGGAACCCGGATTCATGCTCGGCGAAAAAAATGGACACGGTGTTTTCATTCACTACCGGGTTCCAGTCGCCTGCATGGGGACTGCCGTCGATAAGGACGAATTTCGCGTCGGGATATTTGGTCTGTGCCTGGAAAATGGTGGTCTCGAATTTAAACCCGGGGGTTACCATGAATTTATAGCCTGCGTCGTACAGGTTGCCGATTTCCTTCAGGTAGTCTGCTTCGGTGGTGCCGGTGGGTTTAAGGTATTTGGTATCCAGGTTGAAATCCTTACCCGCGGCAAGAATGCCTTCCCAGGTTCCCTGGTTGAAAGATTTATCGTCGATGGTCCCCGCGTCGGTAACCATGCCCACTTTCATTCCCTTGGTGCTTTCTGACTTGCTGCAACCGGTAAAAAGGGCCAGCGTAAAGACGCTCAGTACCGCTGCTGCGAAAAGTATCTTCTTCATAACATCTCCTTGTAATGTGTTCGTTCTCTTCCTTAGATATTAGGTATGGGGCCGTGTGAGGTCAAGTA
>JAFGQL010000056.1 GCA_016935695.1 Spirochaetales bacterium
CAGGACCAGGGTTCCTGTAACTGCAGCGATGGCAAGGCCTGAACGGATTGCCTTCCCGGCGAGGGCCGAGAGGTCCGCTCCCATGCCCATGTCCGCGAATGATGCGGCTACCCGCGGCAGCACCACAAGAAACAGAAGGAGCAGCCCCAGAACAAGGGCGGACATCACGATGGCCGGATACACCGCCGCGCTCACCATTTTCTCTTTGAGCTTTCTGCTCCGCTTCATCTGGGCTATGAGTGATTCCAGGACACTGTCCAGCCGGCCGGTCCGTTCCCCCGCGGCGATGAGCCCCGTATACACCGGAGAAAAACCGCTTTGGTAGTCTTCCAGGGCCTCCATGAGAGTGGACCCGCCATCGATGCGGGATACCGCGTGGCCGCATAGATCTTTGAGCTGCCGGTAGGGACTCACCTGTCCTACAATCCCGATTGCCTCCCTGACAGTTATGCCCCCTTTCAGAAGGGACCTGAGGGCAAGGCTCCATTCCAGAACCAGCTTTTCATTCAGCCGCTTTTTTTTGCTGCCGCCGGCAGCGGCCGGTTCTTTTTCTTTTAGGACAGAAATCAGGGTAAAACCTCTTAAGGCCGCCTGGTGAACAAGGGAATCCCTTGCGGCTCCTTTCAGCCATTGGGTCCTCATCTTCCCCCGGGAATCCACGCATTTACATAAAAAATCGGCCATCAGAAGGTAATCACCCTTTCCAGTTCCTCAACACTGGTAACACCGGCTTTGAGCTTTTCACGGCCGTCGGCCAATAATGAGCGCATACCGGCGGCGGACAGATAGGCCCGCAGTTCCTGGGTGGAGGCTTCCCGGGCTATGAGGTCTTCCAGTTCATAGCTGCCGGTGAACACCTCGATCAGGGCAGTCCGTCCTGTATACCCTGTCTGGCCGCAGGTCTCGCAGCCCACCGGGTTCCCCGCCTGTTTGAGACCAAAGCCGTTTTTTTTCACGAACTGTGCCGCCGAGCCTGAGAGGGGCTTCATGGCCATGCATTTTGGACACAGCTTTCTGACCAGCCGCTGGGCGAGGACGCCCCGGAGCACCGCTCCCAACAGATAGGGCGGTATGCCCATGTTGCACAGCCGGTGGATGGAGGAAACCGCGTCGTTGGTATGCAGGGTAGCCAGGACAAGATGGCCGGTCATGGCCGCCCGGACCGCCAGCTCGGCAGTGTCTGCATCACGTATTTCCCCCACCATGATGATGTCCGGGTCCTGCCTGAGGATCCGTCTTAAAAGGGAGGTGAAGGAGAGTCCGATGGCTTCGTGGACCTGGATCTGGTTGACACCTTCTATCTCCTGCTCTATGGGGTCTTCTATGGTCACTATTTTGCTTTCAGGCTTATTGAGTTTGCGCAAAAGGGCATAGAGGGTGGTGCTTTTACCGCTCCCCGTCGGGCCTGTAACCAGAAACAGGCCGTTACTCTGGCGGGATACCTGTTCTATGGCCTCTGCGCTCCAGGAAGGAAAACCCAGGTCCTCCAGCTGAAAGGCCTCTTTCTGTTTGTTGAAAATACGCAGCACGATGGACTCGCCCCGTGATACCGGTACAGTGGAAATGCGCATGTCCACGGTTTCGGAGCCCAGGTCTACCGACATGCGGCCGTCCTGGGGAAGCCTCCGCTCCATGATGTTCAGGCCTGCCATGATCTTGAGCCGCGACGAAATACCGGCAAAGCGCTCGGCCCCTATGGACAGGGCGTCATGCAAAACCCCGTCAATACGGTACCGCACCGGGGCCTTGTGGGCATAACATTCCAGGTGAATGTCCGAAGCCTTTTTACGTATTGCGTCTATGATAATGCTGTTGACCAGGTTAATGTTGGGAGCGTCATCGGCCAGACGGTCCACGGAAAAGCGTTGTGCCTGCGGGCCTGTATGTTTGCTGTCTCCATCGTCAGAGGCCAGACGGGAGATATAGGAAATGAGTTCGGACCGGTCAAGGTGCACAAATTCAAGGGGCTCAGTATGGAAGGCCTTCAGATCCTCCATCAGTTCCTTGTCTTCTTTTTCGTTATTTCCGGAAATGCCTACCGTCAGGCCTTCGGGAGTCCTCTCAAGAACCGCGCAGCCCCGGGTTTTCATGTACTCGATGGGGTACTGGGTCCCGTCCAGGGGAGAAAGCCGGGAGAGGGACGGGAACTGGGCAAGGGACACGGTGATCATTGGGTTACTTTTGGCTCCCTTTTATGAAACGCTCATAGAGGTGGCGGATTTCCGCGCCGTAGTTTTCTTCCTTGGGCATGGAGTATTCCACCGTGGGCACAATGTAGATGGAAAGCTCGGTGTTCTCGGTGCTCTTTATTTCTTTGGTTAAGAGTTTTCCCACGAAGGGGATAAACCCAAGGATGGGAGTTTTCTTTTCTGTTATTTTTGTTTCCTGTTGAATGAGGCCGCCGATGATCACCGGCTCCCCGGACCGGGTGCGCACATGGGTGTTGATTACCCTCTCTGAAGTGGGCGGAAGACTGGATGAATCTCCCGATTCACTGCTTTCCTTGGATACCGTGGAAGAGATGTCCATGGTGATCATGCCGTCGCCGGACACCCAGCCCTTGATGTTCAAAAAAAGCCCCGATGAAAGCTCGCGGGTAACACCTGCTACCTTATTACCCTGCTCGTCTACTTCTTCTTCCACATACCGGTAGGTGTCGGTGTTCTGGAACTTGACCTCCTCGCCGGACAGGCCGTTCAAGGTGGTGTCCGCCATGACCGTGGCAAGCCTGTCCTCCAGATCGGCACTCAAACTCAAGGCGAAGTTATACCCGAAATTGGACACGATATCGAAGTTCAGGTCTAAAAGTGAGCCGATGGCGCCAATAAACGTGTTTTCCGTTGCTTCGCCTTCGGCACCGGTCTGGCGGGAATTGGACAGGCCCATGTCGTAATTAAGGGCAGAAGATTCCTGGTACTGAACTATCAAAAGGTCGTAGCGGATCTGGGGCACCGGTGTGTCAAAAAGGGCGAGCTCCCTCATAAACTGCTTTTTCTTTTCCTCCGGCCCGGTAAACAGGATCAGGGACGGGTTGGCCGTTACGGCGATATGGTCCTTGCCGATGGACGGGGGCAGGTTCTTCATGAGGTCTTCCGACTTCAGGTATTTAAGGGTGACAGGCGTGCTTCCCGGAGACGCGTCCAGAATATCCAGGTAGGTCGAAAGGTCTTCCTTTGTTCCGCCCGGAATACGGAAAATGACCGAATTGCTCTCCTGGTGGATGACCGGCGAAAGGCGCTGGTATTTCTGGGGCAGGAGGGACTGGACTTTTTCCGCCCCTATCCGCTGGAAGGTGTAGCGGAAATACTCCATGCCCCCCATGGGTTTATCCACAAGGGGAAGGAAATCCTTGATGGCTTTGAGCTCGGCAATGCTCCCGTTCAGGATCACCAGGTTCTCCGCGTCGTTCAGTTTCATGATACCGGAAGAATTCAGGCTGGAAGGAAGAAGCTGGGGCAGCTCCTGGGTGGTGATGTATTTGAGGGGGACGATCTCCACCGTTTTATAATTGTTCAGGATGTCCCTGTTATTTATCTGGAATACGTAATAGATATCATTATAAACGGTATAGTCTGCGTTTGCCTGTTCCAGAATGATCCGGAGCATTTCCTCGAAGGTTTTGAGGGAATAGGAAAGGTTTTTGAGCATGGTGTCGTTGTTCAGCATGAGGGCGTATTCTTTATCGCCTTTGGAAAAAAGCTCCTTAACCAGATCGAAAAACCTCGCCGACTCCGCGGAAACAGAGAAACTTTCGCCCTCTCTGGTTATCGCGGAACCGGAAGCCCCGGTACTGGCCGGCTCGTCCTTCCGTGGCTTGCGTTTGATGTAGTAATAATCGCTGTCGGCAACCAGCTCGTAATCCGGATAGCGGGCCACGGCCATTGAAAGTGCCTTCTCCGGGGATATCCCTACTGAGTTCAGGGTTATCCTGTCCGAAGGCAGGGGATCAAACAGCACCGTTTTGCCCATAGCCCGGGAAAGAGTCCGCAGTACGAGGGAAAGCTCTACCTCATCGGCCCGGATAGAAACAAGGTTCTGTTGGGAATCATACGAGGTAAGAATTCGGGAAACATAGTACAACGTTCGGTCCTGTTTGGTTTCCTTTGTATAATGGAGCCGGTAAGCCGAGAGAAACAGTTCAAGGGCCTCCTCGAAACCGGTCCGGGCAAAGTAATAGGAGGCTGTACCGGATACCGTCTCGTCGGGAATGATCGACACCCCGGCGGTCTCCCCCAAGATGGCCAGGATCTGGGTTATGGGCTGGTCGCGGAACTCCATCTGGGTGATGGACTGGGAGAAGAGGGGCATGAGGAAGCCGCATAACAGGCACAGGAACATTACGGGGCGTTTCATTATTGGAAAGACACTAATCTTAAATATTGCTGCCGGCATATAGAGCTATTACATGCCTGGGAGCAGCGGTGATTTTTCCCTGAAAGAATTTGATGCAATAAATACAAAAGAAGTTGAGAATTTCTTACAATTCCGACGGCCTGCGAATAAAAAAGGTAGAAAACGGCATTACCACCTATTACGCCTATGACGGCGATAAATGTATTTACGAAGAGAGCTATAGTGGTGCTACCCAACAGGAAAATATCATTCATTATTATTTGCAAGGAAA
>JAFGQL010000057.1 GCA_016935695.1 Spirochaetales bacterium
ATGAACGAGAAAATATATTACAGCTACACCCATATACACAAGACAGTATGCCTTTTGGCGCAAAAAATCGTCACTTCCGGTTTCAATCCCGACATCATGGTGGCAATCGGCACGGGCGGCTTCATTCCGGCGCGTATACTGAAAACTTACCTCAATGTTCCGATCCTCACCGTCGGTCTGCGCCTGTACGACAAGGACAACAAGCCGGCGGAAACACCCCGGAAAATTCAATGGATAGACGAAGTGGAAAAAAAGCTCACCGGGAAACGGGTACTTCTGGTAGACGAGATCGACGATTCACGGGTTACTCTTTCCTTCTGCCTCTCCGAACTGCTGCGCCATGATCCCCAGGAAATAGCCGTAGGGGTCCTTCACAATAAAAGAAAACCCAAAAGAGGGTCTTACCCGCCCCAGATCAGCAGGATCTTCTTCGGTGAGGACATCGACGACAACTGGGTCGTGTACCCATGGGACGCCGAAGACATTGAAGACCACGAACTGCGTGCACAACAACAGGGGAATTGCTGAATCTCCCGCCCCTTGGGCCGCCCCGCTTTATCTACCGCACATCCTGCCATTTATTCAGCGTTCATCCTTATGGTATGCTTCCCCGAGCATTGCCGGAGCGTGCATACGCCGCTGGGCGTCCCTGCCGATGCCGTAGAGGACCAGAATGCCCAGGGTCGTGACATAGGGAAGCATCGCCAGGAGGTTTGGCGAGATGCCCAGAGGCTGCAGGATATACTGAAGCACAAATATGCCGCCGAAGAGGAATGCTCCGTAGAAAGCCCGGAGGGGATTCCACATGGCAAAAATGGTCAGGGCTATGACGATCCACCCCCGCCCTACGGTTATGCCTTCTATCCAGGATTTGCTGTAGGCGATGGAAATGTGGCTTCCTGCCATACCTGCAAAAGCCCCGCCCACGGCGACACAGGCGTAGCGTACCGCGCTCACCCGTATTCCCTGGGACTCGGCGGCTTTGGGATTCTCGCCGACAGAACGGACGGCAATACCCGCCTTTGTGTGCCGCAGTACGAACCACAGTATCACACCGAGAATGATTGACAGATAGAAGTATATGTCCTGGCTGAACAGGACCTCCCCCGCGAAGGGAATTCTGTGGAGCAGGGGCAGTTCAACGGGCATCATTTTTACCGAAAGGGGCCGCCCGATGTAGGACTTGCCCAGCATTCCCGATACACCGAGCCCGGTCATGGTGAGGGCAAGGCCGCTGACTACCTGGTTTGCCTTCAATGTCACGCTGACAAACGAGTGAATGAGGGAAAACGCGGCCCCTGCAAGGACGGAAACCGCCAGCCCCAGATAGGGATTCCCCGTGGCAAAGGTAACCATGAACCCGGAAATGGCGCCGAGGGACATCATGCCCTCGACCCCAAGATTCAGGATGCCGCTGCGTTCTGCAGTAATTTCCCCCAGGGTTCCCAACAGAAGGGGTGTTCCCGCAATAAGGGCCCGTTTCAGTACCGAGATAATCAGGTCTTCCATCATACGTCTCCCAGGTTTTTTGCGGTTTTCTCAATCCTCACTCTGTGATGCAGGAAATAATCTCCCATTATCAGGAATATCAGCAGCACCCCGTTGAAGACCTGGACCGTCGCCGCCGGCAGTCCGAAGCTGATCTGTATGGCGTCACCGCCGACCACAATTCCGGCAAAAAACAGTCCCGCGAAAATCACGAACAGCGGATTGAGTTTGGCCAGCCAGGCGACGATGATGGCGGTAAACCCGTAACCGCCGCTTATGGCGTCGGGATAGGTCAGATGATAGTGAATCCCCGCCAGTTCGCCGAACCCTGCAATGCCGGCAACCCCGCCGCTCACGGCCATCATTAAAAGGGTTGTCCGGGTGAACCCGATCCCCGCGTACTTGGCCGCTTCATGATTCTCCCCGATGACCCGCACCTCATAGCCGAATCTGGTCCGGAACAAAAGGTACCACAGCACCAGGGCGGCGATGACAGCCAGAATGAGGGTGACAAAATGAATGCGCGAACCGGGCAGCTGGGCAAGAATACCGTGGGCCGGCAGATCGTCGGTATAGGGGTAACCGTGCTGGGTTTCACCTTTCCAGGGCCCCACCACAAGATACTTGACTATTTCCGCCGCAATATAATTGAACATGAGGGTCGAGATGACCTCGTTTATGCCGAACCGGACTTTCAGGTAAGCAGGCGGAAGAGCCCAGATGGCGCCTCCGAGAAAACCGGCCAGAATCATGGCCGGTACCAAAACGGGTCCGGGAAGCACAGGTCCCAGATTGAGTCCCACCCATCCGGTAAAGACCGCCCCCATCAGCAACTGGCTTTCGGCACCGATGTTCCAGAATTTGCTCCTGAACACAACGGTAAGCCCCGAGGCAATGAGGATGAGGGGAATGGCCTTGGTTATCGTTTCCTTGATGCCGTACACCGAGAAAAAGGAGCCGGCGAATATTTTGTAGAACGCCTGAAAAGGGTTCACCCCTTTCAGGAGGAACAGGACCCCGATGGCGGCAAACCCCGCCAGGATGCTTCCTGTAAAAACCCCGGCGCTCTCAAAAGGCGTCACGATGTGCCGGCGCTGTATGTTGATGCGGTACCTGTTCACTCGCCCTGCTCCTTTGGAGTATCTGTCCCGATTGAGCCGGTCATCATGAGACCGATATCCTCTATGTCCCTGTCACCCGGCGACAGTATTCCCATGATCTGTCCCTTGAACATGACGGCAATCCGGTCGCAGACCTCAAAAAGCTCTTCCAGGTCTTCAGAGACCAGAAGAACCGCGCCGCCTTCGTCCCTGCGGATAAGCAGCTGGCTGCGTATGTATTCGGTGGCACCCACATCCAGACCGTAGGTCGGGTGGCTGGCGACCAAAAGGGCGGGTTTACGGTGGATCTCCCGGGCAATGATCAGTTTCTGGATATTGCCGCCGGAAAGGTTTTTCGTGGGGACGTGGATGGACGGCGCGGAAACCTGAAACCGGTCCACCAGCTCCATGGCATGGTCCCGGATGGAATCGTAATCCAGAAACATGACCCTTGAAAAAGGCGACATGGTATGCTGTTTGAGGACCGCGTTCTCGTAAATGAGCAGGTTCGGTACTATACCGAACTTGATCCGCTCCTCGGGAACATGGGTAACCCCCCGTGAATTGACCACCCGGGCCGACTCATTGACGATGCTGGAGCCCTCCAGGACGATGTCCCCGGATTTTGCTTTCCGCAGGCCGGTTATTGCCTCCACCATTTCCCTCTGGCCGTTTCCCGACACCCCGGCTATCCCGAATATTTCATTTTTATGAATGGAGAAGGAAACACCCCGGACCGCAGGCACATTCCGGTCGCTGATGACATGAAGGTCCCGGACTTCCAGGACCACATCGCCGGGCTCCCGGGGGGTCTTTTTAAAGGAAAACATGACCTCCCGGCCAATCATCATCCGAGCAAGCTCAGCCTTGTCCACGGCACTGACTTCCGCCTGTCCGACTGTTTCCCCTTTCCGCAGCACCGTGACCCGGGTGCAGATGGACATGATTTCATCCAGTTTGTGGGAAATGAGAATGACCGAATGACCTTCATCTTTCATGCGCCGGATGACCCGGTACAGATCATCGGCCTCCTGGGGCGTCAGTACCGATGTGGGCTCATCCATGATGAGCAGGTCGGCTTCCCGCAGGAGGGCTTTGAGGATTTCCACCTTTTGCTGCTCTCCCGCCGAGAGCTCCCACACCTGTTTGTCCGGATCTATGTGAATACCGTATTTCTTTTCGAATTCCGCCACACGAACGCGCATGTACCGGTGGGGCAGCACCATGGGCGCCTGGTCGTAGCCAAGAATCAGGTTTTCCAGCACCGTGTGGTTCTGGACCAGCATGAAATGCTGGTGGATCATGCCTATCCCGGCCCGGATGGAATCCCGCGGACTGCGGATGGCCACAGGGTTGCCGTTAATGCGTATGGTTCCCTTATCCGGACGGTATAAACCGTAGAGGATATTCATGAGGGTGGTTTTGCCCGCCCCGTTTTCTCCCAGCAGGCCCAGGACTTCCCCCGATGAAACCGAAAGAGAAATATTCCTGTTAGCGCTTACCTCTCCGAAGGATTTGGAGATCCCCGCCATTTCCAGGCCGGTAATTTTCTTCATCTGTATTTCCTGGTATACACGAAAACTGCCCCGGGGACAGAGTGTCCCGGAGCAGATAATGATTGCGCTGCAACCCTGGACCGCTCTACTGCTGGGGCACCGGGGTTATGAAATTGTCTACCTGATACATCATTTCCGCGAACAGGTGGCCGATTGATGCGGTCTCGCCTGCGGGTATCATGATATTGCCGTCCATGTCGGCAATCGGTCCGGTAAAGGGATCAAACACTTCACGGCCCTGCATCATCTGGTCATAGCGTTTCATGACAAGGTCATACACAGAAATGCTGCCGAAATCTTCACTGTCCACTGAAATGCCTTTGAGCATATCCACATATTTGGGATTGATCTTCTCTGTGGTAGTCGCGCCGAGTTCCGTCGCTTTGTCCTTGAGAAGGTATAAAAGATCGTAGTCAGTCAGATCGTCGGTCTTGCCTGCCTTGTAATCCAGAAGCATCTGGCGGTAAAGAACGCCCCAGTCGGTCAGCTGGCCGGAAATGGTTGAATTCACCCCGTACTGCTGCATGGGACTGTAGTGGGAAAACGCGTAAACCATTTTGCCCTTGTCGGTGTGTTCCTCGGCAACTTCTATGACAGTCGGGGTATCCTCGGTGAATGCCAGGACATCGGCGCCTTCGGCGATGAGGGCTTCCGCCGCTTCCCTTGCCTTGTCGGGCCCATACCACGCATAGGTCCATTTGACGCTGATTTCCGCGTCAGGATTCACTTCCTTGACACCCAGGGCATAAGCATTCATGTGCCGGAACAATTCAGGGATCGGAAACGCGCCGACGTAACCGAGTTTGTTGGACTTTGTTACCGCTCCGGCAATAAGGCCGTTCAGGTAATAAATCTGGTACATATCGCCCATGTAGGTCCCCATGTTCGCGCTCCGCTTGAAACCGGAACAGTGAAAAAACTTGACATCGGGGTACTTGGCCGCCGCTTTGACGGTATCGTCCATATAGCCGAAGCTGGTGGTGAACACGATATCTACCTTCTGCTCCTGGACAAGCCGGTCGATAAACCGTACAGCGTCTCCTTCGGGGACACTTTCAACCGTGACTGTCTCAAGCCAGGGAAACTCTTTTTCCACAAACAACCGTCCCTGGTCGTGGGCGTAGGTCCACCCGTAATCACCCGCAGGCCCGATATAAATAAAACCGGCTTTTACTGTTTCACCTTCAGCCTGGGTGCTTTCCTTCTTTTCGCATCCCGGGAATATCAGCGCGAGCCCAAGAACAGCAAGCAGCATCATCAATCCTGTAATCTTCTTCATCTCATGCCCTCTCCTTATTCGTGTATGTGTGTTTGTTTCAAATTAGAAGGTACGTTTGGTTTAGTCAATGGTAATTCTCACCCATGGACCTCAAAAAAACGGAAAAGCGTTTGTCCTCGACAAAACAGGAATTGGGGGCTATCCTTGAAGACTGGTATGAATATAATGAGTATACACACACGAACTCTCCGTCTGATGGCAGCCGCTCTGGCCGTGACGGTACTCGGGGCCTGCAAGGACCCGGGGATGTCCCTTCTGGAAGGAGTATGGGAACTCACCGCCATTCGCGCCGGGGAGACAGACATAAGTTTTCCTGTTTCCTTCTTCGAAGAAATGGGCGGAATGATCAACAGCGATATTGACGGCGACGGTGAAGAGGAGGACATCCTCCAGCGTAAGTATTTCCGTTTTTCCGGCGGGACCCTCCGTTCCTTTGACATAACCGACCACATAGACTCGGGGGACCCGGTTGCAGAAGGCGACTGGCCGTTTCCGGAATCCGCATACTACGACTCAAGCCTGGACCAGGCCTATGAGCAGCTGGGGTACACCCTCATTTTGAAGGAGGCGGGTGACGACAGGTCCGACGTGATCTGCACATTTACCGTTATAGAAGGTATCCTGCAGTGTGTTTCCGACGACGGGACCATGGCCTTCAGCGCGGAAGAAAGAAGCGCATCGGAAATTTCAGGAGCGGTCGATACCGCCGAAGAGTAAACACCGGCGCGGGTCAGCCGTTTTTTGCCCTGTACACCGCGTAGTTGCCCGGACCGATGCGCTTGGCCGCCGACAGGGCGGTCCTGGTCTGGAACACCAGATCCTCTATACTGGTCTGGCCCGCCCCTTCCCTGGAACCTATGATACAGTTCAAGCCTGCGCAGAAATCCAGATACCGTTCCCTGGGAACCTCGATATCCCGCTGGAGGAATTCGGAAAGCCCGGCAGAAAACCCGTTTCTGGTTCCAAGGACCGCCCAGATGTTCTCCAGAACCTTCACTGCCCCGTTCATGTTGGTTTCGGGGAGCAGCAGCATGAACTCATCGCTGCCAAACCGGGCGACACAGTCGGCCTTGCGGGTAATGTTCATGAGAATTTCACCGAACTCTTTCAGAATGAAGTCGCCGGCGTAATGACCGTACTCGTTGTTGTAGTAACCGAAATTATCCAGATCTATATACACCAGCATGAGTTCCCGGTTATGCCTGAGGGCCCTGGACATCTCGCTGGTCATTCTGTCGTAGAGTTCTTTTCTGTTGTACAGGCCCGTTACCGAATCGTAGATGGAGGTATTCAGCAATTCGTCATTGAGGTCGTCGATCAGTTCATGCTGTTCATGAAGTTCCTGCTGAAGCTGGGTATACATTGAATGGAGTTCGGTATACAGCCGTTTGTCATCAAACAACAGCACGAGGGCCATGAAATTCAACAACACGAAGGTGGTAATAGTCACCGCGTGGATATAGTAGGCGCTTGTCATGTAGACCGCCCCGTGGACAGCCGCGACAATACCGGGAAGAAACACAATAAACCCGAGGGTCTTTTTCTTGTAACCGTTCTCCGAGGTAAAACTGCGGTACAGGCCCAGAGCATAGGCCGCGGTAATGAATACAGCCGCGACAAGAAGTCCCGCCTGGGGAGTACCGGTCCGGAAAGAAAAATCTATTCCCGCGATCATGAGCAGATGGTTTTTAACCGGCAGGGTCTGAAGGAGAGGCGTCGGGGTAAGGACAAGAGACGAGGCAGTCACCACAATACCAAACAGGGGGATCCGCTTCTGGGGGAACAGCATCAAATATACAGTGACAAACCACGAAGCTGCCGCAATGAGTCCTCCTGCCATCTGGAGTCTGAAAAGCTGCAGAAGAAGAGCGGGATCATCTGCACTGCCGAGGGTAAGCTCAGCGGCAATGAAAATGAGGCAACCGAGACTGGAAGCAGCCAAAAAGCCCCGCGGTCCTATGGTTCTGCGGATCATGAAACCCTGAAAAGCGTAGTAGCACATGAGAAGAAAACTCACCAAAGCAGCGGCAAACAGAGCTGTCTGGGCTATACTAATCACCTTACGCTCCTTATCATCGGCCGGATATTCCTGTTAACAGCCGATCCACCCACTATACCAGAGATAAACCCTGAGTACCATAAATTCCTTTCAGGTTTATTGTCTTCTTTCCCCGTGGCCATTATAATTGCCGGTATGCAAAAAAGAAGCTCGTTGTCAGAAGCCGACAGGGCCGGCCTGGCAGGATACTGATGCGGATACACGGTCCCTTTACCCGCTTTATTTTTTCACTGCTCATCATGTTCCAGCTGTGTTCAATTTCCCTGTTTGCCGCCATCATCACCAGCCATCTTGTATCCCACATACAGGAAACGCATATAAAAGACATTCACCTTACCTTCAGAGAATATTCCCATCTCTTTGACCGTAAACTGTCCCGTTTTGAACAGCAGATAAACCACATCGCCGAATCCGATGTATTCAAAGGTCTGGTTCTGGATAATAATGACACAGAGACCGCCGGGTTTCTGCATTCCCGTGAAATGGACGGCGAAGGGGTCTTCTATTACTTTTTCCGGCCTGACTCAACGGAAGTTCTCTCTTCAAAGCCGGAAGCTGTCCTCCCCCTGGCAGGCTTAAACCCCCTTTTAGAGAGTTTCCCCGTACAGCGCATCTCCTTCCGGCTGTCGAAAGACCGCACGCCGTACATTTCCCTCATCCGGGAAATTCCCCACGAGCGGCACATTGCCGGTTACGCGGGGTTGCTGTACAGGCCCCAGGAGGACCGTATGCTGGTCGATGCCTCCAGACTTTCCGAAAGTGCTTCCCTGTACATGAGTTCCGGCAGCAATCTGTACCAGATATTCGGTACCGATACCATGCCCTTTCCGCCCCTCTTTGCCCCCATAAACCCACATGATTTCGAATTCCTGCGATCTGTTCGCGGCCACCATGTGTTTGTCCGCCTTCCCCGGTTTTCCAATTTATACCTGCGCTATTCCCTTGAGGGAATGAACGAAGAACGGCTTAAAGTTATTTCTATCCTGGGTTTCGCGGCACTGATCATTTTCTTTCTTACTCTCATAGTATCCACGATTATCACCCGTCTGGTTGCCTCACCCCTGCTGGAGCTGTCACGTCAGGCGCGCAGGATGGTTCATGAGGGGAATGACAGGACCCTCACCCTTGGGAGAATCCGCTACTCTGAACTGGAAGAGATGGCCGGGGCCTTTAATGAGCTCATCCGGGAAAGAACCCAGGCAGAAGAAAACATAAAAATGATCAACGCCGAGTTGGAAAAAAGGGTCAGACTGCGGACAAAGGAACTGGAAAGAGCAAAGGAAATCGCCGAACAGGCCAGCGGGCTTAAAAGCCAGTTTGTGGCCAATGTGTCCCACGAAATCCGCACCCCCCTGAATGCCATCATCGGATTTTGCGAAATTCTGCACAAAGACAATTCCTATACCCGGGAGTATGTGCCCCTCATTCTGAAAGAATCCGAGATACTCCTCGATCTGATAAACGACCTCCTTGACCTGGCCAAAATTGAATCCGGCACTCTTGTTCTCAAAAAAGAACCCTTTTCGATCAGACGGATCAGTGATTATCTCCTTTCGGTATATGCTCCCCGGACAGGGGTCCTGCTTGACTGCAGCATAGACGAACGGGTTCCGGAAACCCTGGTAGGGGATGAACTCCGCCTTAACCAGATACTCCAGAATCTGCTTTCAAACGCGGTGAAATTCACCCATGAAGGTTCCATTAATTTTACAGTTTCCCTGGAAAAGAAAACCAGCCGCGGATGCAGCGTCCGTTTTGAAATCACCGATACCGGCATCGGCATTCCGAAGGAAAAACAGGACATCATTTTTCACAGCTTTGCCCAGGCTGACGGTTCACAGTCCCGGCTGTACGGAGGCACCGGCCTCGGCACCACCATTGCAAAAAACCTGGTCGAGATGATGGGAGGCACCCTGTCCCTGGAAAGCAGCCTTGGTGCCGGCACCAGGTTCTGGTTCACCTGCCGTTTCGGTGTGGACGAGGGTTCGGGATATGCACCACTGGAGAGCCAGACTGCGGCCCCTGAAGCAGCCGGTTCCGGGGCCCGGATTCTTGTCGCCGAGGACTATAAAACCAACCAGCTTGTCGCGGGGCATCATCTCCGGTCTGCCGGTTACCACGTCACCATGGCGGCAAACGGCAGGGAAGCGGTTGACCTGTGCACCAATAATCCTTTCGATATAATCCTGATGGACCTTCAAATGCCTGTCATGGACGGCTTTGCGGCTGCCTCCCAGATCCGCCTGAACCCGGGGCCTAACAGCTCGACCATCATCCTGGCCATGACCGCAAACGCGTACTCAAGCGCCAGGGAAGCATGCCGCGAGGCGGGAATGGACGGGATCATCACCAAGCCCCTCCGCAGGGATAATTTCCTTTCACAGATTGCCCGCTGGCTTGGAGAAAAACATGTCTCGCAAGGCAGTTTTTTGTATAAAGAAGATCCCCAGATACCTGTGGACACTGCAGCAGGATCGTCGGAATTCGGTGATGAAGAAACCTTCACCGCCATTGCGAAAGAATTCCTCTCCGACGCGGTACTTGAGATCGGGAAAATATGCACCCATATGAAGGACAGGGATGCCGAGGCAATAAGGCTCGACGCCCACAAGATGAAAGGCGGCGCTTACAATATTTTTGCCCAGGGACTGGGCAACGCGGCAAAGGTGTTGGAGACTGCGGCGAAAGACCGGGACTGGCCCCGGATGGAAACATGCATCACCGTTCTTTCGGAAGAAGCGGCGCGCTGCCGGGAGTGGATCGCCGACATACAGAAAGAAAAGAACCTTTTGTAGGCATCCTGTCCATCCATATCTGTCACACCGTGTATTCTCTTCCCAAGCTGGATTTTCCGACGTGTATATAGTATAGTGGCAGCCTCCTGATATGAGCGTATACATCCGTGAAAATGAATGGTTCAGCACCGCTACCGCCTACTTGTCCCAATTTGTCCTGCCCGAACGCTGGGAAAGAATGCAGGAAGTTTCCCGTGAACGCACACGGTATATCACGGTAGTGCTCGAAGACATCCATTACGCCCAGAACTCAAGCGCGGTCGTACGCAGCTGCGACTGTTTTGGCATCCAGGACCTTTATTTCATGTTCAACAATCCCCCCGAAGGACAGAAAAAAATACGCAAACACGTGGCCCAGGGAGCAGAAAAATGGGTGGATATCCATCGCTACCTCATAGCCGGCAACACAGGAACGGAAAAAACATCGGCCCGTGTACTTGAGCACCTGAAGGCCCAGAATTACCGTATTGTGGCGACCGTACCGGACACAGGCGCGACTCCGTTGGCGGACTTCAATCTTCACCAGGGCAAGATTGCTTTGGTAATGGGGAACGAACAACGGGGGATTACCTCAACGGTTCGGCAGATGGCGGATGAGTTTCTTACCATTCCCATGTACGGATTTTCCGAAAGTTTCAACCTGTCGGTTTCCACAGCCGTAATCCTGTCCGCCCTGGTGGCGCGCCTCAAACATTCCGGCATTCCCTGGCAGCTTTCAGATAAGGATACCGACAAACTGAGACATTCCTGGCTCATGAAAACAATCCCCAAAGCGAAAGACATCCTTGCAGCATATGAACAGTCTGTTCGAACTCTATAAAACCGGGCCCCTCCGGGAAGATGCTCCGCATTCACAAGCGTGGATTCGCCTTGAATTCTCCAAAGGCGGGGCGTATTTCCGGACTGTCGGCACAGACGGAACCGACCTGAGTGTGGATTACCGGCAGTACGCACCTCCTTTCAGCGAGTTTCTGAAAGGATACGGCGACGCGTTGGAACGGCAGAAGAACGACATCTCCTGGATGGGCGTCGAGGAGAGGGTTTTTGTGCAGGATCATCCCTACCTCTTGTCCTCCGCTTTAGCATCAGGCCGTTTAACAGATACCCGCGGAAAACAGGTCCGGCTTTCCGGAGGCGTTCACCGGCTTGTTGTGCGCATTCAGGACAGCTCCTTATTTACCGCATCGCTTGAACTGGACGAAGAAAACCCCGGGATTGTGCAGCCGGTGGACAGAGAACACGTATATCTGAACGGGAACATATACCGTGTAGGCGACATGGGCCCTTCGTTTCTTAACATCGGCGGCCTTACCTCAACCTTTCCCAAGGAAGATCTGCTTCCCTTTCTTTCCCTGTTTTTTTCCCATTTTCCTTCGGTCTCCCTGGATTACAAAGGTTACCGTATAAAAAGCGGCGGAGAACTTCCGCTGAAACCGGTCCTGACTTTTTCATCCATCGACCGCGACGGATTTCTCCATCTTCAGGCGGGATGGGGACTGAACGGATATAACCCGAATTTTTTCTCGAACTACGAAGCCTCCAAAGCGGTGAGCATAGTGGACGGTGACGAATGCATATATGTTCACCCCATACTGCCGTCAAATACACATAACAGCCTCAAGTATGTCCGGAAAATCCTCAACCGCCTCAGACGCGAACACAGCCTCGATTACGGCTACTTCCAGCATGGCGACACCATCGCGGTTTCGCCCCGGCTTGGGGAGCTGCTCGTGACTGCGGAAATAACCTCCCTGTCAAAAGAATTTCTCCTGTACGGTACTGAACATCTTGCCCGGTACCGTATAAAAAAGGCTGTGCCCAAAATCAGACTGCATGTTTCATCGGGTTTTGATTTTCTGGAAAGCACCTGTGATATTGAAATAGACGGTGAACACTTTACGCCGAAGGAGCTTCTTTCAGCCTACCGTACCCACGACTGCATTCCTCTGAAGTCAGGAACTCAAGTGCTGATTGACGCCTCGTTCATTGCCCGCCTCGAACGCATCCTGAAAACAAAGGGTTCGGGGAACCAGGTAAGTTTGAGTTTTTTCGATCTGCCGGTAGTGGAGGCAATGATCGACGGGAAGATTACCGGGCCGGGGTACGAGCGGGCGGCGGAGATCCGTGAAGAAATTGCCGGACTTACAGAAAAAGAATTCCCCGATCCCGGGATTCAGGGGACCCTCCGCGCCTACCAGGAATACGGATACAAATGGCTGTCCCTGCTTGGGTCCAGGTCCCTGGGATGCTGTCTTGCCGACGATATGGGTCTGGGCAAAACAGTGCAGACAATAGCCGCGGTACATGCTGCATACTGCCCTGCAATACAGCCTGCCGGTCCCGAACAGTATCCGAAACCGGCCACAGGACCGTCCCTCCTGGTGTTGCCAAAAAGCCTGGTGTTCAACTGGAAAAGGGAACTTGACAAATTCGCGCCGGACCTGAAGGTATATGTATACTATGAAAACACACGTACACTCGAGGATGCCCTTTGCTGTCATATCATCATCACAACTTACGCCCTCCTTAGAAATGAAATCGACGTCTTTAAGGATGTACCGTTTGAGTTTGTCATCCTCGATGAAGCACAGCAGATCAAAAACCTCTCCAGCCAGATAACAAGAGCAGTCATGCTGATAAAAGGCCGCCGGCGCATCGCCATAAGCGGAACCCCCATGGAGAACAACCTGATGGAGCTGTATTCTCTTTTCAGGTTTCTGAACCCGCCCATGTTCGGCAGCGCCGCGGAATTCAAGCGCCGGTACCTGAATCCAATTCAGAAAGACGACGACGAAGACGCGGCGGAAGACTTGAGAAGAAAGATATATCCCTTCATTCTGCGCAGACTCAAAAGGGATGTGGCAAAAGACCTTCCGGAAAAAGTCGAGCAGATACTGTACGTCGAAATGGGAAAGGCGCAAAAGGATTTTTACGAAAACCGAAAAGCATATTACGCCAAAGCAATCAGGGAAAAAGTGGAACAGGACGGCTTTGAACAGTCACAGATGTTCATTTTTCAGGCACTCGCTGAACTCAGGCAAATCGCTACAGTACCGGAGATAAAAACCGAAGGACAGATTCTTTCGGCGAAACGGCAAATAATCATGGAAAGCATGGACGATGTATGCAGGAACCGGCACAAAGCGATCATTTTCAGCAATTATATCGGAACCCTGGAATATCTGGCGGAGGACATAGAAAAACTCGGGTACGAATATTTGTTCATGTCCGGAGCCACAAAGGACCGGATGTCGTTGGTGGAAAAATTCCAGACAGAAAGCCGCTACCAGGTATTCCTGATGACTCTCAAGACAGGAGGCGTCGGGCTCACCCTTACCCAGGCGGAGTATGTGTATATCGTGGATCCCTGGTGGAATATTGCCGCGGAAAACCAGGCGATCGACCGGGCCCACCGGATCGGCCAGAAACATACAGTCTTTGCATACAAACTCATTGCTCAGGATACCATAGAGGAACGCATTCTTACCCTCCAGGAGCAGAAACGGGACCTCTTCAATACCGTCATCACCAATGACGTGAGCATGCTCAAACAGTTTTCTCCCGATGACCTCAACTATATTTTCTCATGACAGGTACTGGTGAAATGAAGGGACAGCAAGAAGACGCAGCAGAATATATCTATCGCGATGACGAAGCCGCGTACCGGAATTTACGGTTTTATCTGGAATTCCTGAAAAGGGAATTCCCGAAAGGACTGCCCCGCCTGCATTCCCCGGGTTTTCAGAAATCCTTAAGAAAACTGGATGGACACATAGGTGCGGGGGAATTCTTTTCAGGTTCATCTTGCGAAAAAAAAGAGCTGATCGCCCTTTTCCTTGCCGGCGATGCTCTGCCGGAGGTTATGGAACTCGAAAAAACACACGACATCCTGAAAGACCTGTTTTCCGGCTTTTTTTCATCTTACCGGCAATTTCCCTTTACAGAATATTTTCTTCCCCATCTCGTCATTAAAAAAACCCGGCTTTTCAAAGACAGAAAGAACATTTTCCTTTCGGCTTTCCGTGACCTTATGCCGATTCTTTCCCAGGAAGAATGGACACGCCCAGAAAGTCTTTGCGAACTGGCCGAGAATGAAGGGCTGGACCTTTCGCTTTTTCCCGAGAAGTACGCGGCGGACTATATATATTTTACCAGAATGGCCAGTTACCACAACATACTTGGCGACAGCGGTACCTACGAGGAACACGTGTATCTGGATACTGCCCAGCGCACGATTCAGCACGCCGTAATACCGGCCATCCGGGGTTTAGCCGCACTGCTGGCTTCCTTCGGTCTTGCAGACCTTCTGATCAAACCCGGAACACAAAAAGATCCGGGTAAAAAGGAACCAGAAGGCCTGGGCCCCTTCCTGCATATCCGGGCATTCAAGCTCAGCCCTTTAGGGAGATACGTCTTCGGTCTGGACCAGTCTTTTTCCCAAAAAACCAGCGACAGGTTTCTGCATCTGTCTCCCGCCCTCCTTATCGCATCCACACAGGATACCGGCGGGCTTGCATTTCTTCTTAAAATCGGCGAACAGGTTTCGGAACATGCGGTCCGTACCGATATCAACGAACTTTTCTCCAGAGTAGAAACAAGGGAGGAGCTGGACTATGCCAGGCGCTATATTCGCCAACACTGCCTGCTGCCTGTACCGGAAAACTGGGAGCGCTTTCTGTCACTCATGGAAACCCGCAGTCAGCCTCTCCTTCCTGTACAAGACGTTCTGTGTTTTCAAATTCCAGACAACCGCGACCTTCTGCGCTTCCTGGGCCAGTCCAAAGAAGCCTCCTCCCTCTACCGTCGGGCCGAGAAACGGACAATCCTGATAGCAAAACAGGATTACCGCCGATTCATCAACCTCTTGCGGAAGAACGGCTTCTTCCTGGATTAACGCATCGGTTCTTCCCGTATACCGCCACTGCCGAAAACTGCATCCCAGTTCATTCTGCCGGTAATCTGCATCATTGTAAAAAGTGTGAGTACCGAACAGATCGTCACAATGACGCCGGTTATTCCGTCAAAGAAAAAAGAAAAAGAAAAAACAACCAGGTACAGGAACTGAGTAAGCGGTGCCCACACATACGCTATAAGAGGAGGCGCGAAAAGACGCAGATAGGTAATCGTCAGGGTCAGTGAGACGAAAGACGAAATACCAAAAGTCAGATACAGATTGAGATGATCAGAAAAATATGAATACATCAAATGAAATGAGAAAAACGTTGCCGCGAGAAACGCGAAATGCACAGGATGCGGCCTGAATCGGGCTACCGCACTGATAACCAGAAGAACGGCAAAGAAAAACAACAGAGACACCGGCGCAAAATACGTAACCCGTGTGACGATCTCGCCGGGCTTGAGTTTTGAAGGAATCACCAGACCGATATCCTTGCCGGTCACCGCGTTTTCAAAACGCCATTCAAGGCGGTATCCCGAATCGGTCCGTGTTTTTACCGAAGGCGACATCATACCGGTCGGAAAATCTATGTCAAAGAAATCCGTTTCGATCACACAGGTAAAATCCTGTACCTGGGCAATCTGCGCATGCCGGGAAATGAAATAGTAGAGCGTATCCATGCCCGTGGCATGGTATTCAAGGGACAAACGTATTCTGCCGTCGTCATCCGGAACAACCTGAATTTCCTCCCGGCGTATGAGAAAGGCTATATCTTCGTATTCCCTGCCGTTAACCTCTACCCCGACCGCGTCGTAGATGGCGTTTTCCGACTCAAGTGAAGCAGAAATGAAAACACCTTCTGATATATCCTGTTCGCGGACGGTAAAGATATATTCCGCCCGGTAGTCCGTTGTAAAGGTGGGAAACCACAGGTTCCCCTTTTTGCGCTGATCATTATTCACCATGATGTGTATGGCAGACGCGGTGAGATCGAAGGGAACTTCCTCTGAATAATTGCGCTGTACCGTTTTACCGTCAATGACTTCCTCTACAGTGCGTGTCCGCCTGGAATAACAGGCTGGAGTTGAAATGATCATTTCGCCGCCGTACAAGCTGGCGACTTCATCCTTGAGACTAGTAAAGCTCGAATCAGTTCGCGACGATGTACCTGCGCCAAGGATCATCCAGGCAACAGCCGTCGCAGCGAAAATACAGATAATGGCAATGATTTTTTGAACCGACATACTTCCTTCCTTTCAATTTTGTTTTTTTTCCTGCGTGACAATTGTAACAGGGATGTATGTGTATTCATCTGTCCGCCAGGGTATTGGCCGAAAATTGACACAGGGGTGCCACGAAATTGCCATACAAAATTCAACTGTGTGAGTGCATTCACCGCATGAACCGGCTCACGAATCAGTTCATATTGGCGCGAGAACCCGGGTAAATGGCAAAACCGGAGGAGAATGGCTTCCGACATTTCTTTCCGGATTCCAAGACAGTAAAAAGTCCCGATTTATAAATTTCGACGACACGCCGTCCTGCACATGATACATAGGTATTCGAATACGCGAGGAGGCAGGTATGATACATACCACTTCAGAATCCCCGCGATTCGGAGGAAAAAAAATGAAGATATCGGAAAAATGCAAAATGATGGCATTTGTGATCGGCGCCTTCCTGATCTCGTGTCAAATGCCTACGGACAATCCTGCCGGGGATCCGGCAACCAGTGAACTTGCAACAGAACTGCGCGCGCTGTCGATGCCCGACGGCATTACCGCAGACAATTCCGCCAGCGAATTCACCCAGACGCTGATTTCGGAGAGCGAACCGGAAGAATCGTATTCCACCCGGGACGGCATACCTCTGAAAACCGTAGTAACGCTGAAACAGTATTCTGCCTCGGCGAAGTACAACACCCAGGTACTGCTCAACCCTTCATCGGATGTCATTTATCCGGGATCGGTGCTTATAGGGTCATCAATCAGCGACGGTTCGTACCGCGAGGTGGTCAAGGGTGAGAAAAACAACATTACTGTTTCCTACGGCGGATTCAGCCAGGTTCGGGACGATGCGGGAAACCAGGGGAAAATCTCGGGAGAAATGTATCCGACACTCTCCAGCTTCAGGGTATTGCACAACAGCATATTGACCCAGCACATCACCGGCGTCAATTCCACATACACCCTCAATGAGTCGAACGTCTCGACCGAATCGGCATTCGAAGTGCATTTCAGCGCCGGCGTTACCTACAGCGGCGCCGTTGTCAAGGCCAGCGTGAAGGGAAATTTCGACTACAAAAGCCAGAACTCGTTGAACAAGTACATGATCAGCTTTGCCCAGACCTATTTTACGGTCGATGTGGACCAGGGGGAAGGCACTTTCATGTACAAGAATTTCGATATCGAGGATTTCGAAGGCGTCCGTCCGGTGCCCGTCCGTTCCGCCCAGGCGTACATTACGATCAGACCGGAAGAAGAATACATGGAAGCAAAGTAATAATGGATCATATTCCGTTTCGGCTGAATG
>JAFGQL010000058.1 GCA_016935695.1 Spirochaetales bacterium
GCCGCAGGGTTCGTAACGTGAGGGCATCACGAAGAAGTCACTGCCTGCCTCTATCCGGTGGGCCAAAGCCTCATCGAAGGTGACGAATCCCTTGAAATTTCCGTGTTTCCGGTCCAGGTCCATTACTGCCTGCTGAGCCCAGGATTCTCCTGTTCCCAGAATGATGTAATTGCAGTTTCCCCGGGAAAGAAAGCTGTCAAACCAACCGCCATCAAACAGGTCCCGGAACCCTTTCTGTTCCACCAGGCGGGATATCATGGCAAACAGGGGCAGCTCCGGGTCCGGGAATCCGCATTCTGCTGCAAGGGCTTTTTTGCATTGCGCCTTGCCTGTAAGGTCCTCTTCGGAATACCGGGAGGGAAGCGCCGGATCGGTTTCCGGGTTCCAGATGCTGTAATCAATGCCGTTAAGAATACCTGATAATGACCCGCTGCGACGGGAGAGGATATCTTCCAGGCCGAAACCATGCTCTGGTGTTTGAATTTCCGCGGCATAGGTGGGTGAAACCGTCGTCAGATAATCGGCGTGGGTGAGGGCCGAAACCATGAAGTTGATGTTATCACCCTTGTAGTCGAAGTCTCTGTATAGTTCCTTTGGCGACAACCGTGTTTCGTGAATATCGTGTTTTGAGAAGACGCCCTGGTACCCCAGGTTATGGATTGAATGGATGGTCTTTGTCCGTGAAAACCCGCTTCCTGTTTCAAAGGCTGCAAGGAAGGCGGCGGTAAGTCCCGTGGGCCAGTCATGAGTATGAATGATGTCGGGAATCCACGAAAGCTCGCGGCACACAGGGAACACTGCCCTGGAAAGGAGTGCGAAGCGGGCGGCATTATTGAAATAGGGATGGTCTCCCGAACCGTAAATGGCATCGGTCTGTGAGAAAAGGGGATGGTCAACAGCCCACACCGGCGTACCCGATCCCGGAAAGGCGCTTTCATACACGGATATGCGGGTGTCTTCAAACCCCACAGGAACCAGGACTGAATCCTTTACAAGGGAAAACCCGTCGAGGGACAAAAATCCGTACCGGGGAATGATGACCCGCAGATCAATGCCTTGTGCATACAGATGTTCAGACAAAGCCCCGACAACGTCGCCGAGGCCTCCGGATTTTGCGTAGGGAACTGCTTCGGATGCTGCCATGAGGATTTTCATGGCAGCATGATAGCGTTTCACCTGTAAAAGTTCAACTGAAATAGGCGATGGAAAAACCCGACCGCACAGAAAAGCCAAGGGCCTTGTACAGAGCAAGGGCCGGTGAATTCTGGACTTTTACAAAGAGGGCGGGGTAGCGGCCGTTTGCATGTATTGCGTTCATAAGGCAGGCGACAGTTTCTTTGGCAAAACCCCGGTTGCGGAATCCGGGCAGGGTGTAGACGCCGCCTATCTGGCTGACGTTCCAGCCTTTTGCGTTGATACGGGCCATGGACACCACGCGGCGGTCATACATCCCCATGTAGTGGGGGTATTTTTTCACTTTCTGGCCGAACAGAAGCAGGGAAACCCCTTTATTGTAATATGCCGGATCAAGCAGTACTTCTTCCTTTTCGTAACCTTCCTGCAGGGGGAATACCCGGGGTATGTCCCTTGCCTTCACCTGCTCAAAGCTAAGACTTGATGCCGGGAGTGCGGAGGGCGGTGTTTCGGCGCACATGAGCACGTACTCGATGCGCCGGAACAGTTTCAGGGATATGTGGGGCATGACCGCGTTTACGGACGTCGCGGTACCCAGTACTGATACTATCTTTGCAAGACCCCTGAAATAAGCGGACAAGGATGTTTGTTCTGACGGTTCAAAAGTGCCGGTAATCATGGGAAGGATATGACCCTTCAAGTCCGATCCCACAATAGCGCAGATTCCATGACGGTCCTTTCCAATCAGAAAAGCGTTTTTTTCAATCAGCTCAAGGCCGCGTTCAATGAACAGTTCGCACAGATTGACGCACAGGGGTTCCCAGTGCCTGAGGAATTCTTCCATGTGACGGCAGTCGTCTTTCCGCGGCCGAAACCAGTCCATCAGGGAGATCCGGACAGTGGTACCGGCAGTATTCCTGTCGGTTCAAAATCTCCGGCCAGGGCGGAAAATCCGGCGGTAAAGGAGTCCCTGCCGGTCCCGTATACCGCAAGAGCGGACTCCACCCAGGGAACTTCGGCCAGATAGACCGGAGTCAGGGTAGATATGACAAACACTTTTTCCTTGTAGGGTTCGAGGGATTTCAGAAGCTCTATACTGCCGGGGGTAGCCAGGCAGAAAATGAGCAGGTCGGATGTTTTTGCGAGGGTTTCAAGAGCCCGCTTCTCCGATGCCGCATAGGAGTAAAAAGGCGAGTAGGAAAAAGAGAACAGCCTGGCGCCGGGGTAACGGGCTTTTCCTTCCTCTAGGAACGCGCTGAACTGCCCCGCGATGGTAATCTTTGTGTCTGTATAATTTTGCGGAACCAGAGGTATCCTGCCCCGGGAAATAAGGGTTATGCTTCGGAAGGCCTGCTGCTGGTAGAACTGGGTTCCCGAAGGAATCCGGGTCTCTATCAACTTTTCATCGGGAATGAGGGGAAACCGGGAGTGCCGGCCCAGGTACTTTTTTTTCAATTCTATAATCCGGCGGACAGATGCGGTGACAATGGACCTGAACTCGCTGTCATTTTTTGTGAGGGACAGTATATGACGGTAGGCCGCCATTTTGTCGGATTCGCTTCGTGAGATCATCAGGATATCGTTGCCGGCGCGTACAGCCTTTTCACAGACGGCAGGGAAGGTCATGCCGCTTTCCTGTGCGCCGTGCATTTTCAGGTCATCGGTGACAATGACCCCGTCAAATCCCAGCTCTTCCCGCAGGACGCCGGTCAGGAGGGCGCGGGAAAGGGATGCCGGTTCTCTGTTTGAAGTGATCCGCGGAAAGGCCAGATGACCGCTCATGATGGAAGGAATGCCTTCACGTATGAGAAAACGGTACGGGATGAGTTCTCTGCCGCGGAGGGTTTCAATATCTTCTTCCAGTACCGGCATGGTGCCGTGGGAATCTTCTTCGGCGTTACCGTGGCCGGGGAAGTGTTTTGCTGTAGCAATGATACCGCTTTCTTCGAGACCGCGGAAAAATGCCTGTCCGAAAACACCAACCTTCACCGGATCCGAGGAAAAGGATCGGGGTCCTATGACGTGGGTGTTGGGATTAAGATAGATGTCCACTGTCGGTGCGAAATTCATGTTTATACCGAGGGTTTTCAATTCGATACCGATGTTCAGGCCGGTCTGGTAGGCGTCATAAGGCAGGCCTGTGGCGCCGATGCTCAGGGCACCGGGGGTTATGCTGGTTTCACCCTTGACATGACGGACCCATCCGCCTTCCTGGTCGGTGGCGATAATCAGCGGAATTCCCTTGTCGGTTTCCATCGCCGTCTTTTGCATGGTACCGATGCTGCGGGCGAGGACTGACAGATCCGAAGCGTTCCATCCGAAAATTTTGATGCCGCCTATATGCTTGTCTTGAATCCAGGACAGAATTTCTTTGGAAGGTGTATGCCCCATGTACCCGAAGAGAAAAAGCTGACCTGCAAGTTCTTCGTCGGTCATGGATGCGATCAGCTCATCGGTGCCGGTACCGTCCCAGGCTGAGTAGACATGCTTGATGTTTTCAGCATTCAGCCACATGGACGCCGTGATGCATACAATGGCCGTAAAGCTATAAAACCCTTTCATGGCGCCTTCCGCTTACTTAGTTTTCCTTATAAAGATAACGGGCAAGATTATGGGCCGCGAGAGCGCCGTCGGCAGCACCGGATACCAGCGACCGAAACGACATTGAGCGGACATCCCCTGCGGCATACAGGCCGGGAACCTCGGTTGCCAGGGTTTCGTCGGTGATGAGGTAGCCGTAGTCGTCCTTTTTTAAGTCGGGGACAAGCTCGGTCCGGGGTGTGGACCCGATGAAGATGAAGACCCCGTCGAATTGGGCCTCGGTTTTATCGCCGGAAACAGCGTTCTCCAGGACAACCGAACGGACACGGTCAGTTCCCCGTATTTCCCTGCAGATTGTCGAAAGGAGGACGGATACCCGGGGATTGGATTTCACCCGGGCGCTCAGGGCTTTCTGTGCGCGGAAATCGCTGCCCCGGTGGATAAGGGTAAGTTTGTCTGTCAGTTTGGAAAGGAATTCGGCTTCCTCGCAGGCATTGTCTCCCCCACCGATGACCAGGATCTTCCTGTTTTTGAAAAACGGTCCGTCGCAGGTTCCGCAGTAACTGACTCCCTTTCCTTCGTATTCGGATTCCCCGGGAATTCCCAGGGTTTTATGGGTAGATCCAGTGGCCAGGAGTACGCCCCTGGCGGTGATGGTCTTTTTCCCCGCAGAGATGATGAAACCGGTATCGTTTTTTTCCAGTTTGGTGGCAGTGGCGGACTTGAATTGAACGCCAAAGGACCGGGCCTGCTTTTCCAGCCGCATGGCGAAGTCAATACCTGAAATGGGTTCGGAAAATCCAGGGTAGTTTTCCAGATCATTTACAAGCAGAGCCTGTCCCCCGTTCGCCAATTCTTCCAGTACAAGGGTGTTCAGGTTTTCCCTGGCGGAGAATTGCGCAGCGGTTATCCCTGCGATTCCCCCGCCGATGACAACAACATCATGATCAAAATCCATGGGTTCTTCTCCTTGTCAAACACTACCATAGTGCCTAAATTTAATCTATGGATCACTTTCGGCTCCGTGCCCCGTGCAGCCTTGCTGTATGCCTTGTATGGCTGAATATGTCTGTTTCTCTGTTTTCCCAGCCCTCGCTTTCACCGCGTGTTTTCACCTCGGTGAAGACAGAAGTAAGCTACCAGGATCTTATGGAATACGCGTTCCTGGCCTCGGGCCTCAGTCCTGAACAGATCCCTCCGTACCGCGAAGCCTTTGAAGGGCTTTTGTCTTCCCTTCCTGCCGACAGGATCAGCACAAGTCCTCATCCGGCCGAGGAGCTTCTCCTTGAGCTCCATCAAAGGCTTTTTGACCGGTATCAGGAGCAGCAAACGTATATACATCGAATTTTTGATTCAGGGGTTTACAATTGTGTCTCGTCGGCTGTGGTATATGCCGTGGCCTGTGTGTATTTCGGCATCCCGGTAGAGGGGGTTCTTACCGCCGACCATGCCTTCTGCAGGGTCTCATCAGACGGTACCTGGTATGATGTGGAAACAACAACTCCTTTCGGATTCAATCCCGGCCAGAAAAAAGAGTTCACCAACGCCTTCGGACAGACGGGGTTCACCTATGTGCCTCCCGGCACCTACAGGCTGCGCACCAATATCGGTCTTGTTCGGCTTATTTCCATCATATTGAAAAACAGGGCGGGCGAGGCCGAGAGATCGGGAGATTACATGAAGGCGGTTGAGCTTTCTGTGGAGCGTTTCGCCTTGAGCGCCAATGAACTGTCCTACCGGGAGATGGTGCAGGTATTTCTGAATTATGCTTCGTTCCTTAATACCCGCGGACGCTATACCGACGCCATCTCGTTTTTGGAAAAGGCCCGTGAACGGTACGGCCTGGACGATTCCTACACACAAACCCTGTCCTCTCTGGTGTACAACCACGTCGTGACATTAAGCGGCCGGAAGGCCCACGACGAGGCGCGGCGGTTTACCCATGAACAGCATCAGAATGGAAATATCGGAGAAAAAGAAAAAGCAGAGTTTTTGTATCTTGTCGGAGACAGCCTGGGCATGTCCATCCTGGAAGATAACCAGGACCCTGCAGCAGCATCGGTCCTGATCGACGGGTTGTACGCAGAAGGAATTTTGTCCTCCCCCCGGTACCGTGACTACAAAATTGCCCTCATATCACGGGAGGCGGAAGCCCTTGCCGCTGCAGGGGAGGTGTATAAAGCCCTGACCCTGGTCCGTAACAGCAGAGAGGTCTTCGGACCCCATCAGTTTTTTTCTCATGCAGAAAAAGTATATACCCACAATCTTGCCGTCAGTTATCATAACGCGGCGGCCGATCTCATTAATAAAGGTGACACAGAAGCCGCCGAAAGGCTGATACTGGAAGGCCTCGGCCTTCTGCCCGGTAATCCAATCCTTCGTGCCGACAAAAGAACAATAGATGCCATGAAATCCCCCTGATTTTCACTATGCACCCTGAATTTTTTAGCTAAGTCCCCGTTCATAATCCGCCGATTATCAATATGAGGAGTCTTAACCGCCATGACGAAAGATGAACTGGGCAAAAATCTTGCCAACCTCATGCAGAGGGAAGTTACCTTGCTGGAAGAGTTTGCAAGGATAGAAAAATCCATCCGTTCCCACATTCATGAAAGCGATTGGGACGGTCTGAATGACGACCTTTCCATGATCGAACCGGTTACCGCCCAGATCAACGAGACCGAAGAAGGCCGGCACAAGGTATTCACGAGCCTCTGCGGTTCTTTGGGAAAAGAACCTTGGGAAGGGTTTTATCATATCATTGTCCATCTGGAGCCTGGTCAGCGTGATGAGTGCGCCCGGCTGTACCGTGTCCTTAAACTGTCGGTCCTTACCATCCAGGGCATCACCTTCAGCATTGACGCCCATGTCCGCGCCGTGAGTCTAACGGTCGGAAAGGCCCTTGATCAGTTATTTCCCCATAGAAAAGGCAAGCTGTATTCCAAGACGGGCACTTCCGTAGCGGCGGACGCAGGCCCTATGCTCGTAAACCACCGCTTGTAGGAGGATTTTCATGCAATCCACGTTTACCGGAATTGAAATAGGAAAGCGCAGTCTCATTGCTCATACCACCAGTTTGCAGACTGTGGGGCATAACCTGAGCAATGCGTCGGTGGAAGGCTATTCCCGGCAGCGGGTCAATCTGAAAGCCTTTGATCCTTTATATATGCCTCAGCTCAACAGGGAAATGGTTCCCGGACAGATCGGCCAGGGGGTCGATGTCCAGAGCATTGAACGGGTCCACGATCAGATTCTCGAGGGCCGCATTGTTGCCCAGGCGAACGGGCGCGGCTACTGGGAAGCCCGGGACAAATACATCCTTATGGTAGAGCAGGTGTACAACGAGCCGACAGAATCATCGGTCCGCACCCTCATGGACAAGTTCTGGGACTCATGGCAGGAAATGTCCCTGTATCCTCAGGAAATACCCGCACGGGAAAGCGTCCTCGAACGGGGCCAGGCCCTCATGGACGGTATCCACCGCCAGTACACAGGGCTGAAAACCATCCGCGACATGATAGAAACCGATGTCACGGCGACTGTCGAAAGGACCAACGCAATCCTTTCGGATCTGGTGTCGCTGAGCGATCAGATTGTCAAGGTGAAAGCCCTCGGCGACAACCCCAACGATCTTCTGGACCAGCGTGACCGCCTTGTAAAGGAATTGTCAGGGCTTTTGAATATTACGGTGGATAACCGCGATCCCGACGAATTCAACATTCATACCGGCGGTCTGCACCTCCTTCAGGGCAAGGTAGCCAACTATCTTGTCGCCGACCCGGACCCCGCAAATGAAGGGTACTCGGTTATCCGCTGGCGGCACAACAACGAGGAGCTCATGCCCGGCGGCGGGAAACTCCGGGGCCTCCTGGACCTGCGCGACGGCGATGTCCGCCTGGAAATCCAGAAACTGGACATGATGAGCGTCAACTTCATGGACATGGTGAACGAAAACCACCGGGCGGGTTTCGGCCTGAACGGCGAGACCGGTGTTGATTTCTTTACCGAGGTTCCCTTTGTCACCGATGTAGCAGGGAATTACGACAGAAACGGCGACGGCGAGTTTGATTCAACCTATGTGTTCCGTATAACCGGCAGCAATCAGCTCGGGGCCCAGGACCATATCGGACTTGCAGGCACCATGACCCTTGCCGGTCCTCAAGGAAACATCGCCATCCAGTATTTTCCAACTGATACCGTGGAGGATGTGGTCAAGCGAATAAACCTTTCGGGCAGCGAAGTGGTAGCCCGTCTTGACCGCGACGGACGGCTTCAGTTGAAAGGCACCCCGGCGGCGGCCATGGATAATCCCGATTTCGTCATCCGCCATGTAGAGGATTCAGGGCAGTTTTTGCGGGATTATGCGGGAATACTCCAGGCAAGCGGTCCCGAAGGGGCGTATACCTGGGAAACAGCAAACGCGGTGGACGGCCTCCAAAGCGGAGCCGGTTCCTTTGCCGTCGCGCCTGTAGCGCACCCCGCCGGATGGATAGAAATGAATTCACGCCTTGTGAACAACCCTACCGCAATAGCCGGAGGATTCGGGGTGAACGGCAGGCCTGCCGGTCCCGGGGACGGTTCAACAGCCCTGGCTATCGCCAATCTGCGACATGAGCACATCATGCTGGGGTCGGTTCCCACTTTTGACGAGTATTTCGCGGCGGTCGTCGCCGATGTCGGTCTGAAAGGGGAGACCGCCCAGCGGACCCTGGAAACCGAGAACATGATCATGAAAGACCTGGAAGACACCAAGGAAGCCTATTCCGGTGTGAACATAGATGAAGAGCTGTCCGAAATGATCAAATTTCAGCACGGATATACCGCGGCGGCCCGTTTTATCACAGAAGTGACAAAAATGATCGATACCCTCATTAACCGGGTAGGGGCATAGGAGATACACCATAATGGAACGAGTAAGCACCAACCAGTCGAATTATGATATGAGAAGCGCCGCGGCCATACGCGAAAAACGAATGAACGACATGCAGAACAAAATCACCGAAGGGTCCAGGATCAACGAACTGCGGGACGACCCCGTGGCCGCGGCCCACTCCACCCGGTTCAAGTCGCGTATCTTCCGTCTTGAGCGCTACGAAAAGAACGTGACCACGGTCCAGGACCAGATGCGGATTGCCGAAACCTACATGAACCAGACCAACCATATTCTCCAGCGGGTAAGGGAACTGGCAGTTCAGGGAGCCACAGGTACATTTACCACGGAAGAAAAAAAACTGATGGGCCATGAGGTCAATCAGCTTCTGAACGAAGTGATCGAAATTGCAAACGCTTCCGACGGTACCGGCCGGACCATATTTGCCGGCGACAAAAACCAGGGGCAGGCTTTCCGGGTGTTTTCCGGTTCGGTGCAGGGCAGTGAGGGTACTGTGGTGACCGGTGTCCAGTACCTGGGCGGGAATACCCGTAACATGGTAGAAGTGTCGGAAGGCAGTTATGTCGAGAATTCGTTTATCGGTAACGAAGTATTCTGGGCGGAACATCAGGAAATTTTCTCTACGGTTCCTGCTGACGGATATGTTGTCCAGGAAAACACATCGATCCTCATAGACGGTGTGGAAATAGGCCTTAAAGCCGGGGATACGGTCCATGACATCATGGCAAGAATCAAGGATTCCGACGTGACAGTCAGCCCCTATTTAGACCCGGTATCCAACTCTCTGGTACTGAAAACAACCGTACCACATCAGATCACCATGGAAGATGCCGCGGGTTCAACGGTACTAAGGGACCTGGGCCTCGTGTCCGGCAACGGTATGCCTCCCCACAATATTCACAAAGACGCAGTGGTTGCCGGCGGTTCGCTTTTTGATATGATGATACACCTGAGGGACAATCTGTATGCAGGCGATACCATCGATATCGGCGGTGCCTCCCTCAAAGGCCTTGATCTGGCAAGCTCCAATCTGTTGGGGCGCATGGCGAAACTCGGAAGCCAGGACGAGAGGCTGGAAACTGTCAAGGCGCGTCTGAACTCGGAAATTCCACTGACCAGACAGCAGGACAGCAGCGAGGTGGATCTGGATCTTGCAGAAGCAATCATGGAACTGAAAATGCTGGAATACAATCACAAGGCCGCGCTGCAAACCGCGGGAAGAATTCTACAGCCCACTTTATTGGATTTTCTGAGGTAATTGCATGAGGGTTATGACAAAGGCATACGGCGAAATGGAAGTGGATGACCGGCAGCGGATTCGGTTCCCTAAAGGACTGTTCGGTTTTGAGGATATCCACGACTATGTGCTTCTCGATTCCGCCCAGGAGCCGTTTTACTGGCTGCAGGCGGTTGATAACCGGGATGTGGCCTTCGTCCTCATTAATCCCAGGATGTTCAGGCCGGACTTCACCCTTGAAACCGCGGCAGAGGAACTGGAGGCCCTTGAGATTCTTTCCCCTGAGGATGAAAATCTTCTGGTTTTCGCGGTGGTGACTATTCCGGAAGACTCAAAGAAAATGAGCGCCAACCTTCAGGGACCGGTTGTGATCAACCGGAAGGTACATACCGGCCGGCAGGTAATTTCTTCTGATAACAAATGGCGGGTAAAACATTTCATTCTCGAAGAAATGGCAGGGACACCCTCATGCTGATTCTGGCACGCCGTACCGACGAAAGCATCATGATTGGTGACGATATAGAAATATCCGTTGTCGAGGTAAAGGGCGATCAGGTTAAACTCGGGGTAAAAGCGCCCCGACGCATCAAGGTGTTCCGCAAGGAAGTGTACGAGGCCATACAGGAAGAAAACAAGGCTGCCGCGGCATCCACAACAGACCTCAACGATCTGGGAAACATCTTCAAGGCTTCAGCCCAGTCCAAACCGAAAGAATAGGAATACAAGGCCCTTACTGGCCGTTCAGTTTCCGTTCCCGCTCAAGTTCCGCATCGCTTTTCCGCAAGTACAGGGGGCCTTCGCCGTCCTCATCGGCACCCTTTTCCTTATACTGTATTTCACCGAGCACACATAAACTTCTGGAACAGCCTTCTCCTGTTCCAGGTCCCAGGACAAACACATCCGGACGCTGTGCCCTTTCAAGGAACAGCCCTGCGTGGGGACCTGTTACGGCAACCGAAGGAAAATCTCCGCACAGATTAAGAATATCGTCGAGGTCTGCATCCACCGCAGGTGAAAGAGCATTCCCTTTCTGGAAAAGGCGGCTGTAAAAGCGCTTCTTCTTTGCATCAATGACCGGCAGTACCGGCAGGGGAATATGTCTGTAAGGATAAGCCAGGGCGTCGAGGGTCGGCACAGATACAAGGGGTATTCCTGTTCCAGCGCATATCCCCTTCGCGGTGGAAATGCCTATTCGCAGGCCGGTGAATGACCCTGGACCTTTTGCGCACACAATGAGATGAATATCCTCAAGGCCCAGATCTGCGCTTTCTAAAAGATACGAAATACCCGGCAGCAGCAGTTCCGAATGCCGGAGTCCCGCAGTTTTCGTCAATACATGTATTTCGTCTTCTTTCCGCAGGGCAATATCCAGAATTTCGGATGAGGTATCAATAGCCAGTATGTTCATTCACCGGGCCCCCGAATGGTAATGGTCCGTGAATAATCAGGTTCTATATGCAGGGTGACCGCTATACGGTCGTCGGGCAGCTCATCTGCCCGGTCGCTCCACTCAATGAGGGTTATGCCGCCGCTGTAGAGGGGTTCGGTGAAACCGAGGGTTTCCAGTTCTTCTACATGGCTTATCCGGTACAGGTCAAAGTGGTTCAGTATCATGGTGCCTTCATATACGGAAAGTATGGTAAAGGTAGGGCTCTTAATCGGCTCCTGTATGCCGAGGGCTTCTCCGATACCTTTTGCGAAGGTTGTTTTGCCTGCGCCGAGAGACCCGTCAAGGGTTACCACTGCCCCGGGTTTTAACAAAAGACCCAAAGCCCGGCCTGCCGCGACAGTGGCATCATGGTCCTTTGCATGAATGACGTTCAGACCAGTTTCCCCTGTTTTTCCAGATCCATGATATATTCAGTGATTTTCCGTTTCGCCGGAATAAGAGGGTATTCCAGAATTCCATGGAGATGAACGCTCACCTTTGGTTTTCCAAGAGGATCCCGTTCCACGGTAAAACCTATGTCCCGAACAAATTCGCTATTGCCTATTCCTTCGTAATAGAGGTTTGCCGTGTACTCATTACGGTAGTGCAGGGGAGAATCTTTTTTTACGATGTCCTTCATGTCAAGTATTTTCATAGGTGGTATGGTAGGGAAAAAAAAGCCCTGCGTCAATTGTATAAGGAAAAGGTGAAAAAAAAAGAACCAGGAAGCGGCTAAGATTCAGTTATACCGTAGACATAGCTGTTAATGCGGTTCAGGTTACGCTTGGAAATACGGGTAAACATGATATGCATCATGCCGCCGTAGGGTTTGACTTTCCGCATGTGTTTGACTTTTCCGAAAAAGGATACCATATTGCCCCGTTCGGTTTCAAACTCTACCTTAATGAGCTCATTTTCACCGAGCGGGTGGGCGGTGCGGATGCTGCAGCCGCCGGCGGAAATATCTATGATAGTGGAAAGGGTGTGGCGTCCGGAATCAACATACGCCCGCTTCTGGACATTTTTACCAAGGCCTTCGCTCAGGATACGCACAGGGTAAAAGTATGCAGGCTTGTCGATCGATTTTCGTCGGAACTGCCTCTGCTGGGCTTGAATAATGGAGTGGGAATGGCTGGCAATAATGCTTGGCACACCGCGGATGCTGGCATAGCCGTTTATTTTTGTAAAAAACGAGTAGCCCTGACCGTTTGGCTTCCAAAAAAAGACTTTTAATTTGGTTCCTTTTTTCCAGCGTGCTTCCTGGCCAGAAGAGTTGTAGGGGATGGCAAATGCAATGGAATCCCGCAGAACGCTTATAATCCGGGATTGGTAGCGTCCTCCGCCTTCGGGGGTCAGGGCAACGGTGAGTCCGGACTTCAATTGAGAGGTCCCTGTGTAAATGGTTTTTTTCTGGGAATTCCGTTCAATCAGCTGCTTGATACGGTACAAAGTCAGTTTCTGATTTTCCCTGATTGCTTCGCTTGTTCCAAGGGCATCTATGCTGGTGACAGCTTTCTTTAAAACCGCATCCATCTGTTTTGAGCTGGATAGCAGGGCCATGGGGTTCACAATTCTGAATTGCCGGTACAGGTTTTCCAGGGTGCTTATCTGATACCGGGACAAACCTAAGTCTCTTGCCTTTCGCCTGAAGGCTCTTTTGGAGAACCGGCCGGTTCTCTGAACGCTGTCGGGATGTATCCCACCGCCACCTGATCCGGCTCCCGTCCGGCTTGCAAACACTAAAAAAATTATGAATGCGATGAAGATCCCAATGAACACATAGACCGAGGTCGGATCACTTTCTTTCCATGAAAACTGGGTAACCTGGGCAAAGGGAATGAAGGCATGGAAGAAAGGGCTCACGGAGAGGTAAACTCCTTTTCACTCTGATGGTCTTCCAGCATTCCAACCAAGGCTTCAATCCGCGGCGCTATCTCATACTCCAGCAGATCCCCTATCAGTACGGAGTCCTCGTTTTCCAACGCTTCCAGTATCTGGGACAGAAACGAGTTGAGTCCGGAATAAAACTCCTTGAACGACTGTCCTTCTATGGTGATGGATCCGGTATCAAGAACCCCGTTTTCTTTCATCAGGGGGAAAAGACGGGTCATTTTCGCCGTAATTTCGGAAAATGCGATGACCCTGTTCATTGCTTCCCGGTCTTTTCCTGTCTGCAAAAGAACCGCGATGTCCCTCAGACCCGGGATACTCGTATCAAGGGCGCGTACCGCCTTGAAGAATTCTTTTTCAGGGTTGGTTTTTTCCTTTATGAGGTTCTCCAGAAAGAGGATAAGGGTGTTAAGGTATTCTGACAATTCGTTGACCGGAGCCTCTGGTACCCCATCCTTAAATCCTGCGTTTTGAACCAGTTCGTTAAGGCGGCCGCTGAAGGATCCTTCTTCACTACCCAGCACCGCATCCATAGAGCTGAGTATGAAGGGCAGCTCGGAAATGAGTTCCTGTATATGGCGGGGATTGCCTTCTTTTATGTTTGTTGCAAGAAGATACAGATACTGGTATAAGGTTCCGACATTTTCTAAAACCAGCTCCTTAAGCTCGTGGGCAAATACATCAAGGGTGTCTACTTGTGAAACAGGGACTTCCTTGAGGTCTTCATTGTCCAGGGATACTGCCTTGCCGTTTACCAGTGCGGCAGACAGAAAGAATCCTTCCTTCTTGAGCCAGGTATCCAGGCCGTCAATTACCTCTTTTAATGATTGTTCGTGTTCAATGCTGATGTCCGCCACAGTTTCATTAATCGTAATTACCATCTGTCGTATGCACCTTTTTATGTAGTGAAACAGATTACCGGTCATTTCCGGATCTGTTCAGATTATCCAATGCCGAAGAACTTTTCTGCAGATTATCCAGCATTCCTTCCATCATACCATATTTTCTGCGCAATGCCTGTTCAGTCCGTTCAAGTTTTTCATTAAAGGTGGTGATTTCCCTGTCAGTGCGGGCAATCTGGGTATCAAGGGAACTGGATTTTGAGGCAATGATCCCTCCTGTCTGGGTGAAGGGTGTGATGTACTGGTCCAGGGAAAAACCGACGCCGGTATCCACAAGAAGATCATCGTCTGTATCAAGTCCGAACATGTCTTTCAGCGCTTCCATTTTTCCTTCCAGCACTTCATCGAATTTCTGTTCGTTCATTTCCAGATATCCCCTGAGGCGAGAAGCGTCCATACCGCCAAAGCCGGTCGAGTTGGTCGAAATTCCCGCCTGAGCCAAAAGTGAAAACTCCCTTCCAAGGCCAGTCTGATAGGGATTCATCATGATGTTTTGCAATCTGGTTTTGATCTGCATCATGGTGGTGTCACCCTGAAAAAGCCCGAGTTTTTCCAGGGCCTTTTCCCGTTCTTCGGTGTCATAATAGGTGATTTCGTCAATCACCCCCGGATCCCGGGCTGTGAGAATGTTTATTTCCGTTATCAGCTGGTTGTAGGTGCCGACAAACTCGATTACTTTTTCTTTTATAAGTTCCCTGTCGGGTTCAATGTCGAGCTTTATCCTCTGGTTGCCGGGTTCATGAAGATGAAGGGTCACCCCTTGAATGATGTCATCTATGTCATTGGAACCGCGCAGTACTTCAATACCGTCGATTTCTACAATTGCATCTTTCGCACGGTCTACAGGACTCACCGGTGAGTAGTCGCCCCTCTGGTCCGGGTTGTAGACCCTTACGGGGGAGACGCTTATTTCACGGTGGGTATTTCTGTTATTAATGTGGAGGTTTTGAATATCGCCGCTGAAATTATTCAGCGGCAGCCGGACGGTATGGGTGCCTTCTGAAAGAGGGGCCAACGGAACCTGGGCGCCGTTTATAGTAAAGAACAAAACCTGGTCATCATCGACCCGCTGAGGCGGTGGAGGCGGCGTCCAGTCCGGCCGCATCGGCTGTGAGGGGTCATTCTCTATGGTGACCCCCTTGAAGGTTACCGAGCCTCCTTCTACCGTTCTGGGCCCTTGTGGCGGTGGAGGCGGCGTATAGCTGTCTTCGGGAAGTGCCGTTACCTGGACCTCAAACTCAATAAAAAAACCTTCTTCTCTTTTTATGGGGGGAGAGAAGGGGATACTTGCGGAACTCGCCGGACCCACATACATATTGCTCGAACGGATTTCTACATTCCCCTGGGCATTCCTGGGCTTTTCCGTACCGAAGCCGATGTCCCGTGTACCGGTGAGGTTTCGTTTCATCATACCTAAGGACTCCGCGAGAGGCAGGGTTTCCTCGCCGAAACGTAACGGGTTTGCCGATCCGGTTTTTGTGGCTTCGATCAGAATTACCTGAGTATCGGGGGTGTCGGCTACAACATTGGACCGTAAAAGTCCTCCGGATCTTTGGGTAATGGTCTGGGCGAAATTTTTCAATGAACCGCCGCGGAACCGTATGTCAATGTCGTCATCGCCGACCTTAAAGGTGTAGGTCCCGCCGGCAACCTCGAAATCTTTGGAAACTGATGCCGAGAGGAAACGGTCTGCAGTGGCAACCTGTTTAACCCGTATATGCCGGGTTTCTTCTACTGCTTCGCGTGAGGCAGTAGCGGTAAGCACCGTCTGGTCCGAGGAAGACGCAATCCGTTCGTTAAAGGGATTGTCGTGGCCGTAGAGCTTCTTCGCGCTGTCCCTGAGGGTCGAAAAGTTCCGGTTGAATTCCTGCCACGTCTTTTTTTGTGTCTCGAACCTGTCTTTGCGCTCCTCCATGCGTTCAAGGGGGATCCGCTCGACTTTCATGAGGTCTTCAATGAGTTTCTGAGTATTATATTTGGATGATACGCCCGGAATAGAGATATCCGACATAGGTCCTGTTCTTGCCCTTTCCCTTTGCGCCCTGAAGCTCTAGCAAGGCTTGATGGTTCAAGGCACCTTAAATTTCCTTGTCGAACAGAAGTCCTATTGTCTCCTTCATTCGACTGTGGAGTCGCCGAATTTCTTCCGGCGGGACTTCCCTTATTACCTTATCGGTTTCAGCGTCAACCACCTTTACGATAACCTCGTTCAGCTGATAATTTATGCTGAACTTCAGCCGTCTGTTAAAGGCGCTGCTCATGTTCATGATGTCCTTCAGGATTTGTTCGACATCCACTTTTTCTCTACTCCATTCTTCAATGGGAGAGACGGGCGGTGGTGGTACCGGTTTCGGCGGACTTTCATTACGTTCTATACGTGCTGCTTCATCTTTGATGTGTTGAACTGGCTGTCCTCCATGACCTGTACTAATAATTTCCAGTTCCATAAGCTACCTTTCCCTGCCGGTTAAGCTATTCCCTCCCTGGATGCGTTACGGCAAAGGCAAAAAAATATCAAACAACTGGAAGGAAATACGCGGTTCCTTCCAGTATTAAACCCCGGATAAAAAAGATGACGTCCAGTTATCTCTCCTAAACCGGGTACGGTTTGAACGGATTATTAACCATTACAATGAAAAAAATTCTAACTACTGATTACAGCAATTGAAGAACCGACTGAGTTTTCATGTTTGCCTGGGCAAGCATTGCAACGTTCGACTGAGACAGGATCTGGTTTTTCATGTAGTCAACCATTTCCGATGCCATATCGGCGTCTCGAATTCTTGATTCCGCAGCTTGAAGGTTCTCAGCAGCTACTGCCACACCTTTTGAGGCATGCTCAAATCGGTTTTGATAAGCACCAAGATCAGCCCGCTGCTTCGATATCTGCTGCAGCGCACTGTCGATCATTCCTATTGCCATATTTGCCGAATCAGGACTTGAAATGGTAATCATCTCATCGCTCCCCTGCGCACCCTGTAATCCAAGGGCAGTCGCCGTCATGGTTCCGATATAAACCCTTTCGTTCTGGTCCATATTGGCCCCAACCTGGAACTGCATAATCCTGTCGGATCCGGTTGCGAAGGCGCCGGTAAGAATATTCATACCGTTAAACTGAGCGTGAGAGGCAATTCGGTTGATCTCATCTACGAGCTGAGAAACTTCAACCTGGATCTGCATACGGTCTTCATCTGAATAAATACCGTTGGCAGCCTGGACAGAAAGTTCCCGTAAGCGGTGAAGAATATCCTGGCTTTCCTGGAGATACCCTTCTGTTGTCTGAATAAACGAGACGCCGTTTTCGATGTTCCGAACCGCCTGGTTCAGACCTTTGATCTGACTCCGAAGCTTTTCAGACACCGCGAGACCAGACGCATCATTGCCTGCCCGGTTAATTCTCTGACCGGACGACAGTTTTTCGATGTTCTGACTGATCTCAACCCCTTTGAAATGCAATTGCCTGTTGGCATACATGGCACTCATATTGTGGTTAATTATCATATAACCCTCCTTGACGTAATAGACGGAAGCATCCTTTGCTTCCTACGTGGTTTGCCTACATTGGGTAAAGACAGGACATGCCGCGCGTCCGGCCCGCAGGGGAGTGTTGCCTCCTCTGAAGTATCCCGCTCCGTTCACTTTCCCAACAAGACAAGGAGATTCTCCGTGCCTCTCGTTTTAAGAGAGGCAGGACAATCTCCCTGTTTCTGGCACACCTTAAAGAAGGGTGTTTTTCAAAGATCAGAACGTATCAGTCTTAAGTATAACTCCCTAACCCAGAAGTTGCAAGACTGATTGTGTTTTCATGTTCGCCTGGGCAAGCATTGCAGTGCCTGTCTGAACAAGAATGGTGTTCTTTGCGTAGTCAACCATTTCTTCAGCCATATTCACGTCTCTGATCCGTGATTCAGCTGCCTGAAGGTTTTCTGCGCCAACGGTGATACCGACAACTGCGTGTTCAAGCCTGTTTTGGTATGCACCAAGGTCTGCACGCTGTTTGTTCACCTTCCGGAGTGCCGCGTCAAGTACGCCGATGGAGCGGTTCGCGCCGTCGGGAGACGAGATCGAGATGATGTCGCCGGAACCTACGTCTCTTACGCCGAGGGCGTTGGAGGTCATGGTACCAATGTACACCCGTTCTCTCTGGTCCATGTTGGCACCGATGTGGAACCACATGGAAGCGGTGATTACGTTTTCTCCCATATCTACGGCGAAACGACCGGTGAGCATGTTCATGCCGTTGAACTGGGCATGGGAAGCAATACGGTCAACTTCGTCGACAAGCTGGGAAATTTCCACCTGGATCTGCATTCGGTCTTCGTCTGAATACACACCGTTAGCAGCCTGTACCGCCAGTTCTCTCATTCGGTGGATGATATCCTGGGTTTCCTGAAGGTAGCCTTCAGTAGCCTGAATGAAAGAAATCCCGTTTTCTGCGTTTGCAGCAGCCTGACGGAGACCACGGATCTGCGACCGCATCTTTTCCGAAACAGCCAGTCCCGACGCATCATCGCCGGCACGGTTGATTCGGAGACCGGAAGACAGTTTTTCCATGTTCTTCGTAACGACTCTGTTCGACTGTGCGAGTTTGTTGTTTGCAAAGATCGCACTCATGTTGTGATTAATGATCATGTCTTTCCTCCATGAAAGTATGTACGGGCATCCTTGCCCGCTGTTTTTTTTGGGGATTTTGCGATTTTTTCCCTAAACTCTCATTTTCAGAAACCGAAAATTAGAGTAGGGAAAGGAGAATCCAAATGCCTTCTCCGTATAAACGCTACTATCCTTACTCCTTTCATCGACCCCCCCTATCTTAATCTTTAGGGGTATAGAGGATATTTTATTTATTTTTTCAGTGATTAATGAACTAAAGATATTTCACCGCAAAGGAACGCAAAAGGAAAGACAAAGGACACAAAGTAATTCTGCCCGATACCCTTCTGCCTCGGAGATTATTCTTTGTGGTAAAAATATTTATTCTTGTTCGGAGTTCAGATATTCCAGGTATTTCCTGGCGATTTCGTCGTTCTCGTCGAACTCGAGGACGGTCCGGAAAAACCCCCTCGCTTCCTCAATATCCCCGCTTTTTATGGCCAGAATTCCCAGGTTTGAAATAATTTTGATGTTTTCCGGCTCCATGGACAAGGCGGAACTCAAGTGTTTCCTGCTTTCTTTGAAATTCCCGGTTTCCATGGCGCAGATGGCAAGCTCATTCAAAAGGTCCACGTTCTCATCGGTAAGAGAGAGGGCTTTTTCAAAGTCGGCCTTGGCCTGGGCATAATCGCCTATGCGCCGTTCTGCCCAGCCTTTCAGAAACCAGGCGTTCCAGACATCAGGACGCTGTGTAAGGAATTCGCCTATCTTTTCAATACCCTTTTCTTCCTGTTCCATCACGATGAAGTCGTAAGCCTGTTTGAACTGGTCGTCGGCTGAATGCTGCTGTTCCAGTTTGGAGACTATTTCAGAAAGGAGTTTTCTGCGTTTTTCATCTGTACCCTTTTCCAGGTATGCCTTGAAACAGGAAAGTGCCCGGTCGTAGTTGCCGTTTTTAAAGAAAAAATGACCTGCATTGAACTGGGCATCGGTACTGTCCGGAGCGATCTGCAAGATCTCCGCGTATTCACCAAAGGCGTATTCCCGGTATTCTTCAGCTGTTGTTTGTTTTCCAAGATCAGCATACAGCTGTGAGTGGTTTTCCAGAGTCAGCGCCAGATTGAGCCGGTGTCCCGGATTTTCCGGAAACAGGTTTTTCAGTACCAGAAACAGTTCTTCGGCGAGGGTGAATTCTTTTTGGTCCGCTTTTTTAACTCCGCCAAGGGACAGTTCTGTTTCAATTTCCGGCCTGATGGCCAGGAGGAAATGTTTGTAATAGTCGATGCTCTTATGACCGGGGTCATAGGCGATTATCTTGCAGAGTGCGGTCGCGATCTGCTCCCAGGAGAGCTGCCCCAGTTCAAATTCTTTCTGTGAGTCGGGAACTTCCACCGGTAGCAGTACGGTTGGATCTATAGAGAAACTTCCGATTTTCTGTTCAAGGTTGTCGGGAATGGAAATAAATACAATGTTCTTGAGAGAAGCTGCTTTGTCAAAGAATGCCATTTAGCGTCCTTTCTTTAAGGAGTTGAAGTAGTCGCTCAACCTTATCTTATAGGGAGCGGGAATTTTATCATCATCAAAAAGAATACCCAGGGCTGCGAGATCCTTTCTGCCGGCCACTTCTTCATAGCGTAGTACTTTACCCTGGATCTGCAGAGGGCGTTCAATCTCATCCATTTCAATGAACAGCTGAGCGGATTTATCTACCAGAAATTTGGCAATGCCGGGTACAATTACCTTGGCGCCGGAAAAGGAAATATCCCGGAGAATGCATTTACGCGGAATACCGTCTATTTGCACATGGGTTGTCTTATTCTTGATCCCCAGCTTTTGAATAGTGTCGGGAGAGAGGTCGATCCGTTCTTCTTTCCGTTTTTTTGAATTGATATTTGCTTCGAGCAGACGTCCGATTATGGTGATCAGGTCATCCGGCGGGCGCTGGGTGTAGTCAATAGAAATAAAGTTTACCGACTTATTGTCCTTGGAGTAGGGGGTGAATCCGGTTATTTTTCCAGAAACAAAAAAAGCAATGGGCCCCTTTTTACCCTCTCCTTTGAAAGCGAAGCGCAGGGATATTAAATTATTGGCATTCCGGATTTTTTCAAACAGTTCAGTCGAGACATTGGCGATAACCTTTGCCTGTACAAAGGATGTAGAATAAATGATACAGGGCCATTGGTCACCGAGGCACTTCAGATAGATCTGCTTCGGTATTAAATTTATACCAGCGATTACATCTTTGGTGAAGGTCACGTTGATGGTGTTGAATAGTTCAAAATATCGAGCGATCTGCTGACTGGTTAACACTGCCATATGTGCCTTGAATACTATGACGATCAAAAACGATTGTCAATGAGAGGCGGTTACGCATTTGTTATCGGATATGTGTTGTGCTTAGGGGGCGGGTGTGCCGTTTATAAGGGTTTTTTCGATCTTTTCTATAATTCGCAAGGCGATATGCTCCGCTTCGACTGCGTCCTGAACGGAGCTGCCTTCGACTGATCGGTTCCGTTCCTTGAACAGTTCATCTACTAAAATGACACTGGCAAGTATTGATGCTTTAAGGGGATCTTTCAGGGGCATGGATTTTTCTACCCCCTCAATTTTTTGCTCGAGGTACTGGACAATACGGGAAAGATAGGCTGCGTCTTCATCGGTCTGTACGTGAATTGTCGTTCCGAGAAGCTCTATTACAGCCCGTTTCCCTTCCATAGTATCAGAAAATATCCAATTCCTCTGTCTGCAGTTCTTCCGGCTCTTCTTGAGTTTCAAGAATACCGGCTGCTGTTGTGTTCATTGTGCCGCTGACTGCCGGCTTGTCGCTCTCCGGGGATTTTTCTTCCCGTTCGGCGGCTTTAGTTCCGGCAGCGGTCTGGGATGAAAGTATATCCAGGCGGGTAAGGGCTTTCTGTATGCCTTCTTCGATCTCGCCCTGATCATTTTTAAAACTGTCTATCAATACTTCCAGCTCAGATATTTTTTTTTCGTAGGCCGATAATTTCTGACGCAGGCGGGAATTCTCGTCCCGCAAGGACTCAATTTCTTCGACTGCTTTTTGAACTTTAGTATCAAGTGTCCTGATCTGATCAAGGGTTATCATAAAGACTTGAAAAACTCCTTACCTGGTTTCCTGCGGCGGTTACGTGTTCAGGGCAGATTTTGCCGTTGCGACAACCTGCCCGAAAGCTGCTGCGTCTTCGATTGCAAGGTTTGACAATGCTTTCCGGTTGATGGTTACTCCGCTTTTATTAAGGCCTTCAATGAATCTGGAGTAGGTGATATCGTTATTCCGGCATTCTGCAGAAATTCTGGCAATCCACAAACGTCTGAAATCCCGCTTCTTTGCCCTTCTGTCGCGGTATGCATATTGTCCTGCTTTGGTAACCGCATCTTTGGCATTGCGAAAATTTGTCGACCGGCGACCCCAAAATCCTTTGGCCGCCTTTAATATTTTCTTTCTCCGTCTGGAACGTCTTGTTCCGTCAACTGCTCTTGGCATAATAGTACTCCCGTTGTTGGATAATCGTTACCGCGTTGTCGCCTTACGCGTAGGGCATGAGTTCATGAGCCCGTTTTGCTTCGGGACTGCTCAAAAGGCCGCTTTGGCGAAGATGGCGTTTCCTTTTGGTTGATTTTTTTGTCAATATATGACGCAGACCCTGTTTCTTATACTTTACCTTACCTGTTGCAGTGAACGAATATCGCTTTGCTGCAGATTTTCTGGTTTTCATTTTCGGCATGGTGGTTACCTCTTCAAAAATTTAAAAAAAATATCAATTAAAGGCTTATTTCTTTGATCTGGGGCTTAAGATCATCGACATAAACCGCCCTTCCATGGAAGGTTTGCGATCAACATTACATATTCCGTCAAGAACGTCTATCACGTTTTCAAGCACCTTCTGGCCAAGCTCGGTATGAGCAAGTTCACGGCCTCGGAACCTTACGGTGACCTTTACTTTATTGCCATCCTCAAGGAACTCTTTGATGTGCTTTGCCTTGAATTCAAGATCGTGTTTTTCTATTTTGGGCTGCATGCGAATTTCTTTAAGCTTTACAAGCTTCTGTTTTTTCTTGGATTCCCGGTTTTTCTTTTCCTGCTCATAACGGAATTTTCCGTAGTCAAGAATTTTGCATACCGGGGGTTTTGCCTGGGGTGCTACTTCTACTAAGTCAAGACCCGCTTCCCTGGCCATCTCCAACGCTTTTTCAATCGCTACAACTCCTGCCTGTTCGCCTTCCTGATCAAGGAGACGAACCTCACGTACACGTATCTCTTCGTTAATTCTCAGTTCCTTAGGTGCCAATCTTCCTCCTTATAAAGGCCAGTACATTCCTTTGTAGACCGGTAATATAGCACTCATTAATAAAAGAGTCAAAGGGTAAAAGGAATGGCGGGTATACTACCAATTAGTTGCTGTTAAATCAATTACCCGGGGATACATCAACAAAAACTCTTGCCTGTTCTTTTGACAATGCCAAAAAAGGGCAGTATGCTTGGTGTAGATATTTAAACGGCCCGGAGGTGACATCCATGAACGGTCATGATTTTACGGAGATACTCGTTCCCGCTGTAAACAGGTTCATTCTTGGAGTTGAAACCTATATTTCCGGCCTTGCAAAGCCTGCACTGAAACAGTTTATGTCTTCCCTGCTGGACAGGGAGAAAGAACACCTCAAGGACATAGAAGAGTGTTGTATGTCCCTTGATTTCCCGGCCCTCAGCCAGGATGAAGATATACGGTATTGCCGCCGGCTGCTTTCTGCAATTACCGATCACCCATTAGACGTGCGGGACAGTCTTACCCTTATGAAAGACATAACAGAAAGAAAACAGGCAGCCCATGATCTTTTTGTGTTTCTTGCCGCTCAGTCGGCGGATGAACCTGTTGCAGGATCGCTTGCAAATCTTGCCCAGGAAGAAAAACGCCATATTGAGCTGATCAGGGACAGGATTACCCTCGAAGAATTCGGTGCGGGTTCATAAACAATGGAGGCCCTTTTTGTGATTGATGTACGGGAAGTTGTCATGATACTATCCCGTTCATGAATATCTGGCTTATAGTGTTTCCAGGAGCAGTTTCCCTTATTATGCTCTATTCGGCGGGAGTCCTCCACCGGGCGGAGTTTTTTTATAAACGCAGCTGGCACACCGATGTGCTCTACGGTGTTGTCTGGTTTATTGCCGGCAGGGTCCTGTCTCTGTGGCTGGGCAAGTTTTTTGTTCTGCCTTCCCACGGTTTCGGCCTGTTCACCCAGAATCTCTTTTCCTTTATTTTCCCTTTCTGGTTTATTGCCCTCGGGGGGTTATTCTTCCTGAATAAATTCAAAGGTACCGGACATCTTCCGGAAGCCTATCTTGCCGGTTACGGCGCCTTTTCCGGGCTTTCGATGGTTATCAGCAGGACACACCCGCCGGATCCCTACATTCTTTTTGTTCTGCCATTGATCATCGGGGTGTCCCTGGTGTATCTGGCCCAGCTTCGTTCCATTTTTGTCTCATCGGTCGGCCGTGTATTTGCCGGAACAGTCGCAGGTATTGCCGGCATCCCTTTTCTGTTCGCATTTGCTGCATTTTTGTATTACCGCAATTTACCACTGTTGGCTTTACCCGTTTCCGTCATTCTATGCGTACCGGGACTCATTCTGCTGTATAAGAACGCCTCTGCACAATTGTCAAAAAACTCAAGGCCATAAAAAAAACCGCCAGTAATTATACCGGCGGTACAGATTCAACTTATATTCTTGATTCAGGCTTTACCGGCGGAACCCAGGACATTGATGTTCTTTGCTTTGTAGAGTTCTTTCAGTGCGTCACGGGCAGGCCCCAGGTACTTCCTCGGGTCGAACTCTCCGGGATTTTCAGCAAGGACCTGACGTACCGCAGCTGTGGCAGCGAGTCTTCCGTCAGAGTCTATGTTAATTTTGCATACAGCTGATTTTGATGCTTTTCTCAGTTGTTCTTCCGGAATTCCAACCGCGTCCTTGAGGGATCCTCCAAATTTGTTTATTGTCTGCACCTTGTCAACGGGAACCGAAGAAGAACCGTGGAGGACAATGGGGAATCCGGGGAGACGTTTTTCAATTTCCTCAAGAATGTCAAAGCGGAGGGGGGGCGGGACCAGGATACCGTCTGCGTTGCGGGTACATTGCGCAGGGGTAAATTTGTTAGCGCCGTGAGAAGTTCCGATTGATATGGCCAGAGAGTCTACACCAGTTTTTGCTACGAACTCCTCCACTTCTTCAGGCCTGGTGTAGGTGGAGGTTTCTGCAACTACCTCATCTTCGATACCTGCCAGAACCCCGAGTTCTCCCTCTACAGTTACATCATGCTGATGGGCATATTCCACGACTTTTTTTGTCAACGCGATGTTTTCCTCGAAAGAGTGGTGCGAACCGTCAATCATTACACTGGAAAAACCTGAATCGATACAGTCTTTGCACAGTTCAAAACTATCGCCATGGTCAAGGTGAAGGGCAATCGGAATTTCACAGCCCAGCTCTTTTGCATACGCGACAGCACCCTGGGCCATGTAGCGAAGAAGTGTCGCATTTGCGTACTTTCTCGCCCCCGAAGAAACCTGCAGGATGACCGGTGATTTTGTTTCTACACAGGCCTGTATGATTGCCTGCATCTGCTCCATGTTGTTGAAATTGTATGCGGGGATTGCATATCCGCCGGCAACGGCTTTCTTGAACATTTCTTTCGTGTTTGAAAGACCTAATTCTTTATAAGAGACCATCTTTTTCTCCTCTGATATTACGGTGACTGCCCGGCAGGAAGAGGTCAGGCATCAACTTGTTTCTGCTGGTGGTTTTCCGCCGGTACCGCTATTCTTTTGTCCGATTGTAAGAATACCTATATGGGGTGTCAAGGGTTCCGTATCCCGGCTAAAGGAAGTATAGTCTTTATTATCATGAAGACGGTATACGCGTTCGTTCTTTTATTGCTTCTATATACTATGTTGAGCTGCTCGACCCGGGAAGTCGTGGTTTTTACCGACCCTGTTTTTGCGCGCGCCATGAATGCGGCTGATGGTGCTCAGCTTTCTTCTTTTCTGTCGAGCCGGGGATATAAGCTCCGTCCTGTCGACCTGCCCTTTGATACCCCCGCGGAAAATATGATCAAGGATATAGAGGTCAATCCGGGGGGTATATACGGATTCACTCCCGGACTTACCCCTTCCTACAGGGAAATAAAGGGGCTGTATCCCGATGTGGCCTTGTTTTTGGTAGAAGATATATCGTCTGAGCCGGCAGGTCTAGAAAACGCCGCCGAACTTCTCAATAATGAGCTCAAGAATGAGGAAGTGGTCATTATTGCCGGTAAGTCACTCCGGGAAGAACTGCCTCGGAAAATCAATGACCCGGAAAATCAGGGGCATCATGTATTTTTCTGGCACAGTGCTGCCGACGAGCCGGTGTTCCGTGAATGGCTTCAGGAGTTTAAGGATGCGGGAAAACTTGTCTTTCTTTCTGAGGATGTTCCTGCCTCCATACTGAAACTGACGCTTTCTGTGCTTCCTGTTGAAGTTTTATATCATGATTGCGTGGATGCTGAGTTTTTGGAAAGACTGACTGTGTCTACAGATGAAAGAATAGTGTTCATTGGCAGGAATTATAACGAGGTGTTGCGCAACGCTCTGGAAGGGATTCTGTCTACCCGGGCCGCCGGAAACGGTATGAATCCGGACTAATACCGGGCATGGAACGGCGAATATTGAAGATGACCGCGGGCACGGCTGGTTTTTTTCCCCTGGACAAGGAATTTACCGTAAAAAAGAAAAAGGTTTGACAAAGTATTTAGTGGGAAATATAATTCATACTGCGTATTGTGTAGCGCTTTTGCATGAAGAGCTTTTAACGCAGAACAAGGAGTCTAAAATGAAAATAGGCGGATTAAAAAAAGGCGGTATTACAGTTTTTAGCCTGATTCTTTTGATTGCCTTCTTTTTTCCTATCACGCTCAGTGCCGACGAATCTACGAGGAATGTCGTTTCCCAAGTACTGGAAACTTTTGATTCGGATACCCAGACAGCAGAGTGGATTGTCCAGGGGTCAAAATTCATCACGGAGGGATATCCTAAGTACAAGATGATAGACGGGTATCCTTACGCGCTTTACGGAAAGAGAGGAGAAGAGGAAAATCACCAGGTTTTGGGGGTTTTAGGCAAGTTTGACCGGCAGGGATATAACTATCTGGAATTTATCCCTGTAGAAGACGGGGAAGACGGTAAGGTTCCAAAGAAGATTACCATGCCCGGCCGTGTCCTTGAGATGGACATGTGGGTATGGGGCGGCAACTGGAATTTTACCCTGGAAGCTCATCTGGAAGATTTTCGGGGAATTGTACATGTTCTGGAGATGGGACGTCTTCGGTACACGGGGTGGAAAAATCTGAGGATTTCGATTCCCAGCTACATACCCCAGTCCGAAGTGTACATTCCAATGTACAAGGAACTGAAGCTGCTGAAATTCGTTGTACGTACCGAACCAAACGAAAATGTCAGCGGTTTTGAAATCTACTTTGATCATCTGAAACTGCTTACAGATATGTTTGAAAGCCGGTTTGACGGCGACGAATTTGTCCGCCCGGAAAACAGGGCAGAAATATGGCCAGAGGAAGAGGAGTAAAGAGCATGAAGAGAGTATTTTTACTTTTTTGCATAGTACTGTTAGGCATCGGTTCTTTCACGTTTGCGCAGGAAGGGAATCTGGTCGTTGGCGAGCCGAACGCGGAAAACATCGGTATTGACGCGGCACAGCAGAAACTGAAGGAAGTATCCATTTCCAAGTTCGAAGACGCGGGTTTCTGGCGTGTTGCCATGCCCCTGGACTACGGTCTTGCAAATATCAGGCGTTTATCCGGTGGTCCTCTGGACAAGGAACAGATTGAGGACGAAGTCGAAATTGGCATAGCTGAAAGCGAACAGGATAAGTATGTGCTTGGTGCAAAAATCGAGTACTTTAAGCGGGCAATGAGTCATGTACAGATTTCGCCTGCACGGCCTTTGGCCATCGAAGGTATCTGTAAAACCGTATCGATGTGGGTCGTCGGACGTAACCAAAAACACACCCTCATCATGCTGGTAGAAGATCATTTCGGCAATTACGCAGAAGTGGTCATGGGTTCCTTGAATTTTACCGGCTGGAAGAAAATGACTGTAGCCATTCCTCCTTCCATCATTCAGCAGGACTATCATTATGGAAACCGGATCGGAATAAAGGTCACCGGTTTCCGCGTTGATTTCAATCTGGAAGACACCTTTGGTTCCTACTATATCTATATGGATGATTTACGGGCAGTTACCGACCTGTTCCCCGAAGAAGCCCGTGATGTTGATGACATGCAGGACAACTGGTGACACCGCAAGGGGCCGGATCTTATAACGATCTCAGTACCCTTATGTTAAAAATCCTCCTCATAGCAGGGGGATTTTTTTTAAGCTCTGTCCGTATCCATCCGGATGAAACTCTTCAATTTGATTTTGACGGCCATTACACGGTGCTCGAACGCCAGGATATCCGGCAGCGGGAGAACGGCCGTTACAGGGGATTTATATACCGGGAAATGAGAGGCGTTCTAAAAGCTCTGGATTCCTGTGAAACCGGAAGGCAGTATTCAGGGTCATTCTTTTTGTACCGGAAAATGACCAGAAACACCCTTCATATTGCGAAAGTAATAGATGAAGTTGTTCCCGCTTCTTTTGTCTTGAACAGTTCAGGACGTATGCAGACATCCGCCGAAGCCTCAGTACCGCCGGTTCAGAATTTTCCTGTACTGCCAAATGTATCACTAAGGGAAGGCGATACATGGCGTGATTACGGTATAAGGGTTGTGGATCCGAAAGGAGGGCGGCCGACAAGGGTGAAAATCCTGAGTGAGTACGTGTACAAAGGCGTCGAGACCGGGCAAGGGAGGGAGCGGCATCATATTCGTGCTCAATTCGCATTGCGATATCATAGAGGGCAGGATCCTTACGGGGATGATGATGTGGTCGAAATAAGCGGGAAACATCTGGTGGATATTTATATTACGCAGGATGCGGAGAGTTCCGTATTTATGCGGGATACCATGGAAGACCGGTATCGTTATGCAGACGGAAGTACTATAGAAGAATCCGGCATCATTCTGACCTGGTTTGATGACATTGCCGGCATGGACCGTCCAGCAGTTAAGCGGCGTATTCAGGAAATAGCGGAAGAAACTCCTGATGATGATATCACCGTAACAGAGCGGCCGGAAGGAATAGTGCTGCAGATACAGAATATTCATTTCTACCCCGATGAGGACAGGCTTCTTCCTGGACAGGAAGGAAAGATTGAACGTATAGCAAGAATTCTCCTGCAAAATGAAGGCCATACCTTTCTGGTAAGCGGTCACACTGCGGATGTGGGATCACAGGAAAGCCAGCAGCTTTTATCACAGCAGCGGGCACAGGTTATTACGCGTATGCTCATTGAACGCGGGATTCCAGCAGACAAGCTCATCTACCAGGGGCGCGGGGGGCGTGAACCGATAGCACCTAACGACACAGAAGAGAATATGGCCAAAAACCGGAGGGTGGAAATAACTATTCTTGAAGGGACACGTTGAACAGGGTGCTGAAATTCTTTCTGATCTTGCTGATCAACAGAGTACAAGGGACTGATCGAAGCTGAGAGGCGAGTAGATACAGGTACTGAATGTAACCCGAATGGTTTGCTTTTCCCCGTTTCTCCTGAGGCGCAAGGTACGGCGCATCGGTCTCGAGGAGTATGCGGTCATCGGGAACATAGCGCAGTGCTTCCTGTATAGGCGACGATGAAGGGTAGCTTGCATTACCAGCAAATGAAATATAAAAACCGATATCCAGAAGCTGTTTTGCTGTTTTTTTGTCAGACGAGAAACAGTGAATGACACCCCTCCGCTCCAGATTCGCTTCCTTGAGCATACCGATTATGTCGGCATCAGCATCCCGGTTATGAATTATGACTGGCAGACTGCTTTCTCTGGCGAGGTCAAGCTGGCGTTCAAGGAGTGTGCGCTGCTGCTCCCGGGTGCCGTAATTCCTGTAATAATCCAGTCCGATTTCACCAACGCCGATCACTTTCTTCATGACAAGGGACGAGGCGATCAAGCCAAGTTTTGAGCTGAGATCACTGTCATCGCAATTACTCGGGTACAGTCCGACAGACATGAATGCATAAGGAAAATCCTTCAACAAAGAAGCGCGATGACTGATATCTTCTGCTTCTATGCCGATGTCGAGTACCGCAGAATATCCCGCTTCAAAGATTGCCTGTAATAGTTTTTGCGGTTCAATGTTTTTTTTCTGCAGCATTGAACAATGGCAATGTGAATCTACCAGGCCTTTGGCGGGAAGTTGTTGACTGATAAAGGAGTCCATATACCTGACAGTCTAAAGTATCTTTGACTCGTGTGTAAAGGTATGGGAATATAGAGGATGAAGTTGATGCAGCAACACGGTTGACTAAAAAACCATGATACACGTAATATAGGGACACTTTAAGAAAAGCCGGAGTGGTGAAATTGGTAGACACCCGGGACTTAAAATCCCGTGGACAGTAATGTCCGTACCGGTTCAAGTCCGGTCTCCGGCAAATAAAAGACAGCCCCCAGGGCTGTTTTTTATTTGCAAAGACTAAACCCAAGCCTGCGATAGCGGTTGTACACAATCGCGAAAGCAAGCGTAGTGGTCCGGTCTCCGGCAATAACAGAAGCCTCCCGTTAGGGAGGTTTCTGTTATTAATGTATAGGAGTACTTGAAGGACAGTTCATGGACTGCCGATTGATAGAGCAGCACCTGCCGTGAGCACACTCATGTATCGTTTGCATTTCCCCTGGGTGAATGGCTTGATCCGAATTTTGATGCCTTGTGGACGTTCTCTGCAGGCAATATAGTGATTAAAAGCCCTGCAGGTCAAATAAACTATGATTTCAGTAATAAAACTATCGAAGACTTCAGCGTCGGCACTACGGGAGAAGGAATTGTCCTGAAGTTTTACTGTCCCGAAACAAAAAAGACCTATACGTTCGTGAAGCCCCTGACCTCCCTGGACATTGTATTGAGAATTGACCGGCAGGCACGCCCACAGTACGAAGTCTCCATGAAGAAACAATAGTCAGGATAAAAGAAAGGCACTATAACTAAAAATGGTGCCGTGGTCAGGCACTCTTTTTCTGGACAACCGCTTTATTGCTGTAGTATGGTATCAGTCACATGAAAAGAGAAGACATTCACAAAGTACTGATTATCGGCTCGGGGCCGATTGTCATCGGACAGGCCTGCGAGTTCGATTATTCCGGAACCCAGGCATGTAAAGCATTGAAAGAACAGGGCTACAGCATTGTTCTTGTTAACTCTAATCCGGCCACTATTATGACAGATCCTGTTATGGCCGATGCAACCTACATCGAACCGCTGAACAGGAACCGGCTTGAGCAGATAATAGAGAAGGAACGGCCTGACGCGCTTCTTCCTAACCTGGGCGGCCAGACAGGTCTGAATTTAGCCCAGGAGCTGCACAAGGCGGGTGTTCTGGAAAAATTCGGCGTTCAGGTTATTGGTGTCAATCTTGATGCCATTGAAAGGGGGGAAGACCGGGAGGTTTTCAAGGCCCAGATGAAGAGCCTGAATATCGAGACACCAAGGTCGGATATCGCCTGGAGTGTCGCCCAGGCCGAGGATATTGCCCAGCAATTGTCCTATCCTGTCGTAGTCCGCCCTGCGTATACCATGGGCGGAGCCGGCGGCGGTCTGGTTTACAATGTGGAGGAACTTCGAACGGTTGTCGCCCGCGGTCTGGATCTTTCCATGACCGGGCAATGCTTAATCGAGGAATCCATTCTTGGATGGGAAGAGCTGGAAGTCGAGGTGGTCAGAGATCATAAGAACCAGATGATCGCAATCTGTTTTATAGAGAATATCGACGCGGTTGGTGTCCATACCGGTGATTCCTTTTGCTCCGCTCCTTTTTTAACCATTGATCCTGAGCTTGAGGCTCGACTGAAAGAACAGGCTTTCCGCATTGTGGAATCCATCGGCGTCATCGGCGGAACGAATGTGCAGTTTGCCTTTGACCCTGAAAGCGGCAGGGTGGTCATCATAGAAATCAACCCCCGGACCTCACGCTCCTCGGCCCTTGCCTCCAAGGCGACGGGATTTCCCATAGCCCTGATTTCCGCGAAACTGGCGTCGGGGATGACCCTGGACCAAATGCCCTACTGGCGGGACGGTACCCTGGAAAAATATACTCCCTCGGGTGATTATGTGGTCCTGAAATTCGCCCGGTGGGCCTTCGAAAAATTCCGTGCCATCGATGATAAGCTTGGTACTCAGATGAAAGCGGTCGGGGAGGTGATGGCCATAGGGAAAACCTTCAAAGAAACCTTTCAAAAAGCAATACGCGGTCTGGAGAACGGACGTTACGGACTCGGGTTTGCAAAGGATTTTCACAGGAAAAACCTCAATGAACTCAAGGATCTGCTCAGGTTTCCCTCAAGTGAGAGGTATTTCATTCTGTACGAAGCTCTCAGAAAAGGGGCCGATATCGACGAGCTGTACGCGCTGACCTATATCAAGCCATATTTTCTCAAGCAGATGAAAGAACTTGTTGACTTTGAAGAGGAACTTTTGAAACAGCAGGGTCGGGTACCAGGGGATGAGATGCTCCGCAAGGCGAAACAGGACGGTTTTTCCGATCGTTATCTGGCCCAGATTCTGGGGGTCAGGGAGCAGGATATCCGGAAGCGCCGAAATGAACTCATGATCCGGGAAGGCTGGCATGCTGTTCCGGTTTCCGGTGTGGAAAATGCCTGTTATTACTATTCCAGCTATACCGCAGCAGATACAACACCCATTCCTGACAGCGGAAAAAAGAAAATCATGATTCTAGGCGGAGGTCCGAACCGTATAGGCCAGGGTATTGAATTTGATTACTGCTGCGTTCATGCCGCAATGGCTTTGAGGAAAGCAGGTTACGAAACGATCATGGTGAACTGCAACCCGGAGACCGTTTCTACCGATTACGACACCAGTGACCGGCTGTATTTCGAACCGGTTACCCTGGAGGATGTACTGCAGATTTGTGATAAAGAGCAGCCTGAGGGAGTGATTGTTCAGTTCGGGGGGCAGACGCCGCTAAACATTGCCAGGCAGCTTTCCGATGAGGGCATAAACATCCTGGGAACCAGCATTGACAGTATTGATATCGCCGAAGACCGTGATCTGTTCAGGAAGATGATGGAGCAGCTCGGTATCCCCATGCCTGAAGCCGGCATGGCTTCTACAATCGAAGAAGCTCTGAAGACAGCACAAGGCATCGGGTATCCGCTCATGATCCGCCCCTCCTTTGTTCTGGGCGGACGGGGCATGGAGGTGATCACCGATGAAAAGATGCTTGTTGAATATGTAGAAAAGGCGGTGGGAGTAACCCCGGACCGGCCTTTACTTCTTGACAGGTTTTTAAAGAACGCGCTTGAGTGCGAAGCCGACGGCATTTCAGACGGTAAGGATGTATTCATTCCCGCGGTGATGGAACATGTTGAGCAGGCCGGAATACATTCCGGGGATTCAGCCTGTATCATCCCTCCGGTATCCATAACCGGGGAACAGCTGGAAACCATCCAGGAATACACCACGAAGATCGCCAAGGCACTTTCTGTCTGCGGTCTCATGAATATGCAGTATGCGATAGAAAACGGCAAAGTATATGTGCTGGAAGCCAATCCCCGGGCGAGCCGGACTGTACCGCTGGTTTCGAAGGTGTGCAATATTCAAATGGCCAATCTTGCTACCCGTGTAATGTTGGGAGCCAGTATAGAAAGCCTGAAACTCAAAAAGAAGCCTGTTCCCCATTTCGGTACTAAAGAGTCTGTGTTTCCTTTTGACAAGTTTCCCGAGGTTGATCCGGTACTGGGGCCAGAAATGCGTTCTACAGGAGAAGTTCTTGGCATGTCCGACAGCTACGAGCTATCCTTTTACAAAGCCCAGGAAGCTGCCGGTGTCATGCTCCCCTCCCTTGAAAGTGCTGACAAGGCGCCGTCGAAGGTCCTGATCAGCCTTTCGGTGAAAGAAGAGCAGGCTTCGGAAGTAGGAAGGGCTTTTGCGGAACTTGGGTTCACCATTCTTGCTACAGAAGGTACTGCCGAGTTTTTTGCCAGCAGGGGAATCCCCTGTGAAAGGATCCAGAAACTTCATGAAGGGCGGCCGAATGTGGTGGATGTACTTGTAAACCGGGATGTCGCCCTCGCGGTTAATACTCCCAGTTCAAAACGGGACGCGATTATTGACGAAACTGTGATCCGGAAAGCGGCTATAAAGCACCGTGTTCCCTACTTCACCACTCTCGCCGCCGCATGCGCGGCTGCCAAGGGAATAAAGGCCGCTCGGAATGGGAAAGGAACGGTCAAAACCCTGCAGGAATATCACGCGGGAATTGACACCTGAACAGGATAAAGGTTTATGATGTGGAAGTTGTTATTGCCATTGGTAATAGTACAGATTGAAATGTAAAGGAGTTTTTTATGTTACCGGAAAACAAGATTATCCGCACTGAAGCAAGAGAAATTCTGAAAGGACGCTGGGGGCAGGCAATCCTGGTCATGTTTATTTATATGGCGGTGGTGTCTGTGTGGTCGATCCCCGGGAGCGGGAAACAGCCGGGAGATCCATTCAATCCGGTTATTGATCTGATGTTCCCCGCGGTAAGTTTTGTGATCAGCGGTCCGCTGGCATTTGGTATCGCCTGTTTTTTTCTTTCCTTTGTTCGAAGGGAACAATATGAAATCAGCTCCATGTTCGAAGGGTTCAAGCAGTTTTCCAGGACGTTTACCGCCTATTTTCTTATGACTTTGTTCACGGTACTGTGGGCCCTTTTGCTTATCGTGCCCGGAATAATTGCAGCATTGAAGTATTCCCAAACCTTTTTTGTTTTACGGGACAATCCGCAGATGAGCCCACAGGAGGCTATAAGGGAAAGTATCAGGCTTATGGACGGCTATAAAATGAAGTACTTCCTTCTGGGTTTGAGTTTTATTGGATGGGTTTTGTTGGGATGTCTTACCCTCGGCATCGGCCTTTTATGGGTTATGCCGTATATTGAAACCTCACTAACGGTGTTTTACCTTCGGAGAACGGAAGCCCAATAAGCATCCTCCGTTAACTGCCTGCGGCGGCCTCCTTAGAGGGCCGCCTTCTTTTTTTGTAGCACATCAAGAAAAATTTGAAACCCGATAAATAATACATACCATTAATAGGCAGATGGATACAAAGGATATTGTACAACTTATTAAGAGAAGTAATGCTCTTGAAGCCGGCGATCTGGAAGCCATGTTGGAAATCCAGGAGAGCGTGCATGCCCTCCTCGGGGTGTGTGAACGGCAGGGGTTCTCTTATCCCCGGGCTGATGAGCTGAAAAGTCTCGCTGCATCGTTGCCGGAGCTCCCCGATACCAGGGCATTTACATCCTGCCTGGAGGATTTTGGATCCGCAATTGAGGGTGCGGACATTTCCATGATTGACACAGAGGGTATGGATGATGTCCGGACGGTCCAGGCACCCAGTGAACCGAGAGGTGTGTTTCCTTATCCGGATTCCTATTTTGAAGGCGTTATAAATGATGCCAAGATACTCTCCAAATTCATAGAAGAAGCAACCGACCATCTGGATAAGGCACAGTTTGTGCTGATCGATCTGGAATATGATCCCGGTAATGCGGAAAACATTAATACGATATTCAGGGCTTTCCATACTCTTAAAAGTTCATCTGCTTTCCTGGGGATAAAGAATATTGAGGAAATAGCTCATGCGGCAGAGGAGCTCCTTTCACTTATGCGGGATAATCAGCTCAGTGTATCTACAGAGCTGATTGATGTTATTTTTTACGGTATCGTATTTATCAAAAACCTGGTGGACATCATTGTTGATCAACGGAACAATGTGCAGAAAATTGTCGAAGATTTTCGCGAAATAAATATATACCGTTACATCCAGTTGCTGGACTCCATAAAAAGCGGGCATCGCATCAGAAAAATTGGTGAAATCCTCCTTGATATGGGAACTATCGACAAGGAAATGGTGGATTCCATCCTGACTGCCCAGAAAGGCTCGCACAAACGTTTCGGCGAGATTGCGGTAGAAGAAGGAAAAGTATCCCAGGACGCTGTGGACACAGCGACGGAAATTCAGAAAAAACAGAAACTCAGAAACAGTTATGTAAAGGTATCAGCCCAGCGGCTGAACGAACTTGTTGATCTTATTGGTGAGCTGGTGGTGAATCAGTCGATCATCAGGGAAGTTCTCGGTAACAGGGATATTACGGTTGATCAGCATTTGACACAGCTGGAAGTCATTTCGTCCAGCATAAAAAACAATGTGCTATCCATGGGGATGATTCCCATTGGCGACACATTTAACCACTTGCGTGTGGTAATAAGAAATGCTTCCAAAGAAACAGGCAAGACTGTAGACGTGCATGTCGAGGGCGGCGAAACGGAGCTGGACAGGAATATTATCGAAAGTATTTACGATCCACTGGTGCATATTGTACGCAATTCAGTTGACCATGGGCTTGAAGACCGGGAAGGCAGGAAGGCGGCGGGAAAAAAGGATATAGGTATCATTCAGCTGTCAGCCCGCCACCGCGGGAGCGGTATAGAGATTCAGGTGAGCGATGATGGCAGGGGCATCGATACGGAAGCCCTGCTTTCTACCGCCCTTGAAAAAGGGCTCATCCAGGAAA
>JAFGQL010000059.1 GCA_016935695.1 Spirochaetales bacterium
CTGTAGATGCGCAGCCGAAAACGGCGAGAGCGAGCATCATGGCGAGCAGAAGCGCCATTACTGTACGTATGTTCTTCATCGTATCCTCCATTTTTATGTAGATGTCATTTTCCTGTACAGCGGGTGCACAGGGAATCGGGAATTTACCCTACCACTATACTACTATGCCGGTGCGGGAATGAGAAGGGTCTTTCCTGTTCCGATTTTTAGTGGTTCAGCCATTCAATGGCCAGCTGTCTGAGTTCCTGGGAGGAACTGCAGTGAAGCTTGAGTTTGATATGTTCTTTGTGGGAATCAATGGTTTTCGGACTCAGCTTCAGCTTGGTGGCAATTTCAATGGTCCCCAGGCCTTTCCCGATAAGGGTGAATATCTGCAGCTGGCGGTCGGAAAGTTTTTTTATAGATGCGAGCCAGTCGCTTCCGTTTGCGAATGTGGAGTGGCCTGTTGAATAATCCAGGATGCGCTCCCTTTCGGTTTCGCTCAGCCAGATTTTCCCCGACATGACAGTATGAATGGCGTCGATAACCTTGTTCCCCGCCTCTTCCTTCATGATGTAACCCTTGGCTCCTGCCCGTAATGCCCGTTCGGCGTAATAACGCTCATCATGCATGGACAGCACCAGGATAATGAGCTCCGGAACACTGGCTTTCATGGTTTTAATGAGTTCAAGGCCGTCGTCGTCGCCGAGATTCAGGTCGACCACGGCGAGCTGGGGGTTTTTTTCTTCCAGGAGGGACAGGGCCTGGGCGGCCGTGCTGGCTTCACCGATGACGGTGTAATTGTCCTGGGCCTCTATCAATTGTGCCAGTCCCTTGCTGAAAAGAGGATGATCTTCAACTATCATCACTGTAGTTTTCACCGTTACTGCTCCTTGTATCCCTCGGGGCGCTTTCCATTGTAGCATATGCGGCGCTCCGATGCCACGCGCGGTACTGCCACTAAGAAAAAGGCCTGATTGATTTCATACTATAGTATGATATACTTGCCGGTAAAATCAAAGCCCGGGAACTCATACATTGCCGGGTTTTCAAACGGTCGTGTCATGAAAATTGCCCTGTATATGAACACCCTCGATGAAGAATACCAGATCACGGTGTTCAGATGTATCCGGAGAGAATGTCAGAAGCTCGGGATTAATTTGATCTGTGTACAGGGAGAGGCTTATACCAAAAAACGGCAGGACAACGGCATACCGTTTCCGTCAAGGGAGTTCCTGGATGTTGACGGTATCCTGCTTCTTTCCTCTGTGGTGTTTGATGACACCGAAATTACCGACAAATCCTTGATTTCTGAACTTTTCTCGCGGGTACCGGCTATTTCTGTCGGATCCCGTGTCCGTAATCTGCCGTCTATAGAGATTAACTCGCGGCGTTCGGTGGGTGAGCTCATGAAACACCTTCTGTACGATCACCGGTACAAAAAGCTCCTTTTTCTCGGGGGCCCGGAACACCATACCGACACCATCAACCGCCAGAACATATTTAACCAGTGCATAGAAGAGGCGAAAACCCACATAGACGGTATAGAGAGCAGAGTGGTGTACGGCGGTTTTCATGAAGTATCCGGTAACAGCGAGATCACCCGTTATATCGATGAACATCCCCATGATTACCTGGATGTGATCGTTGCGGCCAATGACAATATGGCCATCGGCGCCATGCGGGCCCTGCAAAACAGGGACGATGAACACTGGCACCGCTGCGCGGTTACCGGCTTCGACGATATCCCCCAGGCCCGCCATGAAGTCCCTTCCTTGACTACCGTGCATCAGCCCCTTCCTCTCATGTGCCGTATAGCTGTGCAGGAACTGTATGATATTCTTCAGGGAAAACAAATTTCACCCCTTACCAGAATCGATTCATCGGTTGCCATACGTAATTCCTGCGGATGTACCCATGCAATAAGCCCCATGGATTTTATAGACGAAACAGCGGACTCCCAGTCCCTGAGAAAGGAAATTACACGGATTGAGTATCAGGCAATCCGCAATGAACAGTACAACCGGAGTGTAAGTTATTTGGGCGAACGCCTTATCGCTTCAAAGAACATGGATGAGGTGGTGTACCATCTTCAGCAGTTTGTCAAAAATATCGGCGCCAGGCGTTTCTATTACATCATGTATCAAAACCCAGAAACATCAGTGCCCCGGGAAGGAATAGTCCGGTACCGTAAAGTAGATGAAAGCGAGTTCCACGGTTCCAGCAAATCAACTCCCAATAACCTGAAGAACCTTTTCAGCGACATGATGTCCCAGCGGAACGGAGCCAGCCTGAGCCTGTATCACCTGGTATCCGGCAGGGAATTTCTGGGGATGGTTGTGTACGAAGTGGAAGACTTTGCCCAGCCCCACATGTGTTCAAGTGCCATTTTTCTGGCGAATACCATCAAGCGATTACGGATGCTCGAAGAAGAAAAGGAGAGGTCCCGGCATCTGGAAGACCTCGTCGCTGCCAGAACGCGGGATCTGGTCCTCGCCAACAAGCGTCTTCAGGAAGAGGCCAGAAAACGCATTCAGGTGGAAGCCGAGGTGCTGAAAATAAGCGAAATGGAGCGGCTGCGGTTCAGTCTTGATCTCCATGACGACATCTGTCAGCGCCTCGCGGCCATATCGATGTTTTCCCGCAGTATTCAGAAAGCGCCTGGGGTAAAGGAGCTCACCGACATGCTGGACGAAACACTTCAGCGCACACGCCAGTATGCCCACAATTCATATCCGATGGAGCTTGGAAATCTGGGTCTAAACGATGCATTGGGCAATCTGTGCCATACCATCGACAAACAGATTTCCGGTGTGTGCACCTACACCTGGGACGCTCCCGAGAAATCGCCGCTTTCTGCTCCTCAGGAGATCAATGTGTACCGCATTGTCCAGGAGGCGCTGCAAAACGCGGTCAAACACTCCCAGGCCGGGATGATAAGCGTTATGGTCAGCTCCGACGGCAACTATTTCAAGGTTCAGGTACATGACAACGGGATCGGTAGTCCCGGCCTGTCGGATTGCGATGAGATTCTCCACAACTACCGGAAACGACCCCGGGGACTCGGCATGCGGTCAATGGAATACCGGGCCCGGCAAATGGGCGCTGAATATCACATAGAGTCCAGCAGGGAAACGGGCACCGTAGTACGCATCATGATTCCTCTCAATGGAGTCACGCCGGCTGAAGAACAGATTTGAGGAGTTCTTTTTATTGAATGTTCTCGAATATGGCCCGAATTTTGGGTTCCAGCATAATGAACAGATCGACGAGTTCCGGATCGAACTGTTTATCTCTCTTGTTCCTTACATAGCGGAATGCCGCGTCAAATGACCATGGTTCCTTGTAGGATCTGGTGCTGACAAGAGCGTCAAAGACATCGGCAATGGCGACAATGCGACCGGACAGGGGAATTTCTTTTCCCTTTTTCCCCGGTCCGAAGGTTATTTCTGCAGCAAAAATGTTTTCTACATGGCCGGGATACCCGCCTCCGTCCCACCGTTCATGATGGTTCAGTACCACTTCAAAGGCGATCCTGTCCCAGAATGAATCCTTACCCGCGAAAAGACGGGCGCCATAGATGGTATGCCAGAACATTATTTCTTTTTCACTGCTGTTGTATTCTTCAGGTTTCGACAGCAGTTCGGCGCTCATGGCGACCTTGCCTATGTCATGAAGCATTGCGGCAAGCCGAAAGGCTTCCTTTTTACGGGTGCGTTCGGCAAGAGGAAATCCCTTCAGCTGCGCGTAGGAATCGAAAAGTTCAAGGGAGTATTCTCCCACACGGGTTGCATGAAGTGTGTCCTCGTGGGGATCCCGCAGGCGCGCGAGATCTACCATTCTTAAGACCATTTCTTTTGAATATTCCGCTTTTTCCAATGCCATGGCTGCATGCTGGGCGAAATAGGAAATAAAAAGCCGGTCCTGCTGGCTGAAGGGAACCGGCGTTCCATGAGCATCCAGCGCATTGATCAGCTGGAGGACACCTACCACCTTCGCCTCGGTGTTTTTTAAGGGAACTGCCAGGATTGAATGGGTTTTATAGCCGACTTTGGTATCGAATTCAGCATTGAACCTGAAGGCTGAAGATGGAGGAAGGGCGTATACATCGTCTATGAGTACCGACTGGCCGGACACTGCGCAGAAGCCCGCGATGCTGCTTTTATCCAGGGGAATGCTCATGTTCATGTAGATGAACTTGTCCTGGGCTCTGCCGTGGGACTGGAGCGTTTCGTTTTCTATGTAGGCGAAAAAAAGCCGGTTGTCCCGGATGGTATACAAGGTTCCGCCGTCGGCATGTACAAAGGACCGGGATTCGTGGAGCACTCTTTCCAGGAGCAGATCCAGATCCTTGACCGCATGCAGGTTTTCAATGATGCGCAGGAGTGTGTTTGCGTCTTTTTTTCCGCCCATACGGGTAGAGTATAGGCCAAAATGCGTATAACTTCAAAACCTTTTCTTATGACTGAGGGGCTGATTGCAGTTGTCCTGTTACCGTCAGCAGTTTCCGTCGAGGATATGCATTTTTTCTACCCGGCGCTGGTGCCGGTCGCCCAGATAGTGACTGTCAATGTAGGCATCGAGCATGGCTTCCACGGTCTGGGGATAGTCGATACGCCCGCCGAAAGCGATAAAGTTCGCGTTGTTGTGTTCCTTCGCCATTTGTGCCGCGAAGGCGTTCTGGGGCAGTGCGCAGAAAATGCCCTTCACCTTATTTGCCGAAATGGATATTCCGATTCCTGTACCGCAGCACAGGACCCCGAAGTCGTAACCGCCTTTGAGGAATTCTTCGGCTGCTTCCCGGGCTTTATCCGGATAATCAACGGACTCAACGGCATCAATGCCAAGATTGTGAACATCAAACCCCCTGAAAACAAGGTGTTTTTGAATTCGCTCTTTTATTTCTATTGCTGCGTGGTCATTTGCGATTACTACCTTTGCCATGGCTGTACCTCATCGTGTCGTGTTTTCTAAGTTCTAAGATACTCTGAAAAATGCCGATCATGAAAGTATGGAACACATGAATCTAAAGTATTTTTTAAAGATCGTATATGCAGTGGCGGCGGTTGCAGTTTTCTGCCAGGCAGACCCCCTTGTCATAGAGTCTGATGAGTTCATCATTACCCAGACTCTGGAAGGAGGCTACTTCCTGTGGGTAAAGGCTGTCCCCGGCCTGGGCAGCATCCTCCTTACCGAGTCTACCGAGGATCCTGAAAAAAAAGCCGCGAGCTACGCTTTACGCAATCCCGAATATCATCCTGCCAATGGTGATGAAAAACGCCTGATTGACGGAAAGTTTCTTACCACTCCCGGTTTTTTCTCGCTGATCGACTCCACAGCGGAGGCGCATCCTGTTTTTGGGCAGGCGTACCGGATATTCATCCCCTACATTGTTCTCTACGGCAATCCATGGAGCCGATCCGGGGAAATTCAGGTTTTGGACGGGGCGTATTTAAGTATCCGTACGTTTGAAAAGCCCTACGGCGATTACGAGGGCCCCTTTAGGGATAATCCGTTCATTCTGCGTGTGTCCCAGGCCGAAGCCCCAGAGGCGGCCCCTGATACCGATACCTATATGGATGATACCGAAGAGGCATATACGCGGATTGCTGAAGAAGGAGATGGCACTATCGTATACTCTACGGGTCTTGAAGACATCACCGGCAAGATTGAACAGATTATCGACAAGGCAAAGGGTGCGTCCCTTGATCTTGTTCTTGCCCTCGATACCACTCAGAGCATGCATGATGACATCCCCCATCTCAGGAAAGACCTTGTGCCTATGCTTGAACGCATAACTGCCGAGTATACCGGGCTCCGCGTAGGTGTTGTGCTGTATCGCGATTATTTTGAGGAATATGTCACAAAGGATTTCCCTTTTCAGCCCGGCCTGGGAACCGTTCAGCGAATTCTTGACCGTATCAGAGTATTCGGAGGAAAAGATATTCCCGAGGCTGTGTATGAGGCCATGTACGCAGGCCTTCACCGCTATCCCTGGCAGGCGGATCACAGGATGATCATCCTTGTGGGCGACGCTCCGCCCCATCCGAGGCCCCGGGGCAAGATCACCGGTGAAATGGTTCTTTCCGATGCGAAGGCGCTGAACGTAGAGCTGCATACCATCATTTTGCCCCATTAGCGGCAACGGAATAATTCGTGAAGGAGAAGCGGAACGGTTACGTCGTGGATTATTCGGAGAGAATCGGGCGTTTTTCCTCGATTGTTACGAGCAGCTTTTCCGAGAGTACTTTGGGCCACTGATAATAGTCCTGGGCTTCCGGCAACTCGTAGCGGGCTATGATATCGCGGAACAAGGTTTCCGCCTGATCAAATTGCTCTTTTTTATAGTAAATGAAAGCTATTTCATAATCCGCTTCTACAATGCGGCCCTTTTCTTCGGGAAAGCGTTCCTTGAATGTCTGGTAGTACAGGAGGGCGGTGTCGTAGTCGTTCCGCTGAACCACCGCTTCCTGGGCTTTCTGAAAATATTCGTTTATAGAAAGGTTTTCGTCTATTGACTTGGGAACAGTGGTACAGCCTGACAACAGGCCGGCCACAACAATCAGTCCCGACAGAATAATGTTTCGCATCATGGACACGATTGTACTGAGGTTTTCAGATTGTGTAAAGTTCATCCTTAATGGGAAGGGTTTTCTTCAGTTCTTTTATAAACTCTTTCGGGTCACCCATGGGAACATAAGCATCACAATAATCAATGCTTCTCCGGGCCACGGTGAAGTATTTGTATATTTTTTCTTCACCGAGTTTTTTACGCCATTTGCCGGCCATGCAACGGACCCTCAGATAGTATTTATTTCCTCCACCGTGCATATCCCGAACGATTTTACAGTTCGCACAGTTCGCACAGTAGATTTTTTCATGCGATGAAGATGAGAAATCCGTTTCCTCGACCGCTCTTTCCTGCACCTCGTTCATGGATCCCCCTTTTTACATTACCCGAAAAATTGTAGCACCGCGCTTCTCGGCCGTCAACCGACCCTGATGTATCCTGTCCTTATTGTAACAGATTATTCATTCTGTTCTAAGGCACTTGCCTCTTAAAGGAAGCGCTGCTCTCTATAATAGTTGTCGGTTTCCGACGCATAAAAATTAAGCGGCTTCCTTAAACGATGGTCAATGATTTGCCATTTGTAACTATTTTTAGTATATTTTGCCCACATTTAATCGATAGCTAACAGGAGCTCAAACCAATGTCAAAACACCAGTTTCAGACAGAAGTGTCACAATTGCTTCATCTGATCATTCATTCACTCTATTCCCACAAGGAAATATTCCTCAGGGAACTTATTTCCAATGCATCGGATGCTCTGGATAAACTCAAATACCTGACTATTTCCGATGACGCGTACAAGGGGATCAACTTTGATCCCAAGATTGAAATCCGTTTTACGGGCGAGGGTAAAAAGACCCTTACCGTATCTGATACGGGTTTAGGTATGAACGAACAGGATCTTGTAGAAAATCTTGGAACCATCGCCCGCTCCGGAACCAAGGGTTTTTTAAGCCACCTTTCCGGTGATGCTCGAAAAGACTCAAATCTGATCGGGCAGTTTGGTGTCGGTTTTTACTCCACGTTCATGGTTGCCGACAAAGTTGAGGTCGTCACCAAAAAAGCCGGAGAAGAAAAAGCCTATAAATGGGTAAGCGACGGGAAAGGCGACTTTGAAATCAGCGAAACAGAGAAAGCAGGACATGGTACGGATATCACAGCGTATTTGAACAGTGAAGGCGAAGAATATGCTTCCCGCTGGGAAATTGAAAGCATTGTGAAAAAGTATTCCAACCATGTGGCGTTTCCCATCATTGTCCATTACACACAGACTACATCCGAGGGTGAAGGCGACAAGAAAAAAGAAAAGAAAGAGCACAAATCCGAGCAGATCAACAGCGCTTCTGCTCTCTGGAAAAAGTCAAAGAATGAACTTACCGATGACGACTATAAGGAGTTTTACAAAACCATTTCCCATGACCAGGACGATCCCCTGATATGGCTGCATACCCAGGCCGAAGGTACCATGGAATATACAACATTGTTTTATGTGCCGAAGAAAGCCCCTTTCGATATGTATTACGCAGACTATCAACCCGGCGTAAAGCTCTATGTAAAGCGGGTGTTTATTACCGATGACAGCAAGGAGCTGCTTCCCACCTATCTCCGTTTTGTCAAAGGGATCATTGATTCTGAAGACCTGCCCCTCAATGTAAGCCGTGAAATTCTCCAGCAAAACCGTGTTCTCAAAACCATCACCTCGGCCTCGGTAAAAAAACTTCTGGGAGAGTTCAAGCGGATCGCCGACAATACACCGGAACTGTACGATGAGTTCATCAGCCAGTACAACAGGCCGTTGAAGGAGGGGTTGTATTCGGATTACGCGCAGCGTGACGAGCTTCTGGAGCTGGTGCGGTTTAAATCCACTGCTGTCGAAGGGTTCACCAGTCTCGCCGCCTATAAGGAGCGGATGAAAGAAGACCAGAAGGCGATCTACTACATAACAGGGGAAAACGAAGATATTCTCCGTACTTCACCCCTTTTGGAAGCCTATCGAAAGAAAGACATAGAAGTACTGATTATGGCCGATGAAATAGACGAGATTGTGGTTCCGTCCATAGGCAAGTATCAGGACATAGAACTGAAAGGCATCAATAAAAGCGGTGCTGTTGACGACCTGAAGACCGACGATGACAAAAAGAAAGAGAAGGAAGTGAAACCCCTTGCAAAAAAAATCAAGGGCGTTCTGAAGGACCGCGTTAAGGACGTTGTGGTGTCCAGCCGTTTGAGCGACTCTCCTTCCTGTGTTGTCGCCGACGAAGAAGACCCGACAGTGCAGATGCAGCATATGTTGAAAGCAATGGGGCAATCAAATCTGCCGGATTACAAACCTATTCTCGAAATCAATCCCGACCACGAAATCGTGAAGAAACTGACAGAAAAGAAGGATGACCAACAGCTTTTGGAAGATGTGAGCTTCCTGCTCCTGGAGCAGGCCATGTTGATCGAAGGGGCTGAACTGAAAAGCCCCGCGGAGTTTGTTCAGCGGCTGAACCGCGTTATGGGTTTGGCATTGTAAGCGCCGCGGATAAAAAAAGCCGTCCCGATAACCGGGGCGGCTTTTTTTTGTGCTTTGCTCAGGTTTTTGTGGGACCCTGACAGAGGGCCATCAGTTCCACCCGGCTGTGGCAGCCGGTCTTTTTGTA
>JAFGQL010000060.1 GCA_016935695.1 Spirochaetales bacterium
GCACAAAAAGAAGGAGACTAAGATGAAAATACGGCAAATATCTGTTTTTTTAGAGAATACTACTGGAAGGCTTGCGGAAGTTACCCGTCTTTTGGCAGACGGCGGCATTAATATCCGTGCAATATCCATCGCGGATACTGCCGATTTCGGCATACTGCGGATGATCGTTGATAAACCCGATGAAGCCCTGGCGCTGTTTGAAAAAAACGATCATACCGCCAAGGAAACCGATGTCCTCGGTGTGGAGGTGCGGGACGTGCCCGGCGGTCTTGCCCAGGTCATGGAAATCTTCCACCAGGAAAAGCACAGTATTGAGTATCTGTACGCGTCCCTGGAGCGGTCAGACGACAAGGCGGTGATCATTTTCAAGACCGGCGATGTGGACCGGGGGGTGAGTATCCTGGAGAAACACCGCATTAATTCGAATTTCCGGCTGTAAAACACGGTACCGCCGCCTTAAAAGGGCAAGAAAATGGAAGATTTTCTGTCGGTTTCCGTATAGAATACAGGAGTATGAAACAAAAACGACGATTCAGTGTTGTCATTGTCCTTGCGGTTTCCCTGGTTTTCGCCCTCGGGTTGGTTTTCGGGTTTTTTTCCGAAGCAGACTATCTGATATATGATCTGCTGCTTCATGTACGTCCGAAGCTTGCCCAGGACGAATCCATCGTGTTCCTGGAAGTGGACGATACCGCCATTGACTATGTGGGTGTATGGCCCTGGAGCAGGCACATCATGGCCGACGGACTGTTCCTCCTCAAGGAGCTGGGTGCCGAGCGGGTCGTATTTGATATTGAGTATGTCCAGTCAAGTCCCCGGGGAGTGAACCAGACCGTTTTAACCGAAGATATTCCCGAAGTCCTTGACCGGGATTTTGTCACCATGAATTCCAATGTCCGGGACCTGGTAACCGCAATTTCCCAGGGTTATATAAAGGCTTCCGAGGCTGGTGATTATCTGGACCAGCTGGAAGACTTAAGCGGCGATATTAAAGCCGGTATACAAAGGGAGATCATGAGTATTTCCCGGGACAACGACCGTTACCTGGGCGAAGGGGCGCACTTTTTCCAAAAGGCGTTTTTTACCGTGACTATGATTCCCGATGCGGCGGTGAACCTTGACCCCGAGTACCTCAAGTGGGTCGCAAAAGAGAAAAGTTATTCCCGGGTTTCCGGCGACCTGCGGTCGGTTCCTGAGTTTCCCGGCATCATGCCTGCTATAGCCCCGGTTCTCGAAGGCGCGGCAGGAGCGGGATTTCCCAATATCATCATCGATTCCGACGGTGTGCGGCGTCGCATTCATCTGTTTTCCCGTTACGGCGACCAGGTGTTTCCCCAACTGGTCATACGGCCGCTGCTGGACACCATGGGTGATCCGGAAGTGGTGTTCAGCAAAAAAGCAATCACCATTAACACTGGTGAGGATACCGGCCCGGTGGTCATACCCCTGAACCCCGACGGCACCGTATCCATCAACTGGACTGGAACTGTGTTTTCAGAATCCTTCCGCCATGTATCGTATTATCTTCTGGCTCTGTACCAAAATCAGGAACAGGAGCTTGTTCACAATCTGAAACTCATGAATGCCGATGAATACTTTTCCTACTACGAAGGAGAGGCCCTTCCCCTGGAGGTATGGAACTATCTCGAGACTATCAAGGTTGAGATGAGTACAGGCCTGCGGCCTTATGACCGGGAATATGCAGACGGAAAAGAATATTTTCTGGAGCTTGTGGGGGATTTCCTGTCTGGACCCACCGAGGCGAAAATTACGTCGATAATCGACGAAATAGTCGGGTCTTCCGAATATACCCAGGATGAAAAGGCCGAATACCTCCGTATCCGGGAAGAGGTGGCAGTTAATTTCGCGTCTGTCAAGGAACTGTATGACGACCTGGCCGATACCCGGGCCCGGATCCGGGCTTCGGTCGCAGATTCCTTTGTAATCGTCGGCGCGACGGCAACATCCACCACCGATTGGGGTGTCAACCCGTTTGAGAAAAACTTCCCCAATGTAGGAACCCACGGCGCGGTGTTGAATATGGTCCTGAACCGGGATTTCATACGCGAGGCGCCGCCGTGGTACGCGCTGGCCGCAGCTGTGGCCCTGGTCCTGTTTCTGGCGTTTGTCCTGCCGCGTCTGAACCCGGTTCCCGGAGTTCTTCTCGGCCTTGGCATCATCATTGTGTTCGCGGGGATTGTTTCCGGCGGATTGTTGGTGTTCGATACCTATTTTCAGAGTGCAGGCAGCCTCATGCTGGTCCTCACGGGGTTTATTGCCCTGTTTATAGCAAAACTCATTGCTACCGGAAGGGAAAAGGCCTTCATACATCAGGCTTTCAACCACTATTTGTCGGTCGATGTCATAAACGAGATACTCAAAGATCCCCAGAAATTGTCCCTTGGGGGAGAGAAGAAGTACATAACCGCCATGTTTACCGATGTCCGCGGTTTTTCCACCATTTCGGAGAAAATGGATCCGACGGATCTTGTCCGTCTGTTAAATACCTATCTGTCCGAAATGAGCGATATCATTCTGGAAGTGAAGGGCACCATTGACAAGTATGAAGGCGACGCAATCATTTCCTTCTTCGGCGCGCCGGTGGCGATACCCGACCACGCACGGCGGGCCTGCCTTGCGGCAGTACGGATGGCGGCAGTTGAAAGCGAGCTGAATGTCAGGTTTATTGAAGACGGTATCCTTACCTCGCCCCTGTATACCCGGATCGGGATCAACACCGGCGACATGGTTGTCGGGAACATGGGTACCGCAAGCCGTATGGATTACACCATTATGGGGAACTCGGTGAATCTGGCCGCCCGTCTGGAAGGGGTCAACAAACAGTACGACTCGCGTATCCTCATCAGCGAGATGACCCGGAGCGAACTGGATGATGTATTTCTATTACGGCGCCTGGACAAGGTAAGGGTAGTTGGTATTCATACCCCCGTGCGGCTGTACGAGGTGCTGGCTGAAAGCAGAAGCGCCGGCGACAAGGCCCTGGAAATGGTGGCCGCCTTTCAGAAAGGACTGGATCTTTTTGAGGAAAAGCGGTGGAAGGAATCGGCAAAGGTCTTTTCGGCCTGCCTTGAACTTGCCTCCGATGACGGTCCGTCAGCAGTATATTTACGGCGGTGCAGAGAGTATATAAAAACACCGCCCCCGGAATCCTGGGACGGTGTGTTCAATCTCTCGGTAAAATAAATGGGATGCGCTTATCAGGCGCGGATACGTTTTTTACGTTCGAGCATTTCCTGAGCCTCTATGGTATAGAGGGCGTAGGGAATCGCTTCCAGACGTTTTTTTGGAATGGGTTTACCGCTGTAGAGGCAAATTCCGTAGTGGCCGTTTTCTATCCGGGCCAGTGCCGACTCAACCAGGTTCAGGCGTTTCAGGTCCTGTGTGCTCAGGGTTTCCAGTGTTTTCCGGTCTATGTCGTTATTCGCAATATCCGCGTCGTCCTGGGGCTCGCTTTTTGCAGAAATCTCGTTCAGCTCTTCATTCTCCTGTTGTAAATTGGTAAGTATTTCCTCTTTCATTTCGATAAGCCGCTGCTTCATTCGTTGAACGAATTCTTTATCCATCAATGCCCTCCGGTTGTATACGGTTTTTTTCAAATGATCACAGCAAATATAGTGCAATTTGACGGCTTGTCAATCTTTTTCGCCGTTTTTTTGATAATTATTCACATGATGAACATTTCGCTTTACATTTTCGTGATTCTGGGATATAAATAGAGTGTTTCTATGTATAGAAACACAAGATGCAACAGAGCATTAAGGACCGGGGTATGAATCGATTCCCGAACATCCTTGAGATTTTTACAGGAGGAAGCATGTACCGCAAGGAAATAAGAGTACTCGACTGCACAATACGGGACGGAGGGCTCATTAACAAATGGCAGTTTTCCGACGAATTGGTAAGGGACACCTATCTCCAGGTTGCTGCAGCCGGAATTGACTATATGGAAATAGGGTACAAAGCTTCCATGGACCAGTTTGACCCAAAAGTGTACGGCAAATGGCGGTTCAGCCGGGACGAAGATGTAAAGCGGGTATTGGACGGTATCGAGCTTACGTCAAAACTCGCCTGTATGGTGGATATCGGCCGGGTAAATGATGAGGATATTCTGCCCGCCGCAGAAAGTCCGTTCTCCATGATACGTGTGGCCTGTTATCTGAAGGACATCGACAAGGCGATAGAACTCGGTCATGCATGTATGGACAAGGGGTACGAGACCACTGTTAACCTCATGGCCGTCTCCACAAACCTGGAAAAGGACATAGACGAGGGGCTCACCCAGCTGTCCGATTCACAGATTCCTTCAGTATATGTTGTGGACTCCTACGGTTCCATGTACTGTGAGGACATTACCTGGCTGGTAAATAAATACAAGGCCTTTCTGCCTGATAAAACCATCGGTATTCACTGTCATAACAACCGTCAACTTGCCTTTGCCAACACCATTCAGGCAATTATCGACGGCTGCAATATGCTGGATGCGTCCGCCTTCGGGATCGGCCGGGGAGCCGGCAACTGTCCTCTGGAACTGCTTACGGATTTTCTTAAGAACCCAAAATACAACGTGCGCCCCATCCTAAAGCTTATTGAGGAGCAGTTTCTGCCCCTGAGCCGGACGATAGAATGGGGTTACCTGATTCCTTATATGATTACCGGGGCATTGAACGAACATCCCCGGACGGCAATCGCCCTGCGGGGGTCTGATAAAAAAGACAACTACGTGGCTTTTTACGACAAGATGACCACTCCCGAGGTGGTGGGGAAGTAACGGGGATACAGAAGCGTTTAAATTCCAAAAAGACGTTTCGCGTCCTTTTGGGACAATGTCCGGGGTGATGTTACAC
>JAFGQL010000061.1 GCA_016935695.1 Spirochaetales bacterium
ACGGCAGCAGCCAGCCTTCTGGTGGTCCTGTACCGGAGAACCCTTTTACCCAAAATCCGCCACTCAAAACTTGTTCAGAACATAAAGCGTATTCCCCTCATATCAAAAATAATCGCCATGGCGACTGACACATCATCGGTCATTAAAGGCGCATAGGCAGGTACACTCATGAGCATACCCGGTATATTCAGAAAGGAATACACAGAAAAACAGCTTCAGAAGAAACTTCTCAAGCGTCTTTACATAAAGGAAGACAGGGATTACGTCGCATCCCTGTTCACAAAAGACCCAAAAACAGGAAAGTTTGTGTGTTCGGCACAGCCGGATAAAAAGGCACAAAAACGTCTGAAGGCCCTCGCGAAAGCGGTCAAGAAGAACAAAGGACTGTTTGTTGCCTGGAAACTGGCACTTGTTCTGGTCCTGGCCGGGGGAATAGTGGTGTTCAACATTGTGTTCAAGAACAGAATCGCCGAAAGGTTCGCCGAAAAAGGACTCAGCACGGTATTCGGCGCTCCTGTGGACATCCGGGGCATGGAAGTGCATCTGTTCCAGGGCCGCTCAGCCTTTGCTTCCATGGAAATCGGAGACAGCAAAACCCCCGGTAAAAACCTTTTCCAGACAGGCCGCGGGGCCTTTGACATCAGTACCGGCCTGGCCCTCAGGAAGAAACTGGTGATATCCGACGCTTCCCTCCTGGACATCCAGACCGGCACCGACAGCACCATACCGCTCAGGGCCTGGGACAAGGAACAGCGTAAAAAGGATGAGGCTGATCCTGACGACGGCAGAAACACATCATCGTTTTTACCGTCCCTGCCGGCCATGCCTGATTTCTCTCAAGGGTTTGAGGACTTCGATTACCGGGGCCTGATAGAGGCGCAAAAGGAAAACCTGCCCTCCATCAAGGCCCTGGAACAGATACAGGCGGACGGCGAGGCCCTTGTTGCAAAGTGGGATGAAAAACTTGCAGCATCGGGGGAAACAGTCGAAAGTGTCAGCGCAAGGGCGCGGAGGCTTTCATCCACCGACCTTTCTGACCTGAAGGACATCAACAAACTCACCTACCTGCAGAAGGACCTGGAAAACGGATACCGGGAGGTGCAGACCGCCGTAAACGACGCCCAGGCCCTCCGTACCCAGCTGATAAACGATAAAAACGCCATTATCCGCAGGAAAAACAATGTGTCCGAAATGGCAGGCGAGGACTACCGGATGCTGAAAGACCTGGTACTCCTTCCTGCGGGAGAAAAGGCGGATATGGTTTCCGCCTTCGCCTCTTCCTTCATTGCCCCCGAACTTGCTGTCTATTACGGGTATGTCAGAAAAGGACTGGCAGTCCTTCATGCCCTCAAGGCAGATAAAAACGACAAAGAGTCGGAAAGCGGAGCAGAGGGAAGGCGGTACCAGCAATTCATTTCCTTCCCCATAAACGACTACCCGGATGTGTTGATCAGCAGGCTCGAAACATCTTTCGCCGGCGCCTATGAAGGTCTGGCGCTGATAGAGAATATCTCAAGCGACCCTGAACTGGCCGGGGCCCCTGTAACGGTCAACGCCGCGCTGAAGGGAGACGGATGGCAAGGAAGCCTGGACGCCTCGGCGGACCTTCGTGAAAACCGCGAAGCATTGGGGTTGAACTTCTCTGTCGACGGTCTTGGTTTTTCCCTGGACGAAGGTCTGGAAGGAATGACAATCCAGTCCCTGAAAGGGAACATGAAGGGAACCGTGTCCGCCGACCTGTCAGGGGGGTATGAAAACGGCCGGGGCGTCCTTTCCCTCGTTCTGCAGGACTCCGCCATTGTTCAGACAAAGGGCGGCGGCATGGTCCACGACACAATCGGCGGATTATTCGCCGAACCTGTAGACATTGACGTACAGGGCAGCTTTGACGTAAAGGATGCCGCGGTGAAAAACCTCCGGGTATCAAGCGGTTTTGACAAGGTACTGTCACAGAGAATCGGTGCGTACCTGAAAGACCAGGCGGCACAGATGGAAGCAAAGCTGAGGTCGGAAGTAAGAACATATCTGAAGGAACGCATGAAGGAATACGCACAGCTCGATACCCTGCTGAGCGGCCAGGACGCCGAAGCCCTTGCCCAGGTCCGTTCGGTCAATGACGCGAAAAACCTCCTGGAAAACAAGAAAAAAGAAGCCGAGGCAAAAGTGAAGGCCATATCCGACGAGGCCTCCAGAAGGGCGCGGGAAGCGGAAGAAAAAGCCCGGGAAGAAGCAGACCGCCTGAAACGGGAAGCCGAGGAAAGGGCGGAAGACGAGGCAAAGAAACTCAAAGACAAAGTAAAGATTCCGGGTTTTTAGGGTCTGATATCGGCCCTTGACCCGCAGATAGCCAGACCCCATGATGTCTGCAACAATAAGGACGGTCCTGTATATGGATGAACAAAAATATGAATTCGGCTTTTTCCGGGTAGGCCTGGGAGTTCCGCGGGTCAATCCCGGCAATCCCGGACACAATGCCGGGAAAATCACCGGTCTGGCCCGGACAGCTGCGGCGCACTCGGTGGATGTCCTGGTGCTGCCGGAACTGTCGGTTACCGGATACACCTGCGCCGACCTTTTTTATCAGGAACGTCTTCTCGCCGCGTCGGAAGAAGCAGTCCTTTCCATCGCCAAAGACTCGTCTGCCTTCGCTCTTACCCTGATCGTCGGCGCTCCGGCCGCCGTCGAAGGCATTTTGTACAACTGCGCCGTGGTTTTGCGCGGCGGAAGCATCATCGGGATGGTCCCGAAGACCTACATTCCCAATACAAAGGAATTCTACGAGGCCCGATGGTTTGCGCCGGGCGCAGGTTGCCGACGGGACCACATCCGTTACGGGGGAACATCAGTTCCGTTCGGCACAGACCTGTTGTTCGGGCAGGAAAACGCGGTGTTCGGTATAGAAATTTGCGAGGACCTGTGGGCGCCTGTTCCTCCCAGTTCATACATGACACAGGCAAACCTGATCGTCAACCTTTCTGCCAGCAACGAACTGGCAGGCAAGGCCGCCTACCGCCGCTCTCTGGTCAGCACCCAGTCCGCCAGGAACATAACAGCCTATGCCTATGTCTCCGCCGGACCCTTGGAATCCACGACAGACACAGTCTTCGGCGGCCATGCCATAATCGCGGAAAACGGACGGGTACTGGGAGAGCTCCCCAGATTTTCCAGGGACAGCAGTTTCATGTACAGGGATATCGATCTTGGATATCTGGAGCATGAGCGCCTCCACTCCAACACCTTCTCCCAGCACATTATGACAGGCAGCGGCACAGCCGCGGCGGACCGCCGGTTCAGAGTGCTGAATGCGGAGGGAGAACACAGCTCAATCGGGTTTACCCGGCAGCGCGCCGGCAGTCCCTGGCAGCTGTCCCGGCCGGTCGATCCCCACCCCTTCGTTCCATCTGACCCCTTAAACCTCCAGGAGCGGTGCGAGGAAATATTCGCCATACAGCGCAGCGGTCTTATGACAAGGATGGAACGCATCGGCTGCGACACGGCGGTGATCGGCCTCTCCGGCGGCCTTGATTCCACCCTGGCGCTCCTGGTTACCGTCGAGGCTTTCAAAGGACTCGGCCTTCCCCTGTCGGGTATCAACTGCATCACCATGCCGGGTTTCGGGACTACCGGCCGCACCCTGGCAAACGTCAAGGGCCTTGCGGAAAACCTGGGACTCACCCTCAAAACCATCGACATCACCGAAATATGCACCCTGCAGATGAAAAAACTGGGCCACTCGGGCGAACCGGAAGATACGGCCTACGAAAATGTCCAGGCCCGGGAACGGACCATGATCCTGATGAACAAAGCCAACATGAATGGCGGCATCGTCATCGGTACGGGGGACATGTCAGAACTGGCCCTGGGCTGGTGCACCTATAACGGGGACCACATGTCCATGTACGGTGTAAACGCAGGGGTGCCTAAAACCCTGGTGCGGTTCCTCATTAAATATGTTGCCGACACGGGTGCCGACACAGCAGTACAGGGCATCCTCTACGACATCATAGACACGCCCATATCGCCGGAACTTCTCCCCCCCGACACAGCGGGAAACATCGCCCAGAAAACAGAAGAAGTCATCGGCCCCTACGAGCTTCATGATTTCTTCCTCTATTACGGCATCCGCTGCGGTTTTGCCCCGGCAAAAGTACAGTTCCTCGCCGAGATTGCCTTTGCGGAAACCTATGACGCCACAACAATAACAACATGGCGGAACCTTTTCTATGCACGCTTTTTCTCCCAGCAGTTCAAGCGCTCATGCCTGCCTGACGGACCGAAAGTGGGTACCATCGCCTTGAGCCCCAGGGGAGACTGGCGGATGCCCTCAGATGGCGACGGCACCATCTGGAAACAGTGAACGGCTTATTCTGATTTTCCAAAGAACGCCCGGCAGGGTTTTATCGCCAAAGATTTCTTGCGCGGCGGGACAATGTCGGGTATAATGTGTGAACGTTCACGCAATAACGGACGCCGCTGCATGCTTTCATACTGGAAGACAATCTTCATTCTTCTCCTCACCCTGGGCATTGCCGGAACATTCACAACCTTCAGGATTTTTGACACACGCACGGTACAGGAAGAAACCGCCGATGAAGGAATCATCCTCGGGTTTTCCCAGATCGGTGCTGAAAGCGCCTGGCGGGGCTGTAACACCAGATCAATCAAGGAAGCTGCCGCAAATGCGGGAATTCAGCTGTTATTCGAGAACGCCGAACAGAAACAGGAAAACCAGATAAAGGCGATCCGTTCGTTCATCGTCTATCAGGTTGATGTGATCGCCTTCGTGCCTATCGTTACCGACGGATGGGACAATATACTAAAGGAAGCGAAAAACGCGGGAATTCCCGTCCTGATCACCGACAGGAAGATTACCACTGCAGATGAAAACCTCTATGCCGGTTTTATCGGGACAGACTCACAACAGGAAGGCCGGGAAGCAGGATATTTCCTTATGCAGAAATTCCGGCAGCGGAGTGCAGAGACCCCGGTGAAGATTCTCGAAATAAGCGGTACCGAGGGATCGTCGGTGGCCGTGGGCCGGGCAGACGGGTTCCGGGAGGTCGTCGGCAGCAACCCCCGGTTTGAAATCATCAACAGCATTTCTGGAGATTTTCTCCGCTCCAAGGGCTACGAGATCATGAGCGGCATCTTGAAGGAAACCCGGGACATAGACGCCCTGTATTCCCACAACGACGGCATGACCCTCGGAGCGATCGACGCGATGAAGGAAGTCGGCATCCGGCCCGGAAAAGACATCATCATCGTTACCATAGACGCAGAACAGGCGGCAATAGACGCTCTGAAAAGGGGTGAAGTCAACTGCGTCATCGAGTGCAATCCCAAGACGGGACCGGCGATCATATCCCTGTCCCGGAAGCTTGCAAAGGGTGAAACCATCCCGCGGCTTCAGCATGTGCAGGAAGAGGTCTTCACTGAAGATGACGACCTTGACGCGATCGCGCCCCGGGGATACTGACATGACCAGGCTGTTCCACCTGCCGGGCAGGATATTCCGCTCATCCCTCAAGACATCCAGCATCAGGAAAACCATCCAGACCTCGTACGTCATCATCATCATCCTCATGCTCATTCCTCCGGTCATCAGCCTGGCTTCTTCCTGGTTCCAGACCCTCCGTTACGACCGGATGATAACGAACGTAAGCCGGACCAACCGTCTGAACCAGATCGTAGAAGCCGATATTACCAATGAATTGTGGGATATTGTTGCCGGCAACAAGGATTTCCCCGAAGGCAAACAGTACGGGATCATCGAAGGGATCGGTATGAGCCTGGATGAGATATACGAAAATACCCAGGTGGTCGAAAACCGGAGGCTCCTCGAGGTCGCAGGACGGGCGATGGACACCCTTACAAAATATGTCGATCTCCTCGGCGCCCAGATGGAGAATGACTACCTTGTGACCGAAAATGAAAAAATCCTCGATGAAATCAGGGGCGTTGCCGATCTTGTGTCTGAAATTCTCCAGGATTTCATCGTACTGGAGATCGAGTCGGCCGCAGATACCAACGAAAACATAAAGAAAATAGCGGTAATCCTGTCTGCAATACAGATCATGATTGTCCTGTTTGTCATGATGTTCGCCGTTCTTGCACAGCGATCCGTCACAGGCAGCATAAACGCCCCCATACGGGAACTGGAAAACCTGTCCAGCCAGATCGCAGCGGGAAACCTCTCGGCAAGGGCCGACATCCCCGACGTAAAGGAACTGGACAACCTGACCCGGAACCTGAACACCATGGCGGAAAAAATCAGCGAGCTGATCGAAGCGAACATCCAGGAACAGAAGAACCTGCAAAAGTCGGAAATGAAAGCCCTGCAGGCCCAGATAACCCCCCATTTCCTGTACAACACCCTGGACACGATCATCTGGTTAGCCGAAGGAAAACAGTACGACCAGGTTATATCGGTAACCAGGAACTTTTCCAGCTTTTTCAGGACATCCCTGAACAAAGGCAGGGAATGGACAACTGTCAAAGATGAACTTGAACATATCCGCAATTATCTGACCATACAGAAAATACGTTACCGGGACATCCTTGATTTTTCCATAGAGAGCGGGGAAAACATGAACGACCGGCAAATGCTCAAACTGCTGCTGCAGCCCCTGGTGGAAAACGCCCTGTACCACGGTATCAAGAACAAACGGGGCCAGGGCCACTTGTCCGTAAAGGGATGGCAGGAAAACGGACACCTGTGCTTTAGTGTACATGACGACGGCATTGGAATGACCGCGGAAAGGCTTACGGACATCCAGACCCAGATAGACGGAGATTCCGAGTTCCCGGCAGTAAACGACATCTACGGCCTGTACAATGTAAACAAACGCCTTGCCTTGTATTACAATAACAAGGCGAACCTGCACATAACAAGCGTGTATAAGGAAGGCACGACTGTGTCCTTCAGGCTTCCGGAGATGGAGAATGTATAGCGTTTTTCTGGTAGAAGATGAAATAGTCACCCGGGAAGGAATCAGGAACTCGATCCCGTGGAAAACCACACCCTATACCCTGGCAGGAGAAGCCCCCGACGGCGAAATAGCTCTTCCGGCTATCCGGGACATCAAGCCTGACATACTCATCACCGACATCAAGATGCCTTTCATGGACGGGCTGGCCCTTGCACGCATCATCAAGCGGGACCAGCCCTGGATCAAGATTATCATCCTTTCCGGCCATGACGAATTCGAGTACGCGAAAGAGGCCATCTCCATTGGCGTCGAGGAATACCTGTTAAAACCCGTCTCCGCTGCCGATATGCTCTCTTCCCTTGAGAAGGTGAGCAGGGAAATAGAGAAGGAAAAACGCAAGCACACCAGCATTGAAACATTGAAACAGAGGATTAAGTCATCCGAGGACCTTATCCGCGACAAATGGCTGTGCGATCTGGTTACCGGCCAGACAAGCGCCGTAAATGCACTGGAAACAGCAGGAAATTTCGGTATTGATCTGATCGGAGCCGGGTACATGATCCTGATCATAGAATTGAGCACCTCGAGCGACGACTATACCCAGTTCTCCCTTGCCAGGGAAATAATCACTGCCATGCTGAAAGACCGCCGGGATTTTCTGCTCTTTCCCCAGAGCATGGAAAAGCTGATCATTCTCGCCAGGAACATTTCGGAAGAAGCAATGGACGACATCATATATACACTGGCCCAGGGGATCAAATTCGAAACAGAACGGACGACCCAGTGCAGGGTGGCAATAGCCATAGGTTCGGTTGTCGACCATATAGAGGAAATCATCCATTCCTATGCCGACGCGGATAAAACGGTCCGGTACATGATGCTGACGGGAAAAAACAATATTCTGAGCACATGGGACATGAAGACGGTAGGCAACCCGGATCCGCAGCTCCACTCAAAGCACCACGGTCAGATACGGGAAGCAAAGAAATTCATAGATGAACATTTTTCCCGGCAGAATATTTCCCTGGCAGACACTGCCGCCCACGTAAATATAAGCCCAAACCATTTTTCCACCATATTCTCCCAGGAAACCGGGGAGACATTCATTGAATACCTGACGGCAGTGCGCATACAGAAAGCACAGCAGCTTCTTAAGGATACCGCCATGAAATGCGCGGACATCGCCTTTGAGGTCGGCTACAGCGACTCCCACTATTTCAGCTTCATCTTTAAGAAGCACACAGGAATGTCGCCCCGGGAATACAGGCTGTCCGAGCCGGCAGGAAACTGATGGTTATATGGTTGTGACACCTAGTAAACCGGTTTTTGGGCAAATGTATCATCTGTCCATTTTACAGCCATAGTTTCCGCTGCAGGGCCGTCATTAATTTCGGAATAACCGGAAGCCTCTTCGCCGCAACGAACACAAAGCACAAACTCAGCTGCAGTGTTATTCTCTATGCGTCCCCCTAAGGGCCCAGATATTCCCCACAATGTACAACAGCAACCCGGCAATGATCACCGCACTCCACAGCGGATGTATATAGCCATTTACCGTGAAAATCAGCAGGAAAACAATGGCAAAGGGCTTATAGGCAATCTGCATTTTCAACAGGAGCTCGGCACTCTCGGGCCGGGAAAGCGCCATACCGGCAAAGACAGCCATTACCGCAAAGAGCGGAACAACCATGCTTATTACAATCGGATTCACCTCCCGCGGCCATTGGAGCACAGCCGCCAGATCGGGAAACAGATACATGGCGGCGATGAGGAGGGCAAATCCTCCGGTAACAACCATATTATACCAATACATGACAACCAGCCGTTCTGAACGTTTCATAATTTTGCGTCCTCCACATAAGAATATACTTCCAAAACGGGCAGAAAAGAATGGGGGGGGTCAGGGCTCATTCATGATTATAAGAGGAAATAAGTCCGACATTGTGTCATTCCTACGGTCAGTGCATAGGATATACACAGGCGTGGAATTGATGTCAGTGTTTTCTGTCCCGGTGTTACCAGAACCGGTTCCTCCCAAAAAGCCGGGATTACCG
>JAFGQL010000062.1 GCA_016935695.1 Spirochaetales bacterium
CAGCTCCTTTATTACCGGAAACCGTTGCGAACGCGGCGAAATACTGGGGGACCCAAAGGATTCCAAGGTAAAAGAAAAACTCAAAGCCGCAACACGCCATATTGATGATGTTCCCGATATGATGCGGCGCAGAAAAGAGCTTTTATTCGCCGACTACGAACCCGCGCAGGTGAGCCCTCAGAAAGACATGACCATAGGTTTGCCGCGTGCCCTGGAGTTCTGGTACAGCATGCCGTTCTGGAAGGCCTTGTTCACCAGCCTCGGTTTCGGGGTAAAAATCTCCCGGGAAAGCACCCGGGATCTGTACGAAAAGGGACTGCCCTTCGTACCATCGGACACGGCTTGTTTTCCCGCCAAAGTGGCCCACGGCCACGTCCTTGATCTTGTCGGAAAAAAAGTAGACAGGATTTTCTTTCCAATGATGCTCCGGGCACAGCCGGAACACCCTCAGGCCGACAGTTATTTCCTGTGCTCGGTAGTGCAGGGGTACCCTCTGATCATCAAGGAAAGCCACAGAATTGAAGGGGAAAAGCTGACGCCCATCGACATTCCGGCTTTTCACTGGTACGACGATAATGCCCGGAACGAACAGCTTGTCGACTGGTTCAACTCCACCTTCGGCCTGCCGCGGGATATTGTTCTTGCCGCGATACAGGAGGCAGACAAAGCCCAGAACAGTTTCAACACCCTTCTGCAACAGGAAGGAGCCGCTGTTCTTGACACCCTGACCCGGGAAGACAAATTCGGCATCCTCCTTGCTGCCCGGCCCTACCATAACGACATGCTGGTGAATCACGATCTTTCCCGTTATTTCACAAGGAAAGGAATTGCGGTACTGACCATAGATTCCCTGCCCGGCATCTGGAATACCGACCTTTCCCGCATCCGCACCGACCTGGTGAACAATTTCCATGTCCGTATGTTCAGCGCCGCGGTGTGCGCAGCCGAACATCCCGCACTGGAGCTTGTACAAATTGTCAGCTTCGGGTGCGGCCACGACGCGGTCCTCTCAGACGAGGTGTCCCGTATCATGAAAGACATATCAGGCAAAGACCCTCTCATCCTCAAACTGGACGAATCGGATGTTCCGGGCCCCTTGAACATCCGGGTAACCTCATTCGTGGAAACCGTCAGTGCCAAACGGAAAGGGCATATAACCCAGGAAATCAAACCCCTCGGCGATCCCTATCCTGTCCGTTTCCAGAAAAAGGATAAAAAACACAAAGCAGTGTTAATTCCAACCCTCTCGCCTTCCTTCTCGATCATTTGTGCCTCAGTATTCAGAAAAGAAGGCCTCAAGGCCATCTGTCTGCCAGTGGCGGAGTCCCGTGCCATCGAACTGGGGAAAAAATACGTGCATAACGACATGTGCTACCCTGCGCAGCTGAACATCGGAGAAGCCCTGGCATTCTTAGAGAAACACCCGCACCCCGAAGAAATTGCAGTCGGTCTTGCCCATGAGGAGTGTGACTGCCGCCTTTCCCATTATGCCACCGTAGCCCGGAAAGCTCTGGATGACGCGGGGTTTGCTGATGTTCCTATCGTCACGACAGGTAAAGACAAGAAGGGTATGCATCCCGGGTTACGCCTCGGACCCAGTTTCAGCTACCGAATGCTCCACGGTATCATTATCTGTGATTTCATCGATGCCATGGCCCGCAGGCTGAGGCCCTACGAGAAAAACCAGGGAGAAGTAGCAGAACTCCACAGCCGTATGATCCGCCGGACGGCCCGGGCCTTTGAGTCGAGTATCAAGGAAGCAATCTCGGTGTTCGATGAAGCGGTCGAGGCTTTTAACCGGGTGGAACTATTGGATATCCCAAGAAAACCGAGGGTGTTTGTCATTGGCGAAATACTCCTCAATTACCATCCTGCTTCAAATGCGTATATCGAATCATACCTGGAAGCAAACGGGATGGAAGTCATCATGCCTCCGATGATCGATGCCTTTAAAAAAGAGTCGGCGACGGTCAAGGAATCGATGAAGCGTTTTCATGTGCGATTCCCCCTTGCCTTTGCAATAGAAAATATCATCACCGATTTTCTGATCGACGCGAAACTGGAGAAACTGGAAAAGCGCTACATGAACTTCATCAAATTCGAAACCAAAGAAAAATACCACGATCTTTCACGGCATATCGAAGGATTGGTCGACAAGGTATTTAATTCCGGGAAAGGCTGGCTTATCCCGGCGGACATCATCGAATACGCAAAAAAAGGTGTAAACAGTTTTGTAATACTTCAGCCCTTTGGCTGTCTTCCTAACCACATCATGGGCCGGGGAATCATGAAAACAGTAAAGAAACAGTTCCCCCACATACAGGTTCTCTCGCTGGATTTTGACCCCGACACCAGCCTGGCAAATATAGAAAACAGGCTCCAGATGTTGATCATTAACGCAAAGGAAATGCAGAAAGCGGCGGCCGCCGCTAAGACGGAACTCAAGAAACACGTTTACTAGGAAAGCGCAACAGGGACATCTGTTACGTTTTGAGGATGTGCCGGACCGCGTCCCGGTAGCGGCCTATGTTTTTTTCTCCTACCGAATGGGAAGAAAAAACGACTTCCTCAAAAATGGAAGAAACCACATCAAGTTCCTCTGCCAAACCGGGAAAAGCCTTTGACAGGCGCAGAGTATATTCCTGTGGACCGTCACTCCGCCAGGGAAGCCCTTTTCTCCTGCCCCATACCGTCAGCTTGATATACAGCCTGATCACCCTGGAACGTTCAAAGCGCTTTATCACCCCGGCGCGGTTCCCGGGGATAACAAAACCGTATTTGTCGGTCCTGGTCTTCTTTTTGTCCACCATCTCCGCAGGACGCTTAAACCCAAGGAGAATCTGGGTCAACAAGTGTTTCAGAAACGCTGCCATTCTTCCAAAAACATGGACAAAAACCCGTACAGGGTTGTAGGTACGGAAAAACGAGCGGCCCTCTCCCCTCAACAGAGGCGCGATAAGGAAAAAAGCAAGCGCCAGCAACAATGACACAAGAATGATCCGTTCAATGAGCATAAACAGCCAGGCAAGATCGCTCCCCGCCCCTCCCAGATTATTCAGCTCCTGAAACTGCCTCTGCAAATCCGGTCCGTTCATCGAAGGGGGGGGAAGAAGACGGGGATCTATCCGCCGCGGCTTTGGAAACAACCCCGTAAGCCAGTCAAAAAACCGGGTAAAGATATCTCCCGGCAGGAGCGATACCTCAGAGGACACAAGAGCAGCCGCCGCGGCGATAAACACAAGCCATACCAAAGAGGCTACAATGCGCCGCTGTTGAAAATACGGCCGGATGTTAATCCCGGCACTGTAGATAAAAAGATCATTCATGAACATATTCACCGACGCGATACCTGCAATACAAAGACAGACAGAAAGGGCGGCCGCAACAACAGTATACCAGTGAAGGGACATCCTCATCAGATGTACCATGAAAAGAAGAAAGAAATCACCGGCGATGAACATGGTGCAGATGCTGCGGTTGAACGAGAGGTTCACATTAATTTCCCTTGTAAAGGCTCCCGCATTGCGTAACGCTTCTTTGAGAGGCTCTCCTTCTTTCCGCCGGATGATCCCCAGAAAGACTTCCCGCCGGCGGAAATTGTTCTGAAGGGTAAAGCTCAAAGACCACTGCAGAACGGACAGCAATACATATATAAACACGCGGCCGCCCCATAAGGCGGAATCCCGGCCGCCAGACATGAACGACACCACGATGAGACATCCAATGACAATAAGGATCAGCTCCCTCAACCGCGCAACAGACGATGCCCGCTCCTGGACAAGTGCGTTCCCGATCGCAGTCTCTTCTATCCCGACCAGAAGAAGAAACACAAAAAGGACGTAGGGCGGAGGGCCATCGTACAGGAACGCGTCCTTAAACACCAGAACCAGGGTTACTATAAACAAATAGGGAACGGTTATTGAGAGCAGAGGATGAATATACAGCCGGTAGAGGGAGCGGACATCAGACATCTATCATTTCCTCCCCGTAATCCCGGACCGTAAAACAGCGGTAACGGCCAGCAGCCAGAGCGGAAGCCGAAACCCCTGTACCCGTTCCTGCGGCTTCTGTCTGTATATGAAAAAAATCAACCTGCCGTTCTTTACCCCAACGGGAAATGAACAGAGAAAGCAATGCCTCCTCCATCGGCGGCCCCACATAAAAAATCCGGGTACCAAATGGCAAGTCAATTCCTTCCTTAACGAGTCCCTCCCAGTCATGATCAATCGGGCCGACACGGGCAAGTCCTTCCAGCAGGGTTACACTATGCCCATGGCCCTCACGTATGGGACAGGACAGACAGCTGCCGGTTGCTGAATCAATGCCGTTGGAAACCAGGCCGACATTCTGCCCGCGTTCAAGGGAAAACATCACCAGAGCGGCTGCAGTCTCGATGGCCCGCTCCATTCTCGTTGAGCGCATCCTTATACTGTATGCGGCACAGGACAGATTGAGCACAATGAAAACACCATAGTAATAGGTGGGAAGGAATTCCTTTGTCTGCAGACAGCCCATCCTCGCAGACACTTTCCAGTGGATCCGCCGCAGCTCATCACCGGGCATGTAGTCGCGAATGGACCGGTATCTTGTCAGATCTTCGTACAACGGATCGCTAATGAGCAGATTGCCCGCGGCCAGACCTTCCTCGATCAATAATTCAACAGGATGCAGTGCCGGATACACAATCACCTCGGTGGTTTCTTTCACTACCGCTACCCATGGAAAAAAACCAAACACATCACTGCCCCTGACAGTCAGAGGGCCCACGGTAAAACCCCCTCGTTCCCGTGCGTCCAGCTCATAGCACACCCGCGTCCGCTCGCCAGGTTTGAGGGCAATCATTTTTTTGCTGCCTTCTCCACCGAACAGGGGTCCATATTCATCGCTTATATACAGATACTCCTGGCTGAATATGGAGTGGTTTTCCACGTTCAGCTCTATATGGATATGCTGGTTTTTATATACCCTGATCACCCGGTCCCGACGCACCACCTTCAAGCCTCGTGCCGTATACCGGGAAGAAACCAGTCCGGTTATTATCACGATCCCAAGAAGACTTGAGGCGAGCTGCACGCCATAGTCCGGTACAAACAGAAATAAACCAAAAAGGCAAATAACAACAGCAACCGCCGGTTTCATCCCACCGCGTCTCCCAAAACAGGTACGGGGACTTCCGCAATGATATCTTCCAGCACGCCCAGGGATGTATACCCCTTAATCAGATACTCTGACTTTACGATCACCCGTTTATTCAGCACGGGAAGGGCAAGTTCCTTCACGTCTTCAGGTACGGTGTAATCCCGCCCGCGTATGGCAGCAAGGGCCTGGGCTCCTTTATACAGGGCAAGACTTCCCCTGGGAGACACACCAAGACGCAGATATTTACTTGAACGTGTACGCGCAACAATCTCAAGGATATAGGAACGGATTTTTTCGTCTACAAAAACATCGACTACCTTCTGCTGGTGAACTAAAATGGCGTCGGGACTGGTGACCGCCTTCAGGTCTTCCAGCGGGTGGGTAATTCGCCGCTGGGCTTCCAGGATCATTGCCTCCGCGTCTTTGTCGGGATACCCGATATTCAGGGACATAAAAAAACGGTCCTTCTGTGCCTCAGGCAGTGGGAAAGTACCTTCAAACTCAACCGGATTCTCGGTGGCAAGAATCAAAAAAGGCTTCGGAAGACTGCGCACTGAGCCATCAACACTGATCTGCCCCTCGGCCATCGCCTCCAGCAGGGCAGACTGAGTACGGGGCGTCGCCCGGTTTATCTCGTCTACCAGGACAACATTGCCGTTTACCGGTCCTTCCAGAAACGTGAAATCCCCGGTTTTCGGATTGTAAACCGAAACGCCCAGTACGTCCGCCGGCAATAGATCGGGAGTGCACTGGATACGCCTGAATACCCCGCCAAGGAGAACAGCCATGCCTCTTGCAAGTATTGTTTTCCCTACACCGGGAACATCCTCCAGAAGCACGTGACCGCCGCACAGAAGGGAAACGAGGATCTTTTCCACAACCTTTTTCTTTCCAAGAAACACAGTAGATATTTCTGCGACCAGATCCTCAGACCATTTTTTAATCTCTTTCATACACACTCCCCTGAGTAAAAACACCATACACACGCATGGACCTATAGTCCCTGTGAACAACCGGAACGTTGCCCATACCGCAGTATAGCGTACAATCGCCTTTGGGGCATAGAAAAAATGGCGGACACACAGCCGGAGACAGACCGGAGCTTGACCGGTACCATAGAAAGACCTAAGCTGTGAACCGGGGGCACTTAAGATGATCACCGTACTTCCTGAAGAATTAAAACCGTCACTTTCTCTTGATTCGCCTGTCTACGAATTTCACATATCCGCCCGGGCCAGAAAGAAATACCGGTTTGACGCTTCCCTGTTTTCTTCCAGCGGGTCAATTCTGTTCACAAACTTTTACCAGGCAAAAGTGTTTTGCCATAAAATGAATTCCGTGCGGGATATACTCAGGAATCCTGATAAAGCGGTTCGAGCCGGCACCATTAACGCGGCAGGGCTGATCGAAGAAATTTTCCACCACCTGTTCCGGCTCTACGACCGTCAATATAAAAAAACTCATCCTGTCAGTGTGTTTACCGAATGCATCGCCTACCTGAAAACCTGCCTTTCAGAAAAAGACCTCGACAAAAACCTCCTGGCGTTCATTCATGAATTTCCTCCTCAGGACGTGTATCAGAACACGGTTCAACCGCAAGACTATCTCAACGGGACGACAAAGGATGTTGCCCACCGGGACATGCTGATAGAGGAACTCATCATGCTTCACCTGGCAGACATCAATCCTGCTTACTCCGCCTTTTCCGAATTATTCGAAACAAAGCACCTCAAGAAAACCAGTTCGTACTCCCTTCTTGTCGGTCACATAGAACACTTTTTTTCCGAAAAACCGGTATTCGGCCCCGATGCCCAGACCATTATAGACATGCTGAAAAGCCCGGCCGCTGCTTATCCCCATTCCGTATCAGACCAGCTTGCGTACATACGGGAACGATGGGGCATGCTCCTCGGCCCCTTTCTCCTTCGGCTGCTCGCGGGACTGGATTTTCTTCAGGAAGAAAATAAAGCACATTTTCAGGGCCCTGGAGAAGCAGCTGTCCTGGAATTCGACGGCAGCGACCTGGAATATGAGCGTTTTTCCCATGACCGCGAATGGATGCCGAATGTGGTGCTCATCGCAAAAAACGTCCTGGTGTGGATGGATCAACTCTCCAAACATTACGGAAAACAAATCCGGATGCTCCACGAAATACCTGACCAGGAGCTCGAAGTTCTTGCCCGGCGCGGGTTTAACGCCCTCTGGCTTATCGGCCTGTGGGAACGCTCAAGAGCATCAAAAAAAATAAAACACTACTGCGGTAACCCGGATGCTGAAGCGTCTGCTTACAGCCTCACCGGCTATGAAATCGCCCAAGCCCTCGGAGGCTGGGGCTCTCTGGAAAATCTGAGGGCCCGCTGCTGGCATAAAGGGATCCGACTGGCGAGCGACATGGTACCCAATCACACTGGAATAGACAGCGAATGGGTAGTCAACAGGCCCGATTATTTTCTGTCCTCGCCCTATCCGCCTTTTCCCTCCTATACCTTCAACGGCGGCAACCTTTCTGAGCATGCGGATGTGGGTATTTACCTGGAAGACCACTACTATGACCGGAGCGACGCCGCTGTTGTGTTCAAGAGGGTAGATAACCGCTCCGGCGACACCAGGTATATATACCACGGCAACGACGGGACCCACATGCCGTGGAACGATACCGCTCAACTCGATTACTTGAAGGCGGAGGTCCGGGAAGAGGTCATACAGACCATTCTCCACGTGGCGCGCAATTTTCCCATCATCCGCTTTGACGCCGCGATGACCCTCGCGAAAAAGCATATTCAACGGCTGTGGTACCCCGAACCGGGAAGCGGGGGCGATATTCCTTCCCGCGCTGAGTTCAGTATGCAGTCCAGGGACTTTCACAAGGCACTTCCCACCGAGTTCTGGCGCGAAGTCGTCGACAGAGTCGCCGAAGAAGTTCCGGACACCCTGCTTCTGGCCGAAGCATTCTGGATGATGGAAGGCTACTTCGTCAGGACCCTGGGTATGCACAGGGTATACAACAGCGCTTTCATGAATATGTTAAAAAACGAGGAAAACCAGAAATACCGTCAAACAATAAAAAACACCATCACCTTCGATCCCCAAATCCTCAAGCGCTTTGTCAACTTCATGAACAATCCTGATGAAGACACCGCCGTCGCCCAATTCGGCAAAAGTGATAAATATTTCGGTGTCTGCACCATGATGATAACAATGCCGGGTCTTCCCATGTTCGGTCACGGCCAGATCGAAGGCCTCACCGAAAAGTACGGGATGGAATTCACCAGAGCATACCATGACGAAACGCCGGATGAGCAACTGGTGCAGCGCCACTACCATCAGATTTTTCCCCTGTGCAAACAGCGGTACCTGTTTTCCGGCGTAGAACATTTCCTTCTTTACGATTATTACCGTAATAGCGGGGGAGTCAATGAAAACGTATTTGCCTACTCAAACCGGGCAGGTAATACCTCGGCGCTGGTCCTTTACAACAATTGTTTTGAGAAAACAGAGGGGTGGATCCGCGAATCCCTGCCCTTTCTTTCAGACCGCAGCGCCGCACAGCTGAAAACAGCCCTGTTAGGCGAAGGCCTTGGACTGCACAACGACAGCAGGTTCTTTACCATATTCAAGGAGCATATTTCCGGCCTTGAATACATCCGCTCATCCAAAGAGGTATGGGACAATGGACTTTTTGCCGCACTGAATGGATACCAGGTTCAGGTATTCATGAAACTATATGAAACCGAAGATGATTCTGAAAGGCATTACCGCGCACTGTGGGAGTATTTGAACGGACGCGGCGTTCCCGCGATAGAACAAGAACTTAGACGGATGCTGTTGAAACCGGTGAATGACGCCTTTGTACGCTGTCTTGATCTTTCCATTATAGAAGGTTTTTCGAATCTGTTTTTCCATCAGATTAAACCTTCAGCAGATTTCATCGAAAAACTCACGGCGTTTTACCGGCAATTCATCCGGGAGGCATCCGAGCAAAAACATCAACGGGAAGCCCAGGAAACCATCATCCTCAATATGATGAAAACATCACATGCAATCATTGACTTTGCCGCCGCAAATCTCAAAACCGACACGAAGGCCCTGGGCGGCTACCAGGGCTATCTCCAGCGCGGCATGGCGATGCGTCCGGAGGCACCGGCTGTATTACTGTGCTGGACCCTTCTGGAATCCATCGGGCTGTTATTTTCTGAAGATTATGCTCAGGAAGCCTCTGTAATGATGGACCAGTGGTTCCTTTCAGACGCAGTTGAAACAACGTTGAAACGGCAAGGAATACCCACCGAGCATATCAGTACCATCCTTGCCCTTCTACGAATACTTATAAGCTACCAGGACTGGTATTCCCTGGACAGCCCGGGATACCTTATAGAGCTCTTAAAAGACGAAGAAATACAGGCGTATATAAATGTCAACAGATACAACGACGTTGTATGGTTTAACAAGGACAGGTTCGAAGACCTGCTGTGGTGGCTGTTCATGATTGCTGCCATCCGGATAACAGAAGAAAAGGCATCATCAGCTGCGGCTGATCTGGTTTTCTCTCATATCCGCCAGTGGCTCAAAGCAGAACAGGAGTCTGAATTCCGCTTTGAGGTTCTCCTAGACGCAATTACCTGATATTATACTCACTCTATGGAAGCAGATTACATTATTGCGTATCCCCAGGGCGAGACAGCCGAACTGCTGGTTGAAAGTTTTATTGATAAGGGACATTCCATAGCCGTCCTTTCTCCTTCTGCACATCAGGACAAAAAAAAGCGGAAGCACCATATCCCCTGGAACCCCAAATCCCCATTATCGGCTAAAAACGCCCTTCTTACCGTCTCCCACGCCTGTACAAAGATTCCTCCCCTGGTAGTCGTTTTTCCCGATCTTGATCAATCGGGCATGAGTTCCCACCAACTGAGCTTCGCTCAAATTGACGCCTGGATCGACAATGCTTTACGAGGCATGATTTTTCTTTTAAAAGAGTTGATAATCATGCGAAAACAGGGCATTACCACCCTTGTTCTCTGCCTCCCGCGGCAGCCCCAGCAATCAAACGCCGTCATCACCACCCTCTACACAAGCATGCGGGAACTGGGGGAACAGATATTCCTTGAATACGCCGATTCCGGAATATCCCTTTACGGGTTTGAGAATAAATACGATGATCCCAACAGGTTCGCGGATTTCATTCTGCATCATCTGCCTCAATTGTCAAAAAAGCAGGAAGGACGATGGAATACCGCAGGCGACCGCGGTATTTTCTTCTCAAATAGGAAAAAATAGGATACGGTACTCAACATGAAAATATGGATCAAGCTTGTTTTAGGAATCGCCATTGGAACACTTACGGGCTTCCTCATTCCCCAGTTCAAGGAAACCGTGGGTTTCTGGGCAGAACTTATTGGAAATATCGGCCGGTATGGCCTTTTTCCCCTTGTATTCTTTTCTGTTCCGCTGGCCATCCTTGAATTGCGAAAAGAAAAACAAATTCTGAAGTATTTCGGCCTTTCAATGCTGTATCTTGCTGCCGCAAGTCTTATCCTTATTATCCTGGGTACCGTAACCGTCCTGCTGCTGGTACCGAACCGCATCCCTATCATTATAGAAAAAGAACAGATCATCCATTTACCGGGAATCCGGGAACTGCTGGCAATGATATTTCCCAGTAATATTTTCAGTCTGCTCAACTCAGACGGTAATTATCTGTTTCCGCTTTATGTTTTTGCGTTTTTTATGGGACTGAATTTTTCCTTTGACAGAATAATCACCAGACCCGCCGTTCAGCTTTTCGATTCATTTTCCCGTATTTTTTACCATATCAATACATTTATTGTTGAACTCATGGGAATCGGTATTATCGCACTCTCCGCCTACTGGATCATACAAATAAACACCATACCGGATTTTGAAATATTCACTCAGACAATCCTGCTCTTGTCCATAAATGGTGCGATTGTTGTATTCGGGTTGTATCCTGCCATAATGTATTTCGCGCTTAAAAAGGAAAACCCCTATAAATGGCTGTATGCCCTCATTACCCCTGTCATGACCGGTTTCTTCTCATCCAACTACTATTTTTCCATGCCCAGTCTGGTTCATCACAGCAAAGAAAATCTGGGGATTCCAAGAAAAGGCGGCATTCCAGTATTATCACTCTATGCCTTATTCGGGAAGGCCGGTACCGCGATGGTTTCAAGCATAACATTCCTTATAATCATCCGTTCATACTCAAGCCTGGGCATAAGCGTCTCGACGTTTTTCTGGGTAATTCTATTTTCTTACCTGACATCGTTCATATCAGGTCCCATGCCCGGCCTGGGAACCTACGTTTCACTGATGGTTCTGTGCAGACTTTACGGTCAGGGAATCGAAGAGGGGTATCTCATTGTTGCACCAGTCATGCCGATCCTCTTGAGTATCGCAACGGCCATAGATGTACTGACTGCAGGCCTAGGCACATACCTGAGCGCACGCCATATGGGATTTACCAAAGAAGTGAAGGTAAAAGACTACGCATAAATAAAATTGGAGTCAAAACCTCAGTCGCCTAATGCGTAGGAGACTCCCACAAGCAGGTATACATGCATCTGATCATAAAAGGGCAGAGATTCGCCGTCCCAGATATGGAAAACCGGTAAACGGGCTCCTGCTTTTGCCAAAAAACTGAACCGCGGGGAATACTGCCAATCCAGCCGCACACAAGCGCCGGGAAGAAAGAAACGGCCATTTCCATAGAAGTAGCCATTCATTTCAGACGACACATTGTCCTCTCCCGGTGCAACAATCAAAGGCAGCTTAAAAACCGCAGAAGCAGTCAATCCCGGAGAAAGCGTCACTGCCGGCGAAAGGACAAACGGCATGTGAAACCCCAGCTCCGCTATCCAGTTCATGACGTACATTTCCCTGTGTTCAACAGGAACGGGGCGGGGCCGTGGCCCTTCATCATATCCGTACTCAAGTCCGTAATAATACACAGAAGGTTCAACATGAAAAATGCCGGAAACTTCAAGAGGTATCGTAACACCAATCACACCGGTAACAGGACTGATACCGGCATCTGCCTCAGCAGGACCCGCGCCGTTTCCAATCCATACCAGACCGCCAAGGACGTCCACAGAAGTAACGGAAATCCCATAGAGCGAAGTGACAGCCAAAAATAGTAAAGGTATATATCCTTTTTTCATGAAGATATCCATAGCATTATATATCACAGATAGGATACATCCGCATCCTTACCAAGGTATTTTTTACACACAGAAAAAAAAGATCCCCTCCGAGGCAGTAATACGATAGCAGATTACCACCACAGAGAGGATCGGATATCACAAGGTAAAGCGCTTTAGAACAACTTTACCGTTTCAACCATGTAGCGTATGTTTGATCCTTCTTTCTGGTATTCCTCTTTTTCAATGACAAGTACCAGCGATTTTTCATCCGGGGTATAACAAACCTGTTTGATGCGGTAGCGTTCTACACCGCTTCTCTTATAATTCGGCAGCCCCACTTTGTAGTCCCTACGCCGGCCGTCTTTTCCAGTAACATCCAGGTCCAGATAAAAGCTCGAACTGACAGCACTTCCTGCGCCGAATTTCTGCTGATGCAGCTCAACATTTATTGTACGGTCATTCTGAAAATCACGGAAATTCAGCTGGCTTTTCGGTTCATCTCCGTTCACCAGAAGATACAGAACCCGGCCTATCTCCCTGTTATCAATCTCATACCTTGTAATCAGCTCATTATTTTCCCGCACAACCGTAAGCAGAGCCCCCAGGCCTTCCTGACCGGGTTCCACCTCCACATCATACTCGTTCATAACCACGCCATGAGGAACGAACGTGTTTTTAAACACATCAACAAGATATATAGCCGCATACGGCCTTGTAGTCTCTGCATTAATTCCGTACTGCCCGAAAAGGAAATAGCGTGAATTCGGAGAAAACCCCAGATTTACGTAGGTGGCGACATCACCTGCTACCAGCATATAGGAAAATAATAGTAAGACTACTATCAGAACCTTTCGACACATTATAGTTCCTCCTCCTATCTATATCGAACATTACCTATAAGAGATTTAGAAATTTATGCAGATAATTCTATAAGGCGCTTGAAAAAAACCATCATTGCGCGGATTATACTTTTAGTACGGATTAACTATCATGACTATACGCACACGGAACTGGATATTCATCTTCGGCATACTGTATGTCGCGTTTCTCTTTGTTTTGACACTTGTCTTTATCGTGCGATATGATGACAGCCTGCCGTCTGCACTTCATGCATCCCCGAGCACTGGCAATACCATATTCTTTCTGGTCCAGGCAAGTCTTGTTGCCGCATGTTCTCATATTATTCTTTTATGTATTTTCATTTATTTCCGGAGGACGGCTTCAGCAGAAGTGTTTTTTTTATTCATTTTCATTATGTCGTACCCGCAGGAAGCTGTATTAAGCTGTATTCATCATCTATCAATTATCCATATACCGGTATATTTTCTGACTATCGGCTACCGGTTTTACTTCTTTCTACAATTTATGGGTGTTTTCAGCCTGTTCTCTGCGGGCTTGTTTCCAAATAGTTTTCAATATTCAAAACTTGAAATTTTCGCCGGTGTCGTTGCTCTTGCCGCTTTTACCCTCGCCGCCTTTGTTCCTATCGACACGACCTTCGGAACCACACGGTTGCTGTATTTCAAGGAGGTTTTTTTGCTTTTGATCGGGATAAAAATTCTATCAGTAGTGAATATGTTGTTCGCGGCCTATCGGCAGAATTCAAGGCAGTATTCACTCATCGGATTAAGTACATTGATGCTGATCATTGCAAGAGAAATTCACAGCAACTTGTCCGGGCCGACATGGCTTACCGTAGGTATTGTACTGTACATAACAGGCTCATTTATATATCTAAAGAGCCTGCACACTGTATATCAGTGGATTTAATCAGAGAACAAGCCGGGCTACGAATCCCGTTCCTATAGGAATTATTATGTTGTCGAAGTCTTTTACAGGGATGGCTTCAAGCGCCGTTGCGGTACAGGCAAGAATTAAGGAAGCACGTATTTCACCGGTAAGAAGATAACTGGAAATAAAGACTGCCCAGAAACAGACGCTGCTTCCAGCCATGGTTTTCCCCCGCAAAAATGGGACCTTCGGCGAGGGAATCAGCTTTCCACCAAGACTGGAAAGACCGTCCCCAAAGGCCAATGCATAAATACCGATCTGGGCAGCCGGATTTGGATACAGTAATAAAGCAAGTAAGGCGCCTATTCCCAAAGTAACAGGACCGAGAACGAAGGTTCCGTTGTCCCGGTCTCTGGAGGCAATAACCGTCAGTCCCGAAATAAACGCGACCTGAATGCCTCTTGAACGCAGATACTCAGTATAGGCATAGAAAACAACGCCAGCGGAAAGCATGAGGACTGTCAATGAAAAATTATACTGGGCCATGGTAGGAACGACCGCAATCATCATATGAATAGACTTTCTTACCATCTCTTTCATCACAGGTGTTGAAATAAAGTCTGGAAAATAAGCTGACGATTCTGATAGCTGTTCTCTGGTTTCCAATGCAAAATCCTTGTAGTAATCGCACATGTGTACTATACTCGACATATCTAAAAAAACTTGAAGATGTCTCTATACATATAGCAGATACCGTGCCAAAAACCAAAACACACAAGGCATTTAAATAAACCCTTATCTTATAGATAGTTATCCGATCTATACTTTTGTTTGTTTTTAACAAACAGAACAAAGGTTATATTTTTTCATACACCCTCATTCATGATTTGCTACACTTTCAAGGCTGATCACCCGTTTCCTCAATTCTTGTATTTCATTTCTCAACCGCTGCTGCGATCTTCTGAAATACAGAAAACGCACGATAGTAATAGGAAGATATGAAAAAAAAGCGATAACTACCTTGTTCAGAAGTGAAACCATTGCCTCGGTTTCGCTTTCAGGTTCAAAAGAAAACAAAAACGACTCAAGCACTGCCACATTCCCTATCTGGCTTAGATAAAACGTAATTTTCATAAGCAGAAGGGGAAATTGCCGTATAAGAAATACACAAGCGAGTACAACGGCGGAAAGGACCAGAAATACCACAACACCTGTTATGTACCCGCGTTTCTTGCCCAAAGCTTTTTTAGCGATGAAATTTGTAAGAACAGAAATAATAATAACCGCGTCATAGAAAAGAAGCGTCAGGATATCCAGTCGAAAAGTATCACTGATCGCCCAGGTTAGCAGCAAACTGAGAATAAACACTGATCCTGGTACAACAAGAAGAACAACCCTGCGGAGATCCCCCTCGTCAAAATGCGCAGAGAAATACCAGTCATTATACATCTTGATGGACCAGGCGATGCACAAGATTGCTGTAAGCAGATAAATTCCTAATTCCACACATGCCTCCCGGCCTCAGTATCGGGAGTATCCTTAATCAGACACGAGCCTCATCCATGGATGAAATATAATCCCGGTCCTCATGCATAAGCAGTTTATTCACGTCCAGGAGGATTTTGACTTCTCCCTCGACTTTGCCAAGACCGGAAATATAACGTTCCACCGCATGTTCCGATTTGAATTCCGGCGGAGGATCAATCTCCTTTTCGGGAATATCGCGTACTTCTGATACTGTATCAACAATCAGGCCAATGGACATAGTATCAACATTAATAATTATGATACAGGTCCTGTCATCATATAACCGCGGTTCCATGCGAAACCGCAATCGGAGGTCCATAACAGGAATAACTTTGCCGCGCAGGTTAATAACGCCCTTTATGTAGTCAGGCATATCCGGTACCGCAGTTATCTTCTGGAGCTCAATTATATCTGTGACATGCATGATGCCAATACCGTAAATTTCTGCTCCTGTATGAAATAACAAGTACTTGTTTTCCTCGGAGCTGCCTTCATCATCATCTACCATCAACACATCATCGTCATTGTCTCTGTCAGACATACGAACCTCCACATCACCTTTCAACAGGCTTCTACTACACAAGTCTATTCATTCTAACGGCAGAATCAAGCGATATGACGGGAAATGAGACTCAGGAGCGCTGACAATCACGGCACACACCGTAAAATTGCACGACATGGCGGTTAATGGAGAACCCGTGTGTTTTTTCCAGATGCTGTTCGTTCCGCTTCATACAGTCACGCTCATCACTGGTAAAATCAGAATACTTGATCACTTTGAAACAGGAAGTACAGACAAGTACATGGTGATGGTTTTCTCCTGTTGTAGATTCGGCTATTTCATACCGGGCTTTGCCCTCTCCAAATTCGAACTTGGTCAGGACTCCAATTTCAGCAAGCAGAATGAGGGTACGGTATACAGTTGCAAGACCTACTCCCGGATAGCGCTTATGAACCCTGGAGTATATTTCATCTGCAGATAAATACTCATCGGATTCAAAAAGTATTTCCAGAATTCCTTTTCTGGGTAACGTAATCCGCAGCCCGTCTTCGCTTATTTTGTTCAACACATCATCTAAAGAGAGGGTATCTTTCATCATTTCACCTTGCTCACTATCAATTACTATACCAGTGCGGGATCAGGAAAGGAATACCGTTACCCGCAAAGGCGCCTAATCTCGTGAAGGAGTGTATCCGATGAAAAAGGTTTGCGTATACAGCCATCCATGCCTGCAGGACAAGAATCCGCAGTCAGGCTGGGCTGTGAATAAAGGCAGATAAGCGGGACGTTTTTGAGCCCCTCCCGGCTTTTTAACTGCTTTGCTATATCTTCACTGTCAATGTAAGGCTTGTGATCATCTGCAATAACCAGATCAACATGTACAGACCGCAGCTTGAGTATTCCTTCCTCCTCTGTATGTGCCTCAACTACAGAATACCCATGCTCATTTAAAATGTAATAAATGCTCTGGCGTAACGCATCTGAATCATCAATCACCAGAATCTGTTTCTTCATACTGACCTCATGCCCCATCTCTCTCTAATCATATTAATTTTCTCGGGAAATGCAAAAAAAAACCGGCCTGTTCCGACCGGTTTTTTCCCTCGTTCGAGCTCATACAACGTCTTTAAGTTCCTTGATCATACTGAATGTTCTGAGTTTCTGAATTGCTTTATTCTGGATCTGACGAACACGTTCACGGGTAATATTTAAAAGTTTACCGATTTCCTCAAGGGTCTGTGGAGCCTCTGAATTCAGACCGTACCGCAGACACACAATAATTCGCTCACGCTCGTTTAGATGATTCAAAGACGCATTAAGGATATCCTGAAGGTTATGAGAGAAAACCGATTCAAACGGCTGTTCGTAATTTTCACTGCAAATGAGGTCCGACAAGCTGGTCACGTTTTCGTCGTCAACTGTTGTGTCAAGGGAAGCCGTTTCATTGGAAAATTCCATGATTTTCTTGACCTTATCTTCGGGCATGTCCATGTAGTCAGCAATTTCGGTATACCCGGGATCCCGGCCAAGCTCCTGAGTCAGATGTTTCGATACTGAAAAACATTTCCTCATGGAGTTCAACACATGAATGGGGATGCGGATGGTACGCCCTTTGTCGGCTAAAGCCTTGATAATAGCCTGTTGTATCCACCATGTCCCATAGGTAGAGAACTTGCATCCCTTTGTATAATCAAATCGTTCTACAGCTTCAATGAGTCCTATATTACCTTCATCGATCAAATCAAGAAAACTTAAACCCCTATGCTGGTATTTCTTTGCGATAGAGACTACAAGCCGTAAATTCGCTGTAATCATCCTGTCCTTGCTGCTTTTTAGTGCCACAGAAAGCTCAGTCTTCATTTTCTGATACTGTTTGGCTTTCAGTTTCCCTTTGGTATATTCTTCATCCAGAGCACTCAGTTCAGCCCTGTACACCTGAATTGACTCGCCTATCGTCAGTTCGTCTTCTTTGGAAAGAAGGGGATACGCTGAAATTTGCTTTAAATACGCGGACAAAGGATCACTCTCCGTCAAAAACGCCTGGCGGTCACATTCAGAAACCTGGTCATGATAACTTATGCTAATACTCATCTTCTCCTCCTGACGATGATTACAAGATCAATCATGTCATCAGAAAAGAGTCCGAACAATCAGGTTTTTTTGAGAGGTTCTATACAGAAATACATGATGGGACATAGTGGTTGCCATTACCCGACATAGGGGAATCCCCTATGTCGGGCAGATAAAACATCCATAGCGGTGCTTCCGGTTCTACCTATAAACAGGCAATAAGAAAGAAGTGCTATTTTTTCCGCTGAATTATCTTGCGCAGTTTGCGCCCTTTATGGCGTTCCCGGACAGATTGATCATGTTTCGGTTCGCCTCGATTTTTCTCGTACCACCGTACCCCGACAATCGTCGCTGTTCCACCCGCGATCATAATAAGGCATAGAATCTGGCCGGTCGTTAAATTAAGGAGGGAATCAAATCGATAGGTTTCACCGCCTCCGCCCAGAGGCAGCACAAACCCAAGCTCCGCGTCCGGCTCCCGGAAATACTCAATAAAAAACCGGGCAAGACCATAACCGATCATATAAATGCCGATCATGGTACCTTTTACCAGGTCCTTCTTCCTGAAAATGAACCACATCAGAAGCCAAAGAACAATGCCTTCAAAAAAGGCTTCGTACAGCTGACTGGGATGGCGCGGCAGATTGACCATGCCGTTCATACCCTCGATACCGAGCCTTCCGGCGAGCCTTTGCACCCAGTCAAGAGACAGAGGAAACCTGGGTGCAGTAGGAAAAACCATACCCAGCGGACTTTCGGTAACACGGCCGTACAGCTCCGCATTGAAAAAATTGCCAAGACGGCCGAATGTATATCCGAGGGGTACGGCAGTCACGATGATATCGCCGTATTCGCGGATGCTCAGCTTATTCACACGGCAATAAATAATAATCGCAATGGTTGCTCCAATTACGCCGCCATGGTAACTCATGCCCTGAAGACCCACCAGACGCATGTTGGCATCGAAGGGCCAGAAAATGAGCCAGGGCTTACGGAAATACAGGCCCGTCGCATCATACACAAGGGCACTGAAAATTCGGGCCCCCAAAAGCAGACCGAGTATCGTATAAAATATAAGATTTGACAGATCATCGCTCGTCATATCGAGCTTTCGCTCTTTAACCTGATACCTGGTGAGGAAATACGCAGTTGCAAAGGCAAAGATATACATGAGGCCGTACCAGCGGACCGGCAGGCCCGGAATTATTTCCGGCCTTATCCAGGCCGGATACTGTATAAATGCGGTCAATGTTATGTTCCTTTTTTTGCCTCTAAGGGCTTCTCTAAAATGCGGCCGGTCTTCTCGTCGAAAGTCAGTGCCAGACCTTTCTTTTCAGAATCGATCTCATGATAACGGCCATGACTTTCAAACACAACCCCCGGATACAAGGTCCCCCGCACCTCGATTTCCGAAGGAAAATGCTCTTCGAATTTTTCACGGAGAGTAAACAGGCGCAAAGAACGTTTCTCTATCAACTTCATGAACTTGAGTTTTTCCTGCCGGGCATAATCAAGCTTAGCCTTATTGCCGGTGGCCTCCATCCGCTTCATCAGGGCGTCAATTCTGGTCATATCGTCCTTGTGCTTTTTCAAGGCTTTTTCTTCCGCCTCAATCTGGTCCTGCACAAGATAATTCTGACCAAAGGAAACCACGGTCTTTACTCCGGTGTCCGACCCGAGGTTCTGTACATTGAGGCCGCGCCGTGCTTTGATAACACCGCCGACCAAGCTGCCCTTTTCCTCAGTCAGAATGACTTTACCGTTCGTTTTGACATTACACCTGAGACACGCCTTCGCAAACTTAACATCTCCGATTGCGAGTATGTTTGCCTGTTCGGCAAATGTAGCCTGAAGGCCATTCTTGGTACGTATGACAGCCTTGCCGGCTCCCTTTATACCGCCGCCGATCACAATGGAACCTTCGGCCGATAACAGCGCGGCATCGACCCCCTGGCCGATGGTGATTTTTCCGCCGGAAAAAACCACAAATCCGCTTAACACGTTCCCCACCACCTGTACATCGCCTGGAAATTTGATATTACCGGATTTCATGTCGACATCCCCGGGAACCGTATGTACCGACCGGACCTCGAGTTTCTTCTTTTCAAAGGAAACTTCACCCTGCACTGCCGCATAAAACTGACGGGTTCCATCGGGAAGGGTCTTTTCCTCTATGTGTGCCCCGATGATGAGTAAATCCGATTTCTGTGTTTTCGCAGGAACAGGTTTACCCATAACGTCCCACCCGTCTTCCGCTTTGTCATGAACACCGACAATCTCCGCAATCAAGGTACCTTCATCAACATTGGTTATTCTATCCTGCCTGCGGAAATCCGCCCGGCCTGACGCATCTATACTCACCCCTTTACCGCTGGCTAGATCAATACGGAACTCAAGGCGGCCTTCCCCTGGGTTTAAGGGAGCTTTCCCGCGGGCCACCACCACATCCCGGACCTCCTCTCCCGCAAGGGCCCGCTCAACCCCTGAAAGAATGGCCTGGGAATCAATCCCCATGGTCACCTTTGCCTCTTTCAGAGCCTGCTCAACCACAGCCGGATCGAGGCGAAGCCCGGTACCCTCCTGGGGAAACAGAGAAACCGAGACACTCATTCTATCTGCACCGACAAAAACTTCTACACAAGCATCCTTGTGGGGCCGCACCCGGAAAAAATACCGGTTTTCGTCATTGGCGTACTCAAGCAGGCCATCAATATCAGTTACTACCAGATTATTTTCTATCCTGACATTTTCAAACACGCCTAGAGACAGATCCTCTCCGGGAATCCCCTCTATTTGGGCACCAAACACATTGCGGCCGGGGGCTCCTTTGGTTGCCGGCGTAAGAAAGGCAATCCGCTGGTCTTTGGACACAAGGGCATATTCCTGAACCGCGTCCTGAGGAAACTCGGAGTATGAGCTGATATCCGCAAAGATTCCGGCATCCGCATTCTGCACAGCTGTTGTAATGCGTTCTTTGTCCCTTGCACCAAGAAAAGCAATTTCTATCTCTATTTTCTGCTTTTCCCCTGTCCCCGGCGGTGTGCCTTCACATAAAACATAGGAGTCAAGGACCGGTTCAGGCCCCTTGTAGAACTCGAGGATGGCTTCCTTGATCTTTTCAAAATCGAGCCCCCTCATGCCGCTTGCCTTGATCGCGGCGCCGACATCCTTGAGCACAAGCGGTTTCCCGTGACCGCGGTGTTTTCTGATTGTCAAAAGCCCTTTAAGCTTGTCGGGAGTCGCCTCTACGATAAAAAAACTGTCTTCCGTCGTGGAGATGCTGACACTGTCGAGGGGTTCTTTCCTGGAAACAGCGTCTGCTATCATGTGCTGAATTTCCTGGGCCGACACAAGAAGAGTTTTATCATACCCAAGGTCTTCGGCCTTTTTAAGAATATCTACAGGAGACGGCGGCAAGGCATACGCATCGCCCGGTTGAAAGGAAAGTACACAGGTATTTTTGTCCTTCGAAAGGGCAATCTCCCATTCATGGCGGGAAAAAGGAATAATATCCACCCAGTTGATGCCTCTCCTGACAAATCCGGAAACAAGGGCCTTAATCTCATTTTTAGTGATTCCAATGCCGTTCCCCGGATAAAACTCATGTTCCTTATCTCCCGGCAGAATTACTTTCCCGAAAACATCCTTACCCGGCTTCCCTGGTCTGCCGCTCGCCATAATTCCTATCCGCATCCCGGCTGTCACATATCCTTTTGAGACAATGTGGGGATTGATATATACCCGTTCCTTCTTTTCGACTTTTTCATATTCGATAACAGATTCATCTTTTTGCTTTGAAAAGGGGAATTTGCCTTTCCTTGTTATTTTTTTTTCCTTTTTTACCTTATTTATGCGGGTAATGAATATCTCCGGAGCAAGGGCCCGCTTGAAGACCGCAGCGGCCTCTGTTGACAACTCCTCGGGTATATCACATGTTTCCCATTCAACATCATGGGTCATAGGGGGGATGGCAGGAGTTCCCTGGGCAAGCACAGCGGATACAGAGGCTTTTGTTTTCCGTGCCTTTTCTATAAGCTCCGCGACACTCTTATTGTGAATACCGTTCACAATACCCCGGTCCTGCAGAGATTTGAGGATAACTGTGCTGTCAAGGGACTCCCCGTTTTCATCCGGAGAAACAGTGCAGACTGCCTTTACACCGCCATCCTCAATAGAAATATCAAATGTTCCTCTAATTCCAGAATCAGCCACATGAGACCCTTATCTTAACGGGGCGTCTGACACCCTATACTGTGTATCCGGCATTAATCGCCTTCACTATCCTGGATTTTAACAGAACATTCTCTTTCTTCAAACGGGACAGCTCAAATTGCTGTATTTTTATCGTTTCTATCAGATCACCGTGAGACAAGGCTCCGGAGTGCAGCAACGTCTCAAGCTCATGTATTTTTACGTCGAAATCAATTTCGGCTTCCATGTCGGCGGCTGTGTACGTATCATCCAGATCCTGAAGATCGAGGGGTGCTTCCTCGTCATCGTATTTGGTGAGTATTTTATCGGCGATACGGAAGATACCCTGAGACAGCACAGATTGGGGTTTATAGACAACAATTGGAAGCCGTGAATTGAGGGCCACATCCTGTAAATGATCGCGGTACATGATCCCGAGATGTTCCAGGTCTATGCCCAGGTATTCCTTGCAGGAACGGCGAATTTTCTGGGCCTTGTGTCCGTCTTTGGGATCCTCCAGCAAATTCATAATCAGACCGGGATGGAAATGGGTAATACGCAACTCAAACTCATCATACCCGGCAGCATCGATATCCCTCATACGTTCCAGCAGCTTTGGAATATATACCCGCTGAAGCGACTTGCCGTCTTTCCGAAGATTCTCCAGGTATTTCCACGCATCCGATTCCTTCCTGAAACAGGTGCTCATAATCCGGAACACGGCGTTTTTCAGGAAAAGATAGGCGTTCAGGGTAGCGGTAAGTGTCGGAGCGGAAACGATAATGCCCTGGCTGGAAGAAAGGAAAAAGTCCAGAATATTATTGTTGGTACCGGCTCCCAGATCCAGGATGAGATAATCCGCATCCAGGGATGACAGTTTTCGTATGAGACTCCGCTTCTGGGAAGATTTCAGATTCGCCATTCCCGGGATTTCCGCGTCCCCTGGGATGAATTTTACATTGTCATATCCGGAATCAATGATGATATCACCCAGTTCAATATCAGGATTCCCGATGAAAGTCCCGATGCCCTTGGTTATGGTAGGCATTCCCAACACAAGATGAATATTAGAGGCCCCAAGGTCAAGGTCGGCCAGAATAACCTTCTTCCCCGCCTGACCAAGCGCTATGGCAAGATTAGACGCAACCAGAGATTTTCCGACTCCGCCCTTTCCGCTGGCGATAGGAAGTATCTGCATTTATTCATCCTCCTCAATCCCGAGGACTTCGGCTTCAGGCAGTGTTGCTGCGACTGTATCCTGGGTACCCAAGGAATTCCGCGATGTCTCCTGCTTATATAATAGTATAACAAAGAAGAAAATCAAATCGAGCCAGAACACGATTGATACTGCTGTAGAAGGAATTCTATGGTACACATCACTGGAAAAAATTCGGTACACAGCTTTTGCCTGGAACAGATACTCAAAAAAGGAAAGAAGGATAACACCTGCCGCGCTCAAAAGCAGGGCCAGTATGCCCTCCCATATCAGCGACCACCCCTTTACTATCCGGATAACGGCGAGAGAAACAGCCGTCCCGGATGTGGACAGGGAGGACAAACCAAACATCATAAGAGGCAGAATCAGGTTCGGACCAAAGGCGAGCAGAATGAGAGCCGAGACAATGCCATCTCCCTCCGGATTGAGGGCAAGGACCATTATGAAAGATAGAATCACGAGCCGGAACAGCTCCCACACACCACAGACACCGGGTAACATTCGTTTGGCAGTCATAGACTCAGTGTATTTCCTGGCAATGACTTGAGTCAACTCAAGTCTTTACAAAAGATGATGATTTTTGTTTTTATACAGGTTACATTAGTAGCTGAGCCCATTCTACGGAGTAAAACAATGAAAAAACGGGATTTCGCGCTTCACTCACTTATTCTGGCCTTTTCTGCATTATGCCTCATTCTCGCAGTATTTGCCGGTCCGCTCTTCGCCGAAGAAAACAACGAAGAAATCCAGGAATACCTGGGTATGTTTAATTTCCTGTTCAGGTATGTTCAGGAAAACTATGTAGAAGATATTTCTGCGAAAGACCTGTACATGGGCTCTGTTAAAGGACTGTTTGAAAGCCTCAATGATCCCCATTCAGTGTATTTATCCGATACGGAAATGAATCTTCTGAAAAACACCACTACCGGGAAATTCGGCGGTGTAGGCTTGTATATTTCGAAAAGCGATCCCAATGGAAACAAACCAGATGACGCCGATTATCTTCCTTATGTCCAGGTCGTTGCTCCGATAGAAGGCTCCCCCGCCTATAAGGCAGGTGTACACACCGGTGATTACATCATAAAAATTGAAGGGGAATCGACTGAAGAACTTACCATAGACGAGGTGGTTGATCGTCTGAAAGGAACCCCGGGAACACAAGTAACCGTAACAATTCTGAGAAAACCCGATATTGTGTTCGATGTAGAAATAACAAGGGCGGTCATTGAACTGCCGACAGTAAAAATGGACATGATCGGATCGATCGGATATCTCCGTATCATCGACTGGACACCCTATACCGATGACAGAATTCAGGAAGCCGTCGATTTCTTTTCTAAAAACGACTATTCAAGCATTATCGTTGATCTCCGCGGGAATCCCGGCGGCCTTCTGGATGCAGTAGTTGATGCGTCGGACCTTTTTCTGGACGAAGGTGTTGTCGTAAGCACCCAATCAAAAATTCAATCGGAGAACGTGGTCCATTATTCCACTGATTCAATTCTTATTCCCCAGAATATCCCAATGGCAGTTATGGTCAATAAGGGCTCGGCCTCGGCATCAGAGATCTTTGCCGGTGCGATGAAAGACCGGGGACGGGCAGTCATCGTTGGCGAAACCACTTTTGGAAAAGGATCAGTTCAATGGGTGCGCCCTTTTGGGGAAACGGGCTTTAAACTCACCATTGCCCACTACTACACTCCGTTGGGCACGAAGGTAGATAAAGTCGGCATAACACCCGATAAAGTAGTAGAGCTGGAACCCTTCAGCGAGGAAGAACTGGAGTACCTTAAGAAAATTCTGGAAGAAAACCTCATTAAAAATTTCGTGGATGAAAATCCCGAGGAAAAACCTCAGACTACTTCACAGTTTGTTAAGTCCTTACGTAAAGACGGCATTCTTCTGAAAGACGAAGATATTAGATCATTGGTTCGTGAAGAATACAACAGACGGATGGATTTCCCGCCTGTTTACAATCTTGAGTTTGACAAGGTACTTCAGATAACCGTGGATATGATAAGATCGGGAGAGATCCGCTGATGGTCTTTCAAAACCTCAAAATACAGACAAATGAAGCCACAGAATTCGTTGACATCACCAGCCGTGTCAGGCGCGTTATTGCCGATGCGGCTGTCAGTGACGGGATCTGCACCGTCTTTATTCCCCACACAACCTGCGGCGTTACGATCAATGAAGCTGCTGATCCGGATGTGAAGAGGGACATGCTCATGGAACTGAATAAAATCGTCCCCTTGAGCGACGGGTACCAGCATATGGAAGGGAATTCCGCCGCTCACATCAAGACAAGCATGATGGGCTTGAGTGTATTGGTCCCCATTCAGAACAGCCGGCTGCTTTTAGGAACCTGGCAGGGTATCTACCTGTGCGAATTCGATGGTCCGAGAAGCCGGTCTGTGTATATTTCCATTCAATAGAGCGGCGTACATGAAGCAATTCCTGCTACCCGGTCCGCTTCAGGCAGAGGTACAGAAACCGGCAGAAATCACGGTAGAGGGCCGGGATTATCATTATCTTATAAGAGTCCGCAGGTTCAAAGAAGGTTCTTCATTCACCGCTGTGGATCCTGCCGGAAACAGGTTTACAGCCTCGGTTCGGAAAATTATGCAAAACCGGGCGATCCTCCAACTGATTCCGGACAAGGGATCTCAATCGCCCTCGATCGCCGCTCATATCATTCTTTATCAGTGTCTGCCCAAAGGACGTAAAATGGATACCATTATCCGCCAGGCAACCGAAGCAGGAGTGGCGGAAATAGTGCCGTTGATCAGCGACTTTAGCATTTCCAGACCGGAAGACCAGGGTAAAGAAGCAAAATCATCACGCTGGCACAAATTATGTGCTGAAGCCACCCAACAAAGCGGAAGATCCAAACCGCCGGTACTCCACACCCCGGAGAAGATGACCACGGTATTTAAAAATTCCCAGGATCTTGATTTGGCGTTCTTTTTTCACCAGGCGCCTCTTGAAAACTCTTGCTTACACAGCTATTGTAGCAATATTCCTCGCGGGACATGGTCCGGCAGGGTGGGGTTACTCATTGGACCTGAAGGCGGCCTTTCTTCGCAGGAAACGGCATTTCTTCAGAATAAAGGTTTCAAGCCTGTCTATTTGGGTCCCTGGATTTTACGTACCGAAACAGCACCGGTGTATGCACTCGGCGCTGTGCAAACAATACTGCTGGAGAGAGACGCGTGGCAGTCTGTAAAAGAATTTCATTCCTGAAAGTACCCTTTGATATCGTAGACGAGACAATGCTGGAAGGTGTGGTACGTGAAATGCTTGCAAACGGCAGGCAGCACCACATCATGCTGCTATCGTTCAAAGACATGATGAAAGCGCGAAGAAACCAGGAATACCGCAAAATGATCGAGCACGCTTCCCTCGTGATACCAACATCCAAAAGCATCGTAAACGGGGCCCGGTTCCTGGGGCTTGAAACGCCTGCGCGCTGGATGCCCTTTGAGTTTATTATCCGCCTGATGGGCATACTCGAGACAAACAGGAAGTCTGTTTATCTGCTGGGCGGAAAACCAGCCGTCATAAATACCGCCGCTTCCAACCTCAGGGCATCGTTTCCCGGGCTGAACATCGTTGGCCGCTGCAGCGGGTTCTACAAGAAAGAAAGGGAGGCTGACCTGCTTCTGGCAATTCGCAAAGCAAGCCCCTCATTACTGCTCGTCGGCAGCGGAATTCGCGGCAATTACAAGTGGATCAATACCCATTTTTCAGACTTCTCTGATGGTTTGTTTCTCTGGAACAAGGACTGCTTTGAGATTTTTGCGGGAAAAAAGAAGAAAACATCAAAGGAAACATGGAGCAAAGGAATGGAAGGACTGTCCGGCCTGTTTTCCCACCCCTGGCGTTTGCTTAGAGGGTTTCAGTATGTATACTACTTTCTCCTGTTGCTGATATACCGTATACGTTCATAACACGGCCGTACCTCAGCCCGAATATAATTTCAAATATTCGTAAACATCTTTTTTCGCGCTGCTGAACATTCTGAGGATACAAATACCGACCCAGCGCTTAGGTAAAGAGAAGAACAACAGAAATCCGATTATCTTCGTAACAACACCCGGAATAACAAGAAAAATTCCCCCGACAAGAGCACCAGCAAGACGAGACATATCGTCATCCGGATATATGCTCTGATCAACTTGCCCTCTAATGTGCTTGATGTACCGGATGATGTGAAAATACCCTAAAGGCAAAAAGACAATGGAAGCGGCGGCGGTGAAAGACAACAAAACATAGAGGCTCATATATCTCTGTAGATACATGAATGCGAGAATTTCCGCCGGCAGCAGCAATGACAGCAACATCACCGTGAGCAGATACCGCAATATATATCCTCGATCAAAGAATTTGACTAATCCCCGGGAATCTTTCATTACCGGAAGGATACAATTATTTGATAAATTGTTGCAACAAGAGCCTCTATATTAAAAAATACCAACACAAAAAAGGCTAATTTCCAAATTGTTTTTGTTGCATTATTTAAAACTCGGTCGTACAATTATGTCCATGAAAAAAGTCTTATTTATTTCAAATGATATTGCTGTCCTTGAGCACATACAGCTCTGCATCCCCCCCGGGATTACCGTAGTCCACATAGAAAGTTTTGAAGAGTTCAATGTAGAAAAACACCAGCATCAGCTTTCTTTGGTGATTGTCGATACAGACTGTCTGTACAATGAACTTGCTGCCCAGTGGCAGCGCTGGTCGTCTCTTTCTATCCCTGTTATCGCTCTCTCATCCTCGGAAAAATGTTTCAGACTATTACGTATGCCCGGATCATTCATACGGGATGTCATTCAAAAACCAGTATCTAAAGAGGAGGTCAATCACACGATCATGAAACATATGATAGATACATCACCGTATCATCCCGCGCCTGAATCTGATGATGGAATAGCGGACATTTTCATTGGCAACAGCCATGCAATGAAAAACGTAAGAAACAGGATCAGGCTGTTCGCCCAGTCAGAAGAACCGGTGCTTATCTGCGGTGAAAGCGGCACAGGGAAAGAAGTTGCCGCGAAATGTATTGCAACGCTGAGCCGTAACGGGAAAAAGAAATTAATAACCCAGAACATCGCGGCAATTCCGGAAACCCTCATAGAAACCACGTTGTTTGGTTCGGTCTATGGCGCATTCACCGGCGCAAGAAACCTGGAAGGGTTATTTTCATCCTGTGGAGACGGCACCGTTTTCCTGGATGAGATCGGAGAAATCAGCCAGCAATGCCAGGTAAAACTGCTTCGCATATTGGAAACAGGGGAATTTTCTAAAATCGGCTCCTGTACTGTTCAAAAGTCACAGGCACGAATACTATGCGCGACTAATAAGAATCTTGAGAAAGCAGTAGAAGAAAAGACATTCCGGCTGGATCTCTATTATCGAATTCGCGTATTACACATAGAAATACCGCCTCTGCGTGACAGGCCCGAAGACATCCCCATATTAACAGAACACTTCCTGAAACCAACAGGAAAGAGCATACACTATGACGCTCTAGACTATCTCTGCGGTCTCGATTGGCCCGGAAATGCAAGAGAACTCTTGAACACTTTAAAAAGCGCTGCCTTATACTGCAGGGGCAAAAAAATAAGTCTGAAAAACATCAAAGGAGAATTCTAACGCTGTATCTGGCGCCGTCTATTGAATGATACGAATATAATCACAATGGATGACAGGATACACATACCCATCGGCATCCACATACGGATCGGCTACCATCCCTACGGCCAGAATAGTGGCATTGAGGGGTATGGCATCCGGTGAAGTTCGTCTGCTCCTGCGGACAGGTATTTTGGAAACCCATTGTTCTCCTTCCAACCGCAAAAACGATTGATACATGTATACCTGCTCCGTCCCGTCCCACTCACCGTCGATTAATACTATTTCGGCGACAAAATTTGTATCATCCTGATTCACAACTCTCATTGATGCTACCGTTCCGGAAAGGATCACCCACCGGCCGGATAAGGCTTCCAACTCACCGGAAGTCATCCCATTCAGGGACTTCAAGGTGAGGTGAAAGTCAAAATACCGTTGGATCTGC
>JAFGQL010000063.1 GCA_016935695.1 Spirochaetales bacterium
GGCAAGGGAGTCACCTTCATCCTTACGACCCACGATCTGGCGGATATCGAATCCCTGGCGCGGCGCGTCATTGTCATCAATCATGGCGAACAGATATTCGACGACCGGATAGAAAAACTCAAACAGTTCCTCGGCGCAAAGAAGACCATACATCTTGTCACCCGGGGGAAGGGTGAAGAAATAACCATGCCGGGACTCATTCTTTCCGAACGCCGCGGCGACTCGGATTTTACGTATGAGCTTGATACCGCGGTGACACGCCTGGACGCCTTTGTTGCCTGTGTTTCCGGCCAGGGAATGATCGAGGATCTGTCCATCGGCGACATCCCCATAGAAGCAATCATCAAGGAACTGTATACCCGGGCGGAATGCCGGGATTGAGCCGGGAACGGTTCTGGTGAGGTTCCGGTATTATTGTCTAGGCGACGGGAGGGTTCTCCGGCAGCCGGATGACGAATTCACTGCCCTCGCCAGGTGCCGAGATCACCTCAATTGAGCCCCCGTGGCGCTTCACGAACTCGTCTACCAACAACAGACCGAAACCGGAGCCTTTTTCCTCTTCGGTGCCCTTCCTTCTTTTTACCGTCCCCACTGTGAACAGGCTGTCCCGGGTTTCCTTATCCATGCCGATCCCTGTATCCCGTATGTGCAGTTCCAGGTCTTTTTCGGCCGCCCGGCATTCAATGAAGATCTCTCCGCCCCTTGGGGTGTATTTGATGCTGTTGGTCAGAATATTGCGGATGATTGCCGACAACATGTGGCTGTCGCCGTTTATTATCCGCTCGTGCGGGGTATGGCGAACCCTGATTTCCTTCCGGTCGAGGGCCGGGGAAAGGCCGTCGAGGGTGTCCTCAATTAAACTGTCAATGTCAATCTCTGTTTCTTCCATTTCCAGAAGGCCCTGAAGACTGCGGGCCCAGCTCAGGATGTTGCCCAGAAGTTCAAGGGTGTGGGCAGAAGATTCCTTGAGCATTCGAAACATTTCCCTGCGCTCATCTTCACTGAAGCTGATATTCGGCCGGTTCAGGAGTTCGAGGTTTGAATGTATTCCCGACAGGGAATTGGTCAGGTCGTGGCCCAGGACGGAAATCAGCCTGTCTTTCTGATGATTGGTGTCGTTCAATTCGGCAAAGATGGTCTGGTAAGGCGTCCTGATGCTGGTTTCGATGATGGCCTTGTACAGGAAATAAAACGACAGGATTTTCAGTAAATGGCCGATCAGGTTCGTGATTCCGAAGTTATCGATATACAGGGTAAAGAAAGCCTCGCTGAACGCGGTAACGACAACGGAAGCAGTCAGCAGCCGGTGAATATACGGGGAGGTAAAAGATTTTCGGCGGCGGTACAGATGCACGGCGACAATGATGAGTACCAGGATGATGATGTATTCGCTGAATATTTTGAACTCCGTTTGTCCCTGCCCAGCCACAAAGCAGACCGGAAAAATGCCTGCGATAAATATGGAATAGACGACAATGAGGGTCAGTCCGGTGTATACAAGAATGATCGGGACGTAGTTCCTGCTGGGGGCCTTCCGGCGGTACACAAAGGTGTATGCCCACAGGCTGGCTGCTTCCATAAACCGGGCTGCTATCCAGGTCTGGTTGGCATAGAATTTTTCATCGGGAAAAATGTTCATTCCTGTATACGCCAGGGTGTGAAACGCGTCCAGGACCGCTATGAAAGCGTAGGCTATCCCTAAAAACACCAGCCGTGTGTCGCTGGTAATCTCCCGGGCGTTCCACGCAATGAGGAACATGGCAAGGGCTATCAGAATGCTGTACCCTTCTGCGAATACATGAAAGAGCAGGTAATTGTAACGGCTCATGAGTATGAACGTACTTATTACGGTGAGAAGAAAAACTGCCGTACCAATGCGCTTTGACCGTTTCATGTTTTCCTAAAAGTCTATAAAACCCGGATACGAAATGCAAATGAATACGAAAGCATTGGTGCAGAAACCAGACAGGATGAACACACTGCCTCTGCATTTTTTTAAAACACAGAAGGCAGTGGTAACAGCATTTATACGATGCTTACATTCGGCCTGGATGCATCCAGGGTGAAGGTATATGTCTTTCCCGCGACTGTTGCTTCGTAACGGCCTTCAGGTGCAGTAATCTCAATAGGCCCGTTCCCGCCGAAGGTCTGTTCCTTGAACCACCATTCGCCCTTGATCAGCTCAAGCAGACGTTTGTAGGAGGGTTTCTTTGACAGGTTTTTCCTTAATATGCCGGCGGGTGCGTTCAGCCAGTTGCCGTCCTCTATGTCCCACCAGATGATGGCTTCTACCAGCGGATGGGCATACAGCTGGGAGTAGAATTCCTCGGCCTGCTCTTTCTGCCGGGCCTCTCCGTCTTTAGTAGAAGGCCAGCTTTTTTTGTGTATATCGTTCAGGTCGTCTACCTTGGGAGCAATGTCGCCGGACAGAATGGTGTTTTCAGTGAAATGCAGGGGCAGCTTGAATTTGGAGAACCGCTCAAGGTAATCAGCCACAGTGTCTGCACCCCGGTATCCTTCATGCTGATGGGTCTGCAACCCGATGGCGTCGATGGTGCAACCCTTGTCCAGAAGCTCAGCAATCAGTTTCTCGTAAGCCGGAGAAAGGTCGAAATCGTTGATCAGCAGATAGGCATCGGGATTCACTTCCCGGACGGCTTTGAAGCATTCAAGGACGAGGTTGGTGGCGCCGATATGATTTGCCAGCCGGGTGACGGCATTGTCGTATTTGTTGAACACCGGCATGATGACAACCTCGTTGATGACGTCCCACATATCTATGATGCCTTTATACCGGCTGACTTCACGGCGGATGCGGTCCATCTGCATCTTGAAAATGGTGTCGTTGTCGTATTTCAACAACCAGTCGGCGCATACGGTGTGCCAGCACAGAGGATGGCCTTTCAGCCGGATCCCTTCTTTTTGCGCCCACAGTGCCGCGTCATACACCCGGTTTCCCGGATCCGGGTTCCCTTCTTCCGGCTCGTACCGTCCCCAGTAAAAGGGCAGGGTCCCGGCGTTCCAGATTTCCTTTACCCGCTTTTTATATGTCGCAAGACCCAAGCCTTTTTTCCGCGTAAGGCCGAAGATATTGGAGCCGAATAAAAACGAATGGGCTGTCTGTCTGATGGTTATTTCTTTTCCCGGCATTGGGGATTGCACGGTAAATCTGTGAAACCTGTTTTCTTTTATTTGTGATGAAAAATCAGTCATGGTCGCTCCTTCCTGTGATTGGCCTAGAGTATAGCCTTTCTGTGAAGTATATGTCATCGGTGAAATTCCGCAAGGTCCCGGGAGTTATTTATCGTGGTGAGACCATGGCAGTAATGGGGCTTCCCTTGCATTTCCTTTGCGTACGGTACAAAATAGGCCGACAATAATCATTGGACGGATCATGAACGGAACTTTTAAAATTTTCGGCGGGAACCCCCTTATCGGCGAGGTTACCCCCATACTCAATAAAAACTCCCTCCTCGGGGCCCTTCCCCTGGCCATCATGCAGTGCGGCGGCATTTCCTACAAGAACCTGCCCCAGACTACCGATGTGGAAGCCCTTCTGGAGGTGTACAAAAAATGGGGAGCCACCATAGAAACGGTTGGCACCAATTACACCCAGATCGATTCTACTGGCGTCAAATCATTTGCCGTTGATACAGAGATCGGCCGGAAACTGCGGGGGGCCTTCTCTTTTGTCGGGCCTCTCCTTTCGCGTTTCGGACAGGCAGAGGTACCGATTCCCGGGGGGTGCAAGCTTGGCAGCCGCTCGGTTTCCGTTCATGTGAATGCCTTCAAGAGCCTGGGGATTGATGTGGAAGAAACGGGCGGGTGCCTGCGGTTTTCCATCCCCAGGAAGATACCCTCCTCGTCTTCTGTCTGGCTTTTGGAAGCGAGTGTGACCACGACGCTGAATATTGCCATGTACGCGGCAGGCACCGATTCGGAAGTGGAAATAATTGATGCCGCAAGCGAGCCCCATGTCACCGACGTGCTTAAAACCCTGGTGCGCATGGGAGCGAAAATAAAGGGAATCGGGACCAACCATCTGGTGGTCAAAGGAACAAAACAGCTCAAATCCACTGATTTTGTCGCGAGCCCAGACTTTGTGGATGTAGCCGGCCATTGTGTGGCCTCGGCCATCACCGGCGGCAACATCACCATAAAAGGGGCCAATCAGCCGGAGATCATGGACGGTATACTTAAATGGATGGAGCTGTTCGGTGTCCATGTCCTTCGCAAAGGAAAGGATCTTATAGTAGCCGGCAGCGACCTTGAACTCAAGCTGGACCAGTTTCCCTTGTACGGAAAGGACCTGCCAAAGTTCGTGGTGCGCCCCTGGCCCGGCTTTCCTGTCGATATCCTGCCGGTAATGGTGACCCTGGCAACCAAAACAAAAGGGACCATGCTGTTTCAGAACTGGATGTACGAGTCCGGTTTTGATTTTGTGCGGGAACTCAATTATCTGGGGGCCGAGATTTTCATTTCCGATCCCCAGAAAATCATTGTGATGGAACCCCAGATTGACTATCACGGCGGTGAAGTCGCTGCGCCGGGCATCATTCAGGGGACAAAGGCAATTTTCCTGGCGGCCCTGGCGGATCCGGTAGAGACCATTGTACATGGCACCGACATTCTCAGGCGGCGCTATCCGAATATATTGGAAACCTACTTGAACCTTGGCGCAGATATCGAACGGTATTAGCGGTATCGGCGTTTTCCCGTCCGGTACCCTGATGGTAATATTGAGGAGGCGAGATGAAACAGCATCACCAGGAAGCAATAGATATCTTTTTGAGCCGTTACACCCCCCACAGCTGGGTGACGGGTATTTTGTTGTGCGGTTCGATCGCCCACGGGTTTGAAAAGCCCGACTCGGACATTGATGTGGTCATCATTGCCGATGCCGCCGAATTCAAGAAAAGGAAACAGGACAACACCCTGGCATTCAGCATCTGGGACATCTGCCGCTATGAACACGGGTATGTGGATTGCAAGGTGGTGGACCGGGACATGCTGGAACTGATCGCCCAAAAAGGGAGTGACGCGGCGCGGTATGCCTTTCAGGGCAGCCGGATTCTGTATTCGACCCTCCCCGGCCTGGAGGACCTTCTGCGGCGCATAGACCGCTACCCGGCTGAACAAAAGGAGGAACGGAAGAAGCGTTTCGCCTCCCAGATCCTGGCCTGGAAATGGTATTATTCGGAAGGGGTCAAAAAAGGGAACGCCTACCTGCTCTATCTTGCCGTACAGAAACTGATACTGTTTTCCGCCCGTCTTGTGCTGAACGAAAACGAGATGCTGTTTCCCTACCATAAATGGATTCTCCGTGTTCTTGAAACCGCTCCACGGAAGCCCGAGGGGCTCATGAAGGCGATAGACACCATTCTTCTTGACCACTCACCAGAGAGGGTCAACAGTTTCTGTGCAGACCTTTTATCGTTTGTTTCCTTTACGGAGAAGTCGGTAGACTGGCCCAATTACTTTCTTAAGGACAGCGAACAAAACTGGATTGAACACGAACCGCCGGTTGACGATCTGTAAGGGGCCTGTTCCTATACCGGCTTCCGTTCATGATACTCAAAGCGGACATTGGTGGTGATTAACCGTTTTTGGTGTTTCATGGTTTCCCGGTGAAACGCGTCCTTGAAAAAGACAATATCGAAACATTCCCAGAACAGGACCCAGCCCCCGATGATGAGCCCTTCGTTCAGAATGGTAGCAATGGGGCTTTCTCCCAGCTGGTTCTGCAAAAGTACGCCGCCGGATAAAAACAAAAGACCGAAACCTCCGTAGAGTACCAGGCTTCGTAATGATTTTTTCCGTAAATACGCGTTTTTCTGATATTGGTACGCGAAATAGCGCTGAATGCCGGTGACGGCATTTTTTTCCTTCTCATTATTGCGAATTGATTCGGGAAGATGCATTCGTATGATGACCTTGCGCTTCAGGGGAATTTCCCGGGAGCATTCAATCAGATAGGTAAACAGGTCCTGGTCCAGATCCCGTTTTTTCTGAGGGCTGAAGTCCCATTCCTCATACAGGTCGGTATAACGGTCAAGGTCGATATCGATATAGACGTTTTTTTTATCCTGGGGATATGAGCGTTTGGCCAGATATTCCAGTTCTTTCATTTCTTCAAGTATAATCCCGATTTATTGCAAACCTATTGTGTTTTTGAATAAATAGTACTATTTTCCGAGATATAATGAAACTCCCCATTACCATGTTGTCCCAGCCGGACGACACGACCTGCGGTCCTACATCGCTTCATGCGGTGCTGAATTATTACGGGTATTCGATGCCCCTGGACCAGGTTATCCGGGAAACGGGAACGCTGAAGGACGGCGGGACGCTTGCGGTGTTCCTGGGGATCCATGCCCTGAAAATCGGGTTGTCGGCGTGTCTGTACAATTACAATCTGCGGGTATTCGACCCCAGCTGGAACGGACTTGATGCCCAAGCGTTGATCGGAAAGCTGGCTGCCCAAATTCCCTATAAGACGAGCAAAAAACTTGTCCTTTCCATAAAGGCGTATATTGAGTTTCTTGAACTCGGCGGTGTCATCCGGTTTGACGATCTGTCGCCGCGTATTATCCGCGAACCTCTTTTGCGGGGAGTTCCTGTGCTCACCGGTTTAAGCGCGACCTACCTTTACTCCAGTAAGAGGGAATACACCAACAGTCAGAATAAATCGGTGTACGACGACCTTCGGGGGGAGCCCATGGGGCATTTTGTGGTTTTGGGAGGGATTACCCACAGCGAGGTGTTTGTCTTCGATCCCTACAAGGACAATCCCTTAAGCCGGAGCAAATCATACCATGTGAAAATCCAAAAACTCATCAACTCCATTCTTTTGGGCAGCCTGACCTACGACGAGAATTTGCTTGTGCTCGAGAAAAAAAGCAGCAGTGCGAGGTAATACGTGATTAAAATCCTGGTGACCGACAAGCCGTCAAAAATCCCCTTGCGGCTTCATGATGTCCGTGTGTGTTCCGCCATTGAATATCTGATGGATTTTGAAGGGGAAAAGAATGAAACCTGCCGGGTTTTCAATCTATGCCAGTCGTATAAATACCAGTCACGGGGGTATTATGTTTCGCTTTTAGCCGAGGCCAGGGGGCACCGGCCGATTCCCTCGGTAAAGACCCTGGTAGACATTCAGAACGTTTCCATTCTCAATCTTTCTTCCCCCCAACTGGACGCCATGGTGAACAAAGCCCTGCGGCAGCTGAAAAGTTCCGAGTTCGAGTTGTCTATTTATTTCGGCAAGAATATGAGCGCCCAATACGACAAACTCTGCGGTGAAATATACCGTCATTTCCGGGCCCCTCTGTTACGTGTTTTTTTAAAGAAACAGCCCCAGGGCTGGGAAATACGGCGGGTAAAAATTCTTTCTCTTAATGATATTCCGGAAACTCATTTGCCATTTCTTCAGGCAACGGCCCATACGTATTTTTCCAAACAGCATAAGAACCAGCATATGCGCAAGGCTCTGCCTTTTACCCTGGCAATTCTGGTCAATCCGGATGAGGAGAATCCTCCAAGTAACCCCCGGGCCCTTAAGAACTTCACGGCATCCGCAGAGAAGTACGGGTTCCATACCGAGTTCGTCACAAAAAAAGACCTCCCCCGTCTGGCTGAATTCAACGCCCTGTTCATCCGGGAAAGTACCCTGGTAAACCACCATACCTATCTTTTCAGCCGCCGGGCCCAATCCGAAGGGCTGGTAGTGATTGATGATCCCGAATCAATTCTCAAGTGTACTAACAAGGTGTATCTTTACGAACTGCTCAAGTCGCTGAAAATACCCACTCCCCGCACCCTTATCCAGCAAAAGAAAGACATTAAGGAAATCATGAAACACATCGGTCTTCCCTGCGTGGTCAAGATTCCTGACTCGGCTTTCAGCCTTGGGGTAAAGAAAGCAGAGAATGCCGAAGAGCTGGAGGCAATACTCGACTCGTTCTTCCAGAAAAGTGAACTGGTCCTGGTGCAGGAGTATACCCCGACTGATTTTGACTGGAGGGTCGGCGTCTTGAACCACAGGGTCCTGTTTGTGTGTAAATATTACATGGCGAAAGGGCACTGGCAGATATACAACTGGCAGGGGTGTCCGTCTGACCAGTCCGGGTACACCGACGCCATACCGGTTGAAGAGGCGCCGGACCATGTGATTCAGGCTGCGTTAAAATCCGCGAAAGCCATTGGCCGGGGTTTGTACGGTGTCGATATAAAAGAACTTCCCGGGAACAAGGCCATTGTGATCGAAGTGAACGACAATCCCAGTATTGACGCCGGGGTTGAGGACTTTCTTCTCAAACATAAGGTATATGACAGTATCATGAGTTTCTTTGCCAATGAGGTCAAACAGCAGCTGGGCCTGTGACGGAAGACAGGTAGAAGGAGCGACAAACACTAATGAAGCGAGAATACGGATATTTGTCCGCCTGCGGAGTAGAGATAGAACTCATGACGGTAGAAGCGGGAACCTTAAGCGCCGTCCCCTGGGCAAAGTCTGTCCTTGACGCCTTCGAACAGTCCACAAGCCTTCATGAGGCCGGCGTCGATATTTCAAATGAACTGGTCCAGCATGTTCTGGAAATAAAGACATCACCGCCGCCGGTGAGCCCCTGGGCAGCCCGTGACGGCTGGGCCGGAGGCATGAAGGAGATTACCGGGTTTATGGCCGGCAAGGGATACGGCCTGTTGGGGACCGGCATGCACCCCTGGTTTGATCCGGAAACCGAAACCCGCCTGTGGGCATGGGAAGATGCGGAGATTTATCAGTGGTATCACAAGGTCTTCAACTGCTACCGCCACGGGTTCGCCAATTTGCAGAGCATTCACTTGAACATTCCTTTTCAAACCGATGCCGAGTTCGCAGTCCTTCACGCGGCCGTCCGGGCGTTGCTGCCTCTTCTTCCCGGGCTGTGCGCCTCCACACCCTTCCGGGAAACAGCCTTGTCCGGCATGCTTGATACCCGTATTGATGTGTACCGGAACAATCAGAACCGGTTTCCCGTAATTGCAGGCGCAGTGATCCCTGAACCCCTGTACAGCGAGGATGCTTATCACGACGGAGTGTTCAAACCGCTGGAAGCCCTTATCAGAACCCTCCCTGAGTCTTCCATCATCGAGAGCCAGTGGCTGAACAGCCGGGGCGCCATCGCCCGGTTTGACCGGGGCAGCATAGAGATCCGCCTGATGGATACCCAGGAGTGCCTTGACGCCGACCTGGCCGTGGCGCAGCTGGTATTCGCGTCGGTTGTCCGGCTTTGCGGCCTTGACAGCGGAACCCATGTCAAACTTCAGAACCTTTCCACTCCGCGCCTGGTGGACATTCTGAACGGGGCGGTATTCGAAGGGGACGGGTATGTCGTCGATGATGAGGAATTCCTTTCACTTCTTGGCTTCCCTGCCGCGTCAGGGGGTATTCCTGTCAGGGATCTCTGGCAGCGGCTCTATCATGACGCACTGGCCGACGGGACCATGAATAAGGATGCGGGAGAAGTCCTTGTTTCCTATTTTACAAAAGGATGTCTGAGCGCCAGGATCATTGATGCCTGTGACGGCAACTATTCGGCCGCTTCGCAAAAAAATGTTTACAGGAAACTGTATGACTGCGAAATGGAGAACAGGGTTTTTCCATGAAACGGCTCTTTGTGAATCTGATATGTTCCTGTGAACACGGGGGGAACCGAGTTCCCTTCCGATTCCGTAAGCTGTTCAAGGGCCGCCGGGAGCTTTTGAAAAGCCACCGCGGGTATGACCTGGGTGTGGCACCCGTATACCGGCGCATGACCCGCCGGTTCGGCTGTTCCGGGGTCTCCTCTTCCATGACACGTTTACTGATCGATCAGAACAGGACAGAGGGCAACAGCAGTCTGTTTCCCGCCCTGGCCGGACCGTTGGAGCCGTCGGACCGGGCCTGGCTGTTGCGAAAACACCGCAGCTACGTAGCTGCCCTCGACAGCCGGATACAGGCGGCCCTTTCCCGGGGCCCGGTCCTTCATGTGTCGTTCCACAGTTTTACCCCCGTATTCGAGGGCCGGCGCCGCGAGCTTGATTTCGGCATACTGTTTGACCCGTCAAGCATTCAGGAGCAGAATGCCGCGGATGCCCTTTATGAGGCTGTAAGCCCCTGTTCCGAATTGACGGTCAGGTATAATGAACCGTATCTTGGTACCGACGATGGAATGTGCACCTTGTTCCGGTCCCGTTACGCCAGACGGGGATACGCGGGGCTGGAGCTTGAATTTAACCAGGGCGGGATTTTCCCGGTTGTAAACAGCCGGGCCCGAAAACTGATTGAGGCCGTTGAAGCATGGCTTGCGGCAATGACAGAACATTCCTGCTGAACACACAGAATTGACCGGAGGTATGAAGTATGTCACAAAAGCAACGGGTCGCGGTACTCGGGGCCAGCAAAAACAAGGAACGGTATTCCTACAAGGCCTTTTCCATGCTCAAGGAACACGGCCATGATCCGATTCCGGTTCATCCCGTTCTGAAGGAGCTCGAAGGGGTGCCGGTTGCGCCGGGTCTGGAGGCAATCCACGGGCCTGTTGATACCCTGACAGTGTATGTGGGGCCCAAACACATTACAGCCGAAATTCCCAAGATTGTCGCCCTGCGCCCCGGGCGGGTGATCCTGAACCCCGGCACAGAGTCGCCTGAGCTGGAACAGGCCCTTGACGCTGCAGGTATACCCTACATGGAGGCCTGTACCCTGGTGCTGCTAAGCACCGCCCAGTTTTGAGTTTGTAACCTCTTTTCCGGCTCCGGCGGGAAAGGGCAATTGGTACTGGTCAAGATCGATGGGGCGCCGGTTTGCGGCAAGACCTGTCTGGATGTACTTTCTGTCCAGATCCAGCTCCTTCACAAGCAGGCGCAGCTGGTCCTCTCCCAGGAGGTTTTCCTCTCCGTACAGATACATGAGTATTTTCTCCGGTATGCAGGGTACATCCAGGGCGTTCATGTTCACCGGCTGGGGCTCTCCGGTGTCTATATGCCGTTCATAGAGGTCCCGGTAAAGTTCCGACTGTTCAATATCCGATTGTATCAGCGACAGTTCCCGTTTGAGGGGTTCCAGATTCCCCCTTCCGGCCTGTTCGCCCATGGGCTTGAGGACAAGGAACGTGTATTCTTTTCCTGGCAGATAATGATGGGCATCACACCGGGTGCAGTAGTTCGGCTCCCGGGGATCATCCTTTTCCCGGTCCCCTCCGATGATGATCAGCGGGTCGAAGTACAGGGCCGGGCATTCATGTCCCTTTGAAAGGTAATACCTGTAGGTGTAAAAACTGTTCTCGATGCAGTCCTTATGCTCGCAGTAGGCGGTTAGCGGTATGATGTCTGTGGATGTTTCCAGAATGAGCCGGGCCGTGCGGTTGAAGATATCCTTGCGGAAGTTCAGGATGAGGGCGGGGAAAATGAAATTCAAGTTGTTGCGTTTACTTGCATTTTCTATTACATAGGCAATGCGCTCATCGTAGAAGGACGCTTCGTCTATGATCCAGGTTCCCACATCCGGGTTGTTTTCAAGGACCTTTTCAAGGTCGAAACTGTTTTCTATAAGGCAAATGTGATCGCCGCAGCGTTCAAACCCTCCCCGGAACGCAAGGGCATCGTCCGGGTAGTCCGGGAACCTGCCCTTGTCCAGCATGGAGCGGATGAAAAACACCCGCCTGCGGTCCGCCCGGCCGGAGGTGGTCAAGCCCGCAACCACCGGCGATTTTTTTAAGGCGATCCGCGAGTCCCGCCAGACCCGGGCGCTGTATTCGGTTTTGCCTGAACCCATGGGGCCGATCACGAGGATTCGCCGTCCCGCCTGGGTGAAGTCAAAGTGGGTATTCGCTGAATGGAGCCTGAGTTCTGGAAACCCGAGGCTTTTAAGGAATCCGAGGGTCCGCTGGGATGGCTGATTCTCCGACACAATAACATCCTTGTTCTGCAGATGGTGTAGAACGGCAGTATACCCTGATTGGGCCGGATCGACAAAGACCTGTGTGCTGAATTACCCGGTCATGACCCTGTTCCCTTGACCAGCGGCCCGATGGACGGTACCTTTACGCTCATGGCAGAATACATTCAGCAACCAGCTTTTTACCTCATGATCGCGATCCTCATATTTAATATGACACAGCGGTCCCATCAGGAGCACGGCGAAAAAAAACGTTTCGCGACCCTCAACATGGCGGTCATCCTCCTGCTTTTCAACGGGAGCATAGCGGTTGTCCTGAGGTACAATCTTATGGATAGGTACTTACTTGCGGGGGCGGCATTGGCCGGCGCGGCTGCCTGGGTAATGAGGAAAAAGACCTTTATTTTCCCCGTACGCTGCCCTGAATGCGGGGCTGTTTATCCGTTGAAACAGATCCTGTATTACGACAAGCCTTCCTGTCCCCGCTGCAGCCCGCTTCTCCCAGAAGAGGCCGGTATTCCCGACAGGGTTGACGGTATCAACTGGGACACCTGGGTTCCGTCGGAGACCGCCGTCCTGTGTTTTATTGAGCACGAAGGGAAAGTGCTCCTCATTCATAAGAAAACAGGACTGGGGGCCGGGAAAATCAACGCCCCCGGGGGGCGTATAGAGGCCGGAGAAACTCCGTATGAAGCCGCTGTCCGGGAAACCCGGGAGGAAACAGGGCTTGTTCCTTCGGGGCTCGAAGAACGGGTCCGTCTGTATTTCCAGTTCAAGGACGGATATTCCCTCAAGGGCCATGTGTTTTATGCGACTGGCTGGTCGGGTGAGCTGACGGAAACGGAAGAGGCTGATCCTTTCTGGTGTTCGGTGTCAGACATTCCCTACGAACGGATGTGGGCGGATGATATCCTCTGGCTCCCCGGAATGCTTGAGGGGAGGAACATGCAAGGCCGGTTCATTTTTGACGGCGATCAGATGATCGATCAGCAGATAGAAGTCGTTGAGAGCTTGCCGTGATTTTTTTTCAGGGTTGATATGAACACCTCTTTTACGTATCTTTGAAGAGACGGTCTTCAATCCCGGCCGTTTACCAAGGGGGCCACTTACGTCAATGCTGGTAGAAGCGGAAATCTGGACGATCGCCCGAACGGAACAGGGGAATGCGGTAGTTGTGCGGCCCCTCGGTGCCGAGACAGCGGTGCCGATCTTTATCGGGCAGCTCGAAGCCCAGTCCATTCTCATCGGTATGCAGAGCGTTCCCATGCCCCGGCCCCTCAGTCATGACCTTATGCTTGATCTGCTCAAAGCGGGAGGGCTTGAACTCCTGCGCATCGAGATTGTTGATCTTCAGGAGAGTACCTTCATAGCTCAGCTGGTAATAAAGAATGCATCCGGGGACGAAGTCCTGATGGACTGCCGCCCTTCCGACGCCATTTCCCTTGCGGTGCGCGCAAAAGTACCTGTCTACATTGCCGAAAGGATTGTCGACGAGGCCGGTATTTCCGTGAAGGTCATTACCGAGCATGAGACAATTGCCGATGAGAATCCTGTACAGAAAGAGCTGGAGGCGCTTCGCGGCGAGCTTTCCCGGGCGGTGGACGTAGAAAACTACGAAGAAGCTGCACGGCTGCGGGATAAAATTCAGAAACTCGAAGACTCGAACCCCGAATTGAAAGGATGATGCCATCATAAGGGGTCTGCAGGAGTGTGCAGAACAGGAACTCAGAACATGTACATAGGTGTACCGTGATTGGTGCATACTACATCGGGCCTGATGCCGTCACCGATTTTTTCTTCAAGGCGCGAGCGTAGAAGTTTTCCAACAGGTGTCCCGTGTGTGTCTTTGCCGTGGATTCTGCCGTCTGTCAGGTCTTTCAGCAGATACTCGGTTGCATAACCGGAAAAAAGAACCTTTTCTTCTTTGATGTAACTGAAAAGGGATTTTCTTCCTCTGAATGGTTCAATTTCATAAAACTCTATGGAGAAATCTTCCTCGTCCAGATGATCTCCCGAATGGACGGGAATTATCCGTGCGTGCCGGTTTAAAGTTTTTCGGACTTTCGGTATCTCTGACTCAGCCGCGTAAATGCGTATGTGAGGGTTCTCCTCCACGATGCGTGGCAATGCCCCGATGTGGTCTTTTTCTCCGCAGCTTAAAATGATGCCGTGAAGGTCGCAAAGGGGTATTTCCCTGGACAGATTCTCAATATATTCGTCGGCGAAATGCTGAGCGACCGTATCTACCAGAACGCTGTGGCCCGCTAAAATCAGATAGGAGTTGTACGATTCGCTTTTATGAAAATGCCGTATGGCACCCTGTCCCGGGAGATGATCATCCCATTCGGTAGTCCCTACCCAGAACACGCGTCCTTTTATGTGCGACTTCATACCTATAGGGTATGCAGCCCCGGCCGGTAAATCAAGGACATCCGGATATTTCGGGGTTTTTCTTTACAGCACCGGGATTTTGCATTCCGGCGTAAAAGGCATCATACTGTATGGTAATTGAAGAATGACGGGACAGACAGGAAGACATCAAGGAGGAATCAAATGAACATTCAGGATTATTCAGAACAGGAAAAAGCGTTTCTTGCCGGTACGGTAAAACTCCTTGTTATGACCCACGGAGGCATAACCGAAGAGGAACTGGAAGACCTTGAACGGCTGACGCGGGCAATTTCCTTTGATGATTTCGGTAATTATCTTGAGCAGTTCGAGGGCCAGGTAAGAGACATGGAAGGATATTGGGAAATGGCCGGAAAGATTTCCAGGCCTTTAGTTCAGGATGATATCCTGGAGGTCCTTACCGAATTATCCCTTCAGGAAGGGTTCTCCTCGGATACCGAACAGAAACTGATTGATGACCTGCGAGGGTTCTGGGAGTCTGCATAGGTTCAACCGGGGCGGGCTGCAAGGTGTATGAACTCCGCCGCTAATGGCGGCTGACAGCTTCCATTTTACGGTGCAGCAGTTCCTCCAGCCTGGTTTCACTGTCTGGCTCCAAAAGGCGGTCTCTGAACCGCGGGTCCTTCATCATAGTCACGAGGGATGAAAGGGTTTTCAGGTATTCGTCCCAGGCCTTGGGCGGATTTGCCACCAGAAAGAGAAAGTTTACCGGATGTCCGTCCAGGGCTTCATATTCGACACCTGTACGGGAAATACCCAGGGCTACCAGGACCTGACGGACCTGGGGGCATTTCCCGTGGGCGATGGCTATTCCCTGCCCCAGTCCGGTTGATTCAATATGTTCCCGCTGAATTACTGCGGATTCAATGAGTTCCCTGTTGTCTATTTTTCTGAAAATCGGGGCTTTCTCGATCAGTTCGTGGATGGCTTCGTACTTGTCGGTATGTTCCAGGTTGCATATGACCGAGCCTCGGATAAAGGTATTCAGCTCTTCCATAATCACTACCTCTTGTTCTGATTATCGGTACATTTCCCATAACTGAAAGGAATAATGAAAAAACCGGCAAACTGCTTTTATTAGTTTCATATTCTGACTATACTCAACCGACGGCAAAAAGGTGCGCCATGACCACAGAAGAATATGAAAAACGGATTTACGATCTCAGCCAGCTGCTTGAAATAAGCCGAAGTCTGAACTCCACTCTCGATATCAATATTCTTTTAGACAGTCTTTTATACACGATCATGGGCCAGCTCCGTGTCATCAACATTGGTATATTTCTTCAAAACTATTTTGATAACTCGGTCTATCGGCTCCAGCGGAATTACAAGGGCTTTGATTTCCTTCACGGGAATAATCTCGAAATACCTTCTGCATCGCCGGTTCTGCGGAAAATGGCGGAAAAGGCAAAGTGTTACACGCTGGGGGAACTTGCCAGGGAATTCCCGGGAGACCCCGGCATAGAGATGCTCCAGGATATTCTTCCGTCCCTTATCATTCCCATGGTGTCCCGCAGCGGGCTTGTCGGCTTTATCGTTGTCGGCGAGGGAGTTGACGGAGAAATCTTCACCGAGGACCAGCAGAATTTTGTTCTTGATATTGCCCTCTTTGCAGCCATTGCCATTCACAATTCCGTACTGTTCGAGATGGCCTCTACCGATATGATGACCAAGCTCAAGCTCAGACACTATTTCCTTACCATGCTTGAAAAAACCTATGAAGAGGCGGTCCGCCGGGGTAAGGTGTTCGCCGTTATCATGATTGACATTGACCATTTCAAGAAGCTGAACGACACCTACGGCCATCCCTGCGGCGACGATGTGCTTATAGAGGTGGCGTCTATCATCCGTAACAGCGTGCGGAAAATAGATGTGACAGCGCGGTACGGTGGCGAGGAGTTCATCATACTTCTCCCCGATATATCTCTGGACGCCGCAACAACCGTAGGGGAGCGGATCCGCACTCATGTTGAACAGATGACGGTTGAGTTTGAGGATACCAATGTCGGGGTGACGGTGTCCCTCGGGGTAGCCCTGTTTGACAAAACCATTGATTTCAGCCCCGAGTCGGTGATCAAGCGGGCCGATCTTGCCTTATACAGTTCCAAGGAATCGGGCAGGAACAGACTTACTGTTTCACGGGAAAAGGGGTAACGTCATGGCGGTGCTTACTGTGCATACAAGGGACGGAAAACAGGTCCAGGTTGCTGTTTCCCCGGTAGTTTCCATTCTGAATACCCTTTTGCGCAACGAAATTCCTGTGCATCATGCCTGTGGGGGCCACGCCCAGTGCGGAACCTGCCGTGTGCGTATCGTGAAGGGCGCTGAGCGCTTGAGCCCGATACATGACGATGAGAGACGGCGGCTTGCAGCGGCAGGCGCACCTCCTGATTTCCGCCTGGCATGTCAGACCTTTGCCTTCGGAGATGTTACCATACAGATTCCTTCGGAGGCCTCTTAAATAACCCCGATTACCGGGATCAGGATCTGGTAGGTGATATTTCCGTCTTCCATCAGGGACCTGAGATAAAACCCCTCCGGATCACCGTTCATGTGCTTATCATCCATGTACTCAAGAAGGTTCTTTCTTTCTTGATTGATGACGGCATCGGCGTCGCTTGAAAGCTGGACAAATCCGTATTTTCCCGGCGGGAGCCTGAAGGCTCCGGGAGTGTCCCCGGGGTTGCCGGCTTCTATAGAGGGAAGGTCGGCGATACGGGCGGGTTCTTCGAGGGCTATGCCGACAGATACCGGGACGGGATCTCCGTCGTGGACAGCGTAAAACACCACAGAATCGTCGCCGTCGATGGCGATTGCCCGGTCTTTTACATAGAATTCAAGGTCTGCCATGGCCGACGCTTTCACGCCTGCGTAACACAGATCGCGGCCAAGTGTGAGGGTCATGTAATGCTGGTTCATACTGAAACCTATACTACCCCTATCCTGGGTTTTTATGAAAGGCCGGTACTAGGAGTTGAACAGAAATCTTTTCTTTTCCAGGGCAATGAAGTTTTCTGATTTTTCCAAAAAGAGCCGGGCCGCGTGGTCATCCGGGTTGCGTTCAAGTACTTGACGAAACATCTGGGCCGCATCGGCGAATTCCCGCTTGGAAAACAACAGGATTCCTTCTTCGAAGTGTGATTTGGTTTCTTCCTTCAAGTCCCGACGGTTGTCGGTATCCGCGTCGAAAATTTCAAACAGAGAAACCGACTGGTTTTTGCCTTTGACTTTTACCTTTCCAAGGAAGCGGAAAGAAAAATCAGTCGGGTTTTCCATCTGCACAAAGGTCTCCTGGCTGATGATGACATTTGCGCCGTAGAGTTTGGTGACGTTTTGTATCCGGCTGGCAAGGTTGACTGCATCGGAGATGACGGTCCCCTGCATGCGCTGTTCATCGCCGATGATGCCCAGGATAAGGTTCCCTGTGTGAACTCCCACGCCGATATGGATTGCCTTGTAACCGACTTTTGAACGGTGGTGGTTGTAGGTCTCCATATACTTGACCATATCGATGGCGGAACGGACAGCGCTTTCCGGCGATGAAGGGAAAAGAGCCATGATGGAATCGCCTATGTATTTGTCTATAATCCCCCCGTGTTTGGCAATGAATGGGGAGAGACGGGAAAGATAGCTGTTTATGAATTTGAAATTCTCCGATGGCGTCATGTTTTCCGACAGGTTGGTGAATGCCCGTATGTCGACGAACAGAACCGTCATGTCCTTTTGTATCTGGTCGCCCAGACGGACGTCGGTTATTTCCTTTTTACCCAGGAATTCAAGGAATTCAATGGGGACAAACTGGTTGTATATTTTGTTTATGTTGCTCAGGTTCAGGTGGGTTTTTATACGGGTCAGAAATACTTCCACGGTGTAGGGTTTCAGAAGGAAATCATTCGCCCCGGCATTGAGGCCTTCCATCATGTCAACGGTTTCCGAGTTTGCCGTCACAAGGAGAATGGGCAGTTCTGTCTGATTGTACTTTTCGCGTATTTTCTTGCAGACCTCGTAGCCGTCCATTTCGGGCATCATGACATCGAGGATGACCAGATCCGGTTTTGCCTCAGCAAGTTTCTTAAGTCCGTCCTTGCCATTGAGGGCGGGGACCACCCGGTAGCCGCCGCTGGACAGCTGGTTTTTCATTATCTGCAGGTTGATCGAGGAATCATCAATGACAAGAACGGTGTAATCTGCGTTGGCATTCCCCGCCTCTACAAGGGGCTGAAGATCTGACAGGACTTCTGCACTCAGGGCATCTTCGTCGTTCTCTGGAGCATCCTTTCCTGGGGGAAGGGCCAGGGTTTCTGGATTGTACAGCGGGAAGGAAACACAGACAGTGGTCCCCTCGGATTCTGTGGACTCAACGTCTATTGATCCCCCCTGCAGTTCCACCAGCTGCTTTGTAATGCTCAAACCCAGTCCAGTGCCTTCATATCCTTCAAGGAGAGACATGTCGCCGGTATCAAAGGCCTTGAAGATATCCAGGAGTTTTCTTGTGCTGATTCCCTTTCCTGTATCTTTTACGGTTACCGCGAGGAAACCGTCCTTCTCCTCACCGGAAATGGAAACCTCCCCTGTGGTGGTGAATTTGAGAGCGTTGCTGACGAGGTTAAAGAATATCTGCTCGATGCGGGCCGGGTCTCCAACAACCAGCGGCGTTTCTTTCGTTATGTTGTTTGTTACCGTGATGTTTTTACCCAGGAGCATATACCGGGTCATCGACAGGACGGTGGATATGACCCGGTAGAGGCCGACTACTTCTCTGCGCAGACTGATTTTCCTGTCCTTGATTTTTGAGTAATCCAGGATGTCGCTCACCAATGACGACAGGCGCAGGCCGCTTGCTACGATCAGCGACAGTGTGGACTTCTGGTCATCGGTCAGGGCCCCCATTGCTTCCCGCATCATTGATTCGGCCAGTCCGATTATGCCGTGAAGGGGCGTTCTGAGTTCGTGTGACGTATTTGCAAGAAAATCATCCTTTATCCGGTCAATATGCTGCATTTTATCATTCAGGCGTTTGAGATGCTGATGCATCCGGTAGTTGTCTATGATGTTAATGAGAGATTCATACAGAATCAGCAGGGTAACACCCGCGGGCAGCAGACGTATGGTATGTATAAACCCGAGTTCAATAAGGGCGTCGTACACACCGAAGGCGGCAAGGTTTATGAGGGATGCAAGCCGGAATCCTGCGAGGCGGGTGTCTTTGCGTATAACCGTTATCAGGTTTGCAAAGAACAGGGTATAGACAACGACCTCCGTGACAGCCCAAAAGGCGAAGGCTTCCCACTCCCAGGTTGTATGCAGCAGATGGGATGCAAGGGCCGGGACTGCGGCGAGAAATGATACCGCAACCCCCCATTTGGGCAGGCGCTTTGGGTACAGCATATGCAGATACCACAGGAAAAATCCTGTTGCCAGAAACAAACCGCACAAGCGCAGAAGGGTCTGAATGTTCTGGGGGACACCAGGGAGGATGAACAGCAGCGCTTTCTGATGCTCGAAACCGGCGCGGATAAACGCCGAGAGGCCGAAGAGGGCCATTACCGCATACCTCTTTCCTCCCACCTTGAAGAGGCTCAAGGCAAGATACATCAGAGAGAAGACGAATATGATGGTAATGTAGGAAATATTGGCAAAAAGTCGCAAATCCTGGATATTCAATGTAGTGCCACCGTATTCCTTGTTTTCATTTTTTGATGTCCCGACAACCGGCAGTCTCCATGCTAAAACAAGAAGCCGCACAACGCAAGTGTGTTATACTTATCGACGAAACTGCCGAGACTCAAAAGAGGTACCGTGAAAAAAAGATCCGTTCTCTCTTTACTACTGCTATCTTCCCTGTGTACCGTGTTTCTGTACTCTCTTGAGGAAACCATTGTCCTTGGCAAAGAGGATAACTGGCAGGGGCTTTTACTGGGTAACTGCGTGCTGGTAGAAGGCCGCGAGGGTTTTCTTGATATAATCCTGGCCGACAATGAGTACACCGCCGACGGGAGTACCGATCTCCTCCTGCACTTTAATTCGAGTGACGAAATTACTGATCTTCCGCATTACACTCCGGTTGTTAACAACGGCTCCATTACCCATAAAGCGGCATTCGCCGGGAGCGGGTCGGGGGTGTTTCAGCATCAGAAAGAAACCCTTGTGCTGGAGGGTTCCCGGCATTCCCTTTTCTACCCCGGGGTGGCCTGGAAGGATTTTTCCATCGAGTTCTGGATGTATCCCGCAACCCTGGAAGAAGGGGAGACAATTCTTCTGTGGCAGGGTTCACGCATTCATGAACGGGAAATAACCCATCAGGAACTCCGTGTCCATGTCCAGGGACAGCGTCTTGTATGGGAGTTCGAAAACATGTTTCTTCCTCCCGATCTGTCGCCGTTTACGGTAACCGTGCGGGGGCTTACCCTGCTGATTCCGCGGCGGTGGGCCCACCATTTGCTCCGTTTTGATTCGTCGACGGGGCTTTTGGAATACACCCTCAACGGAGAACCTGAGGGGATAGGCTATGCGACCCGGAGCGGCCGTGAGGACGGTACCGTGTATCTTCCAAAGCTTGGGGAAAACCCGGAAAGCAATCTTACAGTGGGCAGTTATTTCACCGGACTCCTGGACGAGCTCCGCGTGTCTTCCCGCTTTGTCGACCGGCCCTCCCTGTATAAGCTCGGCACCCAAAAAGGCAGTTTTACCACCAGGGCGATTGATCTGGGGTATACAAATACCCGGGTGCTGGCCGTTGAGATCGACGACAACACGCCGGGAGATTCTGACATTTTTTACTATTACCGGGTGTCCAACAACCTTCTTGACCTCAATCTGGACCGGATTCCCTGGGTTCCTTTTCCCTCCGCAGGGCCCTTCCCCGGCAATGTCAGGGGAAAGTATCTCCAGTTTTACGGAGAGCTTTATCCCGACGGCAGCCAGGTCCATTCACCTGTGCTCTCGAATCTGGCCGTTACCTATGAACCGGACCTGCCGCCGCTGCCCCCTTCTGGCATCCGGGGAGAAGGTGGCAGCAACTCGATCACCATCAGCTGGGACCCTGTTCCAGACGAGGATATCAGCGGATATCTGCTGTATTACGGTGAAAAACCGGGAGTGTATTTCGGGCAGGATGCCATGGAAGGGGCGTCTCCGGTTGATGTAGGGAATACCCGGGACTTTACCCTCACCGGGATGGAGAACGGTAAACTGTATTATTTCACCCTGGTGTCCTATGATAATGCCGATCCCCCTCATTACAGCGAGTTCGGGGCTGAAATAAGTGTGCGGCCGAGTAAACTCGGGGCGGCGCGATGACTCCTCAAGATGTGATGGCGAGGGCCCGGAACGCGGTCCTCATGCGTGATTATTCGGGAGCTTTGAACTATGCGACTCTCCTCCTGAAAACCTACCCGGAGAACCCCGAACTCCATCTGTTCATCGGCAATATATACAGCCGGCAGAAGGAGCATAATAAAGCCATACAGTCCTACCAGCGGGTGATCGAACTGGATCCCGAGAACCCCGAGGCACATAACAATGTAGGGGTAATATACCGTTATATCGGCAATATCCCTGCGGCCATCGGTGCCGTTGAACACGCCCTCAGGGTCGTGCCCGGGCGGGCGGATATACTCTACAACCTCGGTAATATTTACAAACAGATAGATGAGCATAACAGGGCCATCGAGTATTACCGGAGTGCCATTGAAAGCAACCCCCGGTTCATCCTGGCCTACAACAACTGGGGGACGACCCTTCAGGCTCTTGGTAAGGACAAGGAAGCCGAAGAGGTGTTCAGAGAAGGTCTGGCAGTAGATCCGAATCATCCGACCCTCCTCTACAATCTGGGAATCTGTCTTCAAAACCAGAAACGGGACCTTGAAGCGGTGGATCATTTCCGTGGCGCCCTGAAAAGTGTTCCTGCCTGGGAAGACGGCCTCAACAATCTGGGGGTTTCCCTGGAGCGGACCGGCGACGCGGAAAAGGCTTACGAAGTGTTCAGGCGGGTATTGTCGATCAACCCCGGGGCGGTGAAAGTAAAAAACAATATGGCGGTGGTTTTAGGGGCCATGGGCCGGGATGACGAAGCCGCGGCAATGCTGAAAGAAGCGCTTGATGCCCGTCCCGACTATGCTACCGCGGCCGTGAACCTGGAGATCATTCAGGAAAAGCGCGGTGATTACAGTGATGCCTTCGTAACCCTCCGGGGCCTGTTGGAACACGACCGGGACAACCTTGATCTGAGGATACGCTTTGCGACGGTATGCCTGGAGCTGAAAAAGCTCAACCTGGCCCGGGAATCGATCGCGTGGCTTGTGGACCGCCATCCGCGGAACAGCAGGGGGTATGCCCTTCTCGGCAGGTATCAGGAGCTCACCGGAAAAAGGCCGGAAGCGGTCATGTCCTATGTCAAAGCCCTGAACCTCAAGGCCGACGACAATGACACCCGTCTTAAACTGGCCTTCTTGTACAAGGAGCTGCGGGAATATCAAAAGGCCATCGCCCAGACAAGCCAGATCCTCTCGAGGGACGATACCCATTACGCGGCCCGGCTTCTGCTGGGAAAACTGTACCTTCTCGAGACCCTTTATGATGAAGCCCTGACGGTACTGGAGCCTTTATATTCCGTCGGAACCGCTGATGAAGAGCTGTTAAACGCCCTTATCCGGGGGCACAAGGGAGTCGGAAACAAGCAGCGGGTGGTTGAACTGACAGGGGAGCTTATACAGCTGCGAAACCGGGATGAAGATCTTGATCTTGATGAACTGGACCGGCAGTTGTCGCTCTATGAGGAGTCGCTGGAAGAATTTGCTGCCGAACATGAGGCTGCGTGGGAAGCGAACCTGCGGAAATTCAAGACCGAACTGGAAGGTGAAACCGACAAGGGGAAATCCAGGGAAGGCGACAGCCTTCTGTTTGAGCATATTCCCGACCTCGACCGTCCGGCGCCGATTATCGATATCGGCGGAATAGAGCCGGTAATTGCCATCAATGAAGACGAGGACACGGTGTATCTCTCGGAAATGGAAGAGGAGATCGAGGATTTTGTCATAGAAGAAAAGAAGAAACGCCCCGAACGCGGCGAGCTTCACTACGACGCCAAGGGTGCGGAGCCAGGCGGATCTTCTTCCGGAGGATACGGCGGCGGCCCCGGAAGCACATCAGGCGGAGGGCAGGGCAGCGGGTATCCGGGGCAGGGGGCGGTTCCGGGGCAAGGATCTCCGGTGCCTCCTTTGAACTTCCAGATCATTCCTCCGGGGGGAGGTTTCCAGATGAGCCTGCCGGGCGGAAGCGGGAAAATCCGGTTTACTACCAGGACTGTTACCCGTAAAAAGCCTAAAGGGAAACCCTCCGGCGCGCCTCCTTCAGGCATGAAGACCAATCCGTCAGGCTCAGCTGACCCGAAGCCGGCCGGTGCCGGCGTGAAAGAAGGTGTGAACCCTGATGACAGAAAGGCTGCTTCTGACATTGCCGCAGATGAGGCGCCGCCCCTTGCCATGACGGAACTGCCCGAGGACCCCTACCGGGATGAGGCACCGTCTGTTTCGCCAGAAGACGTAAAAGAGAAAGAGGTTCATCTTTTTGATTACCTTCAGGGTTTGATCGGATTCCTGCCTGATGAACAGCGCAATGACTGGGAAGCCAGCGAGGCCAGGCTGAAAATGGAAGCAATCAAGGAAAAACTCAAAGGCCACGGCGGTTTTTTTGATACGGTTGCCCACTTGAGGAAAGAGCCCTCCTCGCCGCCGGTGTTTCCGGTAGACATGCCTGACGAGGTGAAGAAACGGCGGAAAGAATCGGCCCTCTCCAGTGACCGCATCGGCCAGGCCCTTTCTTTCATTCAGGATTTGTCGGTATATCATCCAAATAAGGAAATTGGGGTTGCCCTTCATCATAAAATCGCAGATATTGTACATACGATAAGGAAGAAGCATGGATCAGCCTAATTATCTTCCTGCTCTGCAGGGCTACATCGACAAGATGCCGAGTCTCCCCACCAGCGTTACGAAGATACTGGAAATTTGCAATGACCCGAAAACCTCCCCTGCGGATTTGAACAAGGTAATCAGTCTGGACCCCGTCCTTATGGGAAAGGTCATGAAACTGATCAACTCTGCTTACTATGGTCTTTCACAAGAGGTTACTTCCCTCGTTCGGGCCATCATCATGCTGGGAATTAACACGGTAAAAAACCTTGCCCTGAGCACGGCGGTTTTGGGCACCCTCGGCAAGCAGCAGAGCATAGAAGGGCTGAATATGGACGGGTTTTGGCGCCACAGCCTGTGTGTAGGAGTAACTGCCAAACTGGTTGCCAAAGGCCGCAAGATTGACACAAAACTTCACGAAGAATATTTCATGGCCGGGATCCTTCACGATATCGGCAAGATCCCCTTGAACAACCGCTTGTCGAAACAGTACGTCATGGCCCTCGCGGCTTCTGACAGGGACAACGAACCCATGTATCTTGCAGAAAAAAAGACCCTTGGTCTCGATCACAGTGAAGTGGGAAAACTCGTGGTGGAATTGTGGAAACTGAGTCCGGAAATCCGTGATACGGTGCTGCATCACCATCATCCCCAGGAGTACAACGGCCAGTTCAAGGATATTGTGTGGACAGTTGCCCTCGCAAACTTTTTTTCTAATTATTACGAAATAGGATTTTCCGGCGACCGGTATCCCGATCGTGTTCCCGAAGAGGTTTTTACGTATCTTGGCGTGCGGCTTGAGCAGCTGGAAGATCTTGAAGACAAGGTTACCGCAGAGATTGAAAAAGCCAGGATTTTCCTCAAATTAGCGGTGTAGCGGGGAATGGTATGATAAAGGTGCGTTTCTGGGGTGTGCGGGGATCTATTCCCTGTCCCGGACCTTCAACAGTAAAGTACGGCGGCAACACGGCGAGTATCGAGCTGCGGTTCGGCGAAGAAGAGCGGCTTATCATCATAGATGCCGGTTCCGGCATACGGGCCCTGGGGAACTACCTCATGGCCAATGATCTTCCCAAGGGGCCGATTGATACATCCATTTTTCTGTCCCACACTCACTGGGACCACATCATGGGGTTTCCGTTCTTTACGCCCATATACATCCCCGGCACCAAACTGAAAATCTACGGTCCGGTTTCTTTCGAAGACGAAGGACTGGATGAAGTGGTCGGCAGTCAGCTTTCCTACCGCTATTTTCCGATCAAGCACTCGGAACTTGCCGCCGAGATCACCTATCACCCCCTGCGGGAATGTACGATGGACATGGGCGGAGGGCTTTTTGTCACCACAAAATATCTGAACCACCCTATTCTGTGCCTGGGATACCGTTTTGAATACAAGGGAAAGACTGTCTGTACCGCCTATGACACCGAACCGTTCCGGAACGTGTTCCCTACTGATCCCGAGGATTTCGGCTACGATGAAGCAGCCGCCGAAGAAGGGGAAAAAGCCGCCCGTGAAGAAAATGAAAAAATTCTCAGGTGGTACCAGGGTGCAGATGTGCTTATACACGACTGTCAGTACACCAATGAGGAATACCTGGAGTCGAAGATCGGCTGGGGTCATTCCACCTTTGAATTTGTAATCAATTCCGCCCACAAGGCGGATATCAAGCGTTTGTATCTTTTTCACCATGATCCGATGCGCAGCGATGAGCAGCTGGAAGAGCTGCACCGCGAATATGTCGGACGGGTCAACGGCAGAACGAACATGGAAATACATATTGCCCAGGAAGGTCTGGAAATCCAGGTCTAGGCTTACCGCCTTTTTCCCGGTGTTTCTTTTATATCGTCTGCAGCGGAAATTTCCGCAGTGCATACGCAAGAACACAGGATAATAATTTCGTGGAGTATAACATGATTGAACTTCCCGTCGCGGGTACCAGGGAAACCTGCAGGCTTAACCCTTCAAAAATCATCGCGCTGGGTCTTAATTACCGGGACCACATTGCCGACGAGGTCATGAAAGACATGAACGGGCATACTCGCGAACAGCCGAAAGAGCCGGTCCTGTTTGCCATGACTCCAAATGTCCTCATTGGGCCGGGAGAGGAGATCGTTATTCCCGCCTTCCTGGATGATTACGGCTTTGACGAGCTCCGGATCGACTATGAGGGCGAACTTGCCCTCATCATAAAAGACCGGTGCCGGAACCTGCGGCCGGAAGAGGTGTACGGGCATATCCTCGGGTTCACCTGTTTCAACGATGTGAGCTGCCGCAATATCCAGAAGACCGACCCGTCAGGGTGGTTCCGCGGCAAGTCGCTGGATACATTCGGACCGGCAGGTCCTGAAATTGTTCCCCTGGAGCGCCTCGGCGACCCCCAGGCCCTGGACATTGAAACCCGGGTGAACGGTGCTGCTGTACAGAAATCAAACACCGCGATGATGCTGTTCACCATACCCGAACTGGTGTCCTTCATCAGCCGGCAGTTTACCCTGGAGGCCGGGGACCTTATTTCCACGGGAACCCCGGGGGGGGTCGGCCCCCTGCATCCCGGTGATATTGTCGAGGTGGAGATCAGCGGCATCGGAACCCTGGTAAACGGCGTACGAAAGGAAAAGGGGTGATCATGGCTGTTTCGTTCTCCAAAATAGGGCAGAAATTGACCACCCGTTCAGGGATACTCGAACTCATGGATGATCTGGGTTCGGCCATGACCACCGACCGGCCTCTCAACATGCTGGGCGGCGGCAATCCCGCCCATATCCCTGCCTGCAACGAATTGTGGCGGCGGCGGATGGAAGAAATCCTGTCCAACGGCGCCGAGTTTGAACGTATGGTGGCAAACTATGACACCCCCCAGGGCAATGACGATTTCCTTAAGAGCATTGCTGCATACCTGAAGGCCGAATATTCATGGGACGTGGGGCCTGAGAATATCGCTGTCACCAACGGCAGCCAGAGCGCCTTCTTCTATCTGTTCAACCTTCTGTCCGGAGAGATGCCCGACGGAAGAGTGCGAAAAATCCTGTTTCCCCTTGTGCCTGAGTATATCGGGTATGCCGACCAGGGCCTGCATCCCCAGAGCTACGAGTCGGTGCCGGCGGCCATCGAAGAGCGGGGCGCCCACCGTTTCAAGTATCATATAAATTTTGATGCCCTTTCCATCGGCACTGACATAGGCGCCCTTTGTGTGTCCCGTCCGACCAACCCTACAGGGAATGTGATCACCGACGGGGAAGTGATGCGCCTTTCGGCCATGGCAAAGGCGGCCGGAGTTCCCCTTCTGATTGACAATGCCTACGGCGCGCCTTTCCCCAACATATTGTTCGCCGATACCCACCTCCATTGGGAAGACCACATTATCCTTGGGATGAGTTTGTCAAAAATAGGCCTGCCCTCGGTGCGGACCGGGGTCATCCTGGCGTCTCCAGAAATCGTACAGGCCGTATCGGCGGTAAATGCCATCGTGTCCCTTTCCAATTCAACCCTGGGGCAGGTGATAACCGCACCGCTGATTGCCGACGGAACCCTCCGGCGGTTGAGCACGGAAACGATCATGCCTTTTTACCGCGAGCGGTCACGGAAGGCCATGGAATGGCTGGATGCGGCCCTCGCCGATGTGCCCTACCGGATACACGAAAGCGAAGGGGCCCTTTTCCTCTGGGTCTGGTTTCCGGGGCTGCCGGTTTCGTCCATGGAACTGTACCGCCGGCTGAAAGAACGGGACACCCTGGTTATCCCAGGGGAGTATTTCTTTTTCGGTTCCGGTACATTCGCCGGCAACCATTCCCGGGAGTGTATCCGTCTGACTTATTCCCAGGACGAGGACTCGGTGAGGGAGGGAATACGTATCATCGGAGAAGAAGTCCGGAACTTATACTCCTGATGGGTGGTTGGTCCAGATTTTTGTGAAAATTCGGGGTATACTATTGTTAATGCGTATTAATTATGCTATCCTTGCTCCCATAAAGCGATAGCGGTACCTTTTAAGAAGCGGTGATATCCGCATTGGAATATCTATGAAATCAGACACGACCCGAACACAATCTTTGACTTCTCTGTCTGCCGGTAAACGGATGCGTATTGCCCTGCTGGACGGGGGCCGGGAGTTCCGGTCGCGGATGCTCAATCTGGGGATTATTCCCGGAGAAACCATTACGGTTGTCCGCGGCGGCGGCTCGATGCCTCTGGTTGTCGAAGTAAAGGGGACAAAGGTCATGCTTGGCAGGGGTGCCGCTGTTCGTATCTACGGAGTGGAAGTGTAGGTGGAGCGTCAGCCAGAAATCGCCCTTGCGGGCAACCCAAACAGCGGTAAAACAACCATTTTCAACAATCTGACCGGCTCGTCACAGCGTATCGGCAACTGGCCAGGAGTGACGGTAGAAAAAAAGTCGGGCAGGGTATCATTCGGTTCCCAGTCTCTTCAGTATGCCTCGGCTGACTGTATTGACCTGCCGGGGATTTATTCCCTTTCTGCGGAGTCTGAAGACGAGATCGTCACCCGGGAGTATCTCATTTCCACCCCGCCTGATCTGGTGGTGAACGTCATTGACGCATCGAATCTGGAGCGGAACCTGTACCTGACTACCCAGCTTCTTGAGCTCGGGGTGCCGGTGGTCGGCCTTCTTAACATGATGGACATCTCCGACGCCTCCGGTCAGAAGATTGATCTGGATCACCTGAAGGCCCACCTGGGCATACCGGTGATGGCGTATACGGCGACCGGAGACGAGGGTTCATCTGAACTCAAGGCCGCCATTCTTACCTGGCTTGACGGGATGTCGATCCCTGAACCCCTGGTCAAGTTCCCCAATGAAATAGAAGACGGGATTTCCCGGTTATGTCCTTATCTTTCCGCTGCCTGTGATGATCTGGGGGTCAGTTCCCGGTGGGCTGCGGTAAAGGCCCTGGAAGAAGATTCGTGGATACTCAACCAGCCCTTTGCCCACGACAGCGAATTCCGCCACGCCCTTCACAAAGAACGTCTTTCGATCACCGATCTTTTAAAAGAGACCCCCGATGTCCTGATTGCCGACCACCGTTATGGCTGTGTCCGCGGTATCATCGCCGATGTGGTTACCCGGCCCAAATCCAGGGAAAGCATGACCGACCGCATAGACCGGCTGGTGATGCACCCCCTTCTGGGCCTCCCCGTGTTTTTCTGCGCCATGTTCCTGGTGTTCTGGGTTTCCATAAATCTCGGCGGCGCTTTCATCGATTTCTTTGATATTACCTTTGGCGCTCTTTTTGTTGACGGGGTAAGGAATGTTCTTACGTCTCTGGCCCTGCCTGAATTCCTCATAGCGATTCTGGCTGACGGCATCGGGGCCGGGATCCAGACCGTATCCACCTTCGTGCCGGTGATTTTTTTCATGTTTCTGATGCTGTCCCTTCTGGAGGACTCGGGATACATGGCCCGTGCGGCTTTTCTGATGGACCAGTTCATGCGGTTTCTCGGTTTGCCCGGGAAGGCCTTTGTTCCCATGCTGGTAGGTTTCGGGTGCACCGTGCCGGCCATCCTGGCTGCAAGAACCCTGGATACCAGGAAGGACAAGCTGATGACGGTTTTCATGGCGCCGCTTATGTCCTGCGGCGCCCGCCTGCCTGTGTATGCCCTGTTTGCCGGCGCGTTTTTTCCCAGGTATTCGGGGCTTGTGGTATTCTCGATTTATCTGGCCGGGATCCTTATTGCTGTTTTGTCCGGGCTTTTACTGAAATCCACCCTGTTCAGGGGCGAGCCCTCGCATTTCATCATGGAATTGCCCAGATACCACTCGCCGCGGTTCAAGCACATCATGATCCATACCACCAACAGGCTCGCCGATTTCATTTTCCGCGCTGGCAAGGTCATCCTCTTTGCCGTGTTTATCCTGGGGCTTTTAGGCAGCCTGGGGACCGACGGCAGTTTCGGTAACGAGGGAAATGAGAAATCGGTGCTTACGGGAATCGGACGGGGCATTACACCGGTGTTCGGACCTATGGGTATAGAGAATGAAAACTGGCCGGCGGCTGTAGGACTGTTTACCGGGGTGTTCGCGAAAGAGGCCATTGTCGGCACCCTGAACGGGTTGTACAGCCAGCTGGAAGCCGGCGGCGGCCAGGCTGCCGGCACGCAAGAACCGGAAGCGCCTTTCAGTTTCCTCTCCTCCCTGGAGGAGGCCTTCGCCTCGATTCCCGGAGGGATCGCCGCGGCCTTTGGTGTAGTGGATGACGAATCTGTGGAAACCGATTCCTACCGGCTTATCCGGGGGCGGTTCACCCCTGCGGCCGCCTACGCGTATTTGTTGTTTGTACTCATTTACATACCCTGTCTGGCCGCTTTCGGTACAGCCGTAAGGGAAATAGGCGCTTTCTACGGTACCCTGATGGGAGTGTACCTGACCACTATGGCGTGGATCATTGCCACCCTCTTTTATCAGCTGGCGGAAGGCCGCTCGTTGTGGTGGATACTCACCGCCCTCGGTGGTCTCGCGGTATGGTACGGTGTCATGACGGTCATCGGCAGAAAAGGAATAGACGTTTCAGCATTGAAAGTGCCGAAGAACACTGATACGTCCTGCGGTTGCGGTTAGTCCATCTGTCCGGAAACCAGGGACAACAGCGACAGTACCGCGTGTACCGCATCCTCGGTACGCAGGATGGAGGGCCCAAGCCGGCAGGCTGTGAACCCGGATGCCGTTAACAGCGACAGCTCTTTTTCCGTCCAGCCCCGCTCAGAGCCGACAGCCGCGCAGAAAGATACCGGCACGTTACCCCTCGCGTACGTTTCATAAACAGACCTGAAACCTGCTGAATTTTCACCCGGATGAAGAACCAGTCCTGCCGCCGAATCTGACGGCAGCCCCACGGCCGCGGCTGCCCGGGACAGGGAACTGTCTATGTGCACCTCGGGAATATGTGCATGGCCGCCCTGGGACGCCCCTTCTAAAAGAAATTGTCTGAAGGCGCCGTGGTGCCACAGGCCTGCTTTCTCATAGGATTTTTCTCCTAATGCGGTGGGAGTCCAGCGCAGCTGGCGGATCCCGTAGGCCGCCGCGGCTTTCAGTATGCGCCGCGCCTGTATTGGACGTACCATCCCCACTAAAAGGGTTATATCAAGGGGCGGGCCGGGCGGCGAGACGGCCCGGTAGTCAATTTCTGTTTTCTGTCTGTCGGTGCGGCGGACGGTCCCCTGACCCTTGCTGATCCCGGTGACACCGCATGTCAAAAAATCTCCTTCTTTGGCCCTCAACACATCCCGGATGTGCCGGTGCCGTTCATCAGTCAGTACTACGAGACCGGTACCGGACAGTTCATCGGGTGAAAAAAGTATGATATTCATAGGACGGGACTCAGTATACC